>CAXTNU010000068.1:13428-14338 GCA_964245595.1 uncultured bacterium | reverse complement strand
GCGCTGCGCCTGGCGACCCGCGGCGGCGCGAGCGTGCTGGGCCGCGACGACATCGGCGCGCTGGCCCCCGGGATGGCGGCCGACCTGATCGGGGTGCGCGCCGACGGCCTGTCCACCGCCGGCGGCGCGCTCCATGACCCGCTCGCCGCGCTGGTGTTCTGCCGCATCCAGAACGTGGACTTGAGCATCGTGAACGGCGAGGTGCGCGTGCGCGACGGGCGGCTGGTCGGCGTCGACGTACCCGCGCTGGTCGAACGCCACGAGCGCGCGGCGCGCGCACTGGTCGGCGGCTCCGGCTGAGCAACGGGATGCGGGCATAGCTGCTCTTCCGACGAGCAAGGTCCCGCTCGTGCTAAGCGTGAACGCAGCCGAGGTCTACCGCACCGCGACGTGTTTTTCATGCGGGCGGCAGAGTATCAGAACCGGTCGATGAGGTGTTGTCGATGGCGTTGCAGCGCGGCATGTTCGTGGTCTCCCTCGCGGCTCTCGCGGCGCTGGCGGTGAACGCCGCGCTGCCGAGCCGGGCGGCGCCCAGGCCGGCCGCCGCGGCTGCGGTCGCCGGACCCGGCCTCTGCACGCCGCACACCAACGGCAACCTCGTCGAGGACCCGCCGGTCGCGCCCAACCCGCACGACATCACGCTCTACGTGCTGACCGACGCGAGCGGAACGCACTACTGCTACAAGCAGAACCCGGGCGACGTCTATCGTGAAGCGCCCACGATCGTGGTCCGCAATCACGACTACTTCAACTTCCGGCTCGTCAACTTGCTGCCGCATCCCGGGCCGCGCCCGTCGCCGTACCGCTTCGAGGGCAACTGTCCGGTGCTGCCGGTCGAAGTGCCGACGCCGATGCCGCACAGCCCGACCGGCGAGGACTTCGTCGCCTCGCCGGTCGGGCTGTGCGGCAT
>CAXTNU010000068.1:0-13418 GCA_964245595.1 uncultured bacterium | reverse complement strand
TCGCCGGTGCCCACGCCCTTCCTGTCCTACCTCAACCGGCAGCGTTCGGTCGAGTCGCCGCTGCCCAGCGGCATGCCGATGCCCGGCATGAATCCGGGCGACACCAACGTGCACACGCACGGGCTGGACACCGATCCGCTCGAGGACAACGTCTTCAAGTCGACGGTCGCCTCCAAAGACGGCAGCTGCCGGTACCACATCGCGCTGTATCCGCACCAGCACGCGGGGACGTACTGGTATCACGCGCACCTCCACGGCATCGCCGAGAAGCAGGTCAGCGGCGGACTGGCCGGCGCGCTCATCGTGCTGCCCGACGAGCCGCAGCCGCGCATCGGCCGCGTCCTGCTGGTGAAAGACCGCGTGAACGCCGGCGACACCTCGGAAGCGCGCCAGAAGCAGGCCCTGTTCGCGACGGCCGCGCGGCGCGTGCTTGCCGCGAACGGCGCCGCTCCGGCGACCGCCGCACCGGCGGCGCTGACCCCCGTGCCCAACGTCGATCCGGCGAACCCGCCGGCCTGGCACTCGCCGACCGGTCTGGGCCCCGCGAGCACCGATTGCCACGGCGCGACGCCGGCCCCGAACGCGACCTTCCAGCCGATCCAGATCGACGGCGTGCGGATTCCGAATCCCGGTGAGAACCGGCCCGTTCCGGTCACCTATCAAGCGGTGGCGCACGAGCGGTACCGCATCATCGACGGGATGGCGGACGACTATCTGAACGTCAAGCTGTTCGAGACGATCGACGGCAAGCAGGTGCAGAAGAAGCTGGTCGTCCTCGCGCGCGACGGCGTCGACGTCGGCAAGAACGCGCTCGCGGTGTACCGCGACAAGGTGCTGGTCCCGCCCGCGGGCCGGCTCGACCTCGACGTCGCTCGCTCGGCGAACCCGCAGACGATCGTCGCCGACGGCGACTTCTGCGGCGGCAACAACGGCGACTTCACCCCGCGCCGCGAGATCCTGCGCATCATGCCGCCGCCGCTCGTCGCCGCGGGCGCGCGCGCCGCGACCGTCAACGCGTTGGCGAAGACGCCCGCCACGACGCCGACCATCGCAAGCCCGGGTCTGACGGATGCCGACAAGTTCCTCAAGCTGGCGCTCGCGACGCAAGCCTCGCAGCCGCACCGCACGATCACGTTCCAGCAGTACTGGACGACGGGCATGAGCGGCTTCTACGTCACCGAGACGTCGGGCAGCGATCCGATGCACCCGCAGGCGAACTTCACCGAGCGGCCGTTCTGGCTCGCTCCGCCCAGCGATCCGCGCGGGTACCTGATGCCGACGATCCACGTCCACAAAAAACAGATCGAGCACTGGACGCTGGTGAACGCCGCGACCCAGATCCATGCCTTCCACATCCACCAGCTCACGTTCGTCACCCTGAACAACCCGTTCGAGCCCGAGCAGACGAAGGTCTTCGAGGACACGACGCCGCTGATTCCGGGGATGCCGTGCATCGTGCAGGGCAGCGCCTGCGTGCCGCGCTCGCCCAGCAGCACCCAAGCGACGACGATGGTGCTGCCGTCGAAGACCGAGATCGAGATCGACTTCCGCAACGTCCCTTCGGGAACGTGGGTGTTCCACTGCCACATGCTGTTCCACGAGGACCACGGAATGATGGGAATCATCCAGGTCGACTAGCCGCCGGCGAGCGCAGACGGGCGGGTGCGACAAGCCCGCGATCGACGGCGGGCGTGGTTCCGAAGGGGACCCGGCCGGCCCGGTCGCCGACGTGCCGGTGACGACCGTGCCAAGGGCTCGGTGCCGACTGCACGATGGTACGGTTAGCAGGCAATCTGTCGAACGCGAGTGGGTAACAGGGTGTAACAGGTACCCACTCGGGTGGCTGGCGGAGGGCGAATGGCCACGACGCGGGATGTTCGTGCCGATGTGGCCGGCAGCGGCTTTCGACCGATCGAGCGCGGGCGGTTGCTGACTCAGCTCGAGAATGCCGCCTCCTCTCGCGTCATTCTGCTCGCCGCGCCTGCCGGGTACGGCAAGACCATTTTGGTGCGCCAGTTTCTCGAGCAGAACGGCAGCCGATTCCTCGAGTACTGCGTGCGGCCCGAGCACGACACGCTGTTGGGGTTCGTTCGAGGCCTGGTGGATGCGCTGCCGGCACCGCTCGCGGCCCTGCGCGACGTGCTGGGCGATGCCTACGGCAGTGCCGAGCGCGACCGGCCGCAGCGTCTTGCGTCTTGGCTGGCCGACAACCTGGCCTCGTCCGCAATTCGAGATATCTTCATCGACGACGTCCATTGCGTCTCGGAGTCGAGCGAAAGCGCCGTCTTTCTGGCCTCGCTGGTAGCTTGCAGCGCATCGTTCGTCCGATGGGTATTTGCCGGCCGGGACCTTTCCGCGCTACCGGTTGCCACTTGGGTCGCTTACGGCACCGCCGACCTTCCGCTCGCGGTCGCCGAACTGAACTTCACGAGCGCCGAGGGGCACGCCTTAGCGACGGCATGCGCCTCCACGCTGTCGGTGCGGGACGTGGACTCGCTGCTGCACCTTACCGAAGGCTGGTCGACCGCGGTCGCCCTGGGAGTCAAAGCCGCGGTTCGCGAACGTGAGTTCGCGAAGTCCAAGGGAATGACACGGGCTCTGGCCTACGCGTATCTCGCCGAGCAGGTCTACACCAGGCTTTCCGAAGAGCAGCGCACGTTTCTGCTCGAAACCGCGGTGTACGCGGTCGTGGACCTCGGCGTGCTGAGCGTCTCGAACGAGCGGCGAGGCATTCTGGCCGAATTGCGCAAGCAGGCGCCGTTCATCATCGATGAAGGGCCGGATCGTTTCCGCTACCACGACCTCTTCCGCGAGTTCCTTCTCGACGAGCTGCGTGCCGCCGGCCCAGGATTGCTCGAGACCGCATATCGCAACGCTGCGTTGGCCCTAGAGGCAGCAGGCCGCCCGGCCGAGGCGATGCTGCCGTACCTGCGCTGCGGGGCTACGGAGGACGCCCGGCGGCTCCTGCACGTACTGGGCCGAGTGTTCGTCGAGCAAGGACAGGCCGATGTCGTCGACCATTGCCTGCGCGGGATCGGCAACTTTGCCGACGATGCGCACTTGCTGGCCCTGCGCGCGTCGGTCGATGCGCTGTCGGCCGATTTCACCGTCTCCGAGGCCCAGTACCGGGCGGCGCTACGAATCGCGTCGGGAAACGCGCGAGCCGAGATCGCGTACCGCTTCGCGACCGATCTGCTCAAGCGCGGGAGGAGCGAAGCCCTCGAGGTGCTGCGCGAGGCGGTACCGCTTGCAGCGACGCCTGCGCTGCATGCTTCGATCCGCGGTACGCTTGCGACCGCGTTCGCGCTTCACGACGACGCTGCATCGGCACGCACGCACATCGATGCCGCCCTCGCCGTCGCGGACAGCGGCGAGCTCGATGCGGCAGCTCACGCAACCGTGCTGCACCAAGCGAGCTTTGTCGCATACCAGCGTGCTGATGCCAAGGCGTGCATGCGGTACGCTGATTCTGCCGCGCACATCGCGTCCAAAGAGGCACTGCACGCGCTAGAGGCTCGCATCTACCGCGTCCAATACGGGGCGGCAACCGGGTTTCTGGACGATCGTGCGCAAGGTGCTGCGCTGCTCGCGCAAATGATCGAGGTTGCTCGGCAGGCGGGTGACGTCTACCTTACGCTGTGGGCGCTCTGTGGGTCGTACGATCTCGCGGCCGAGCGCGGCGACGCCGAATCGATGGCCACCTTCGACGCGAAGATCGCGGTCTACGACTCGCCTGCACGGCGCGAGTTCGATGACGAGCTTGCTTCGGCGCGCGCTCTGCGCTCGGCCTGGAGTGGTGATTTCAGTAACGCAGCCGAGCTACTGCGCGGGACGGAGTTGGATCGGCTGACCGTGCCACGCCGAGCGCTGCGCTGTGCCGAGCACGGCGTGTACGCCGCCGCCGCCGGGCTGCACGACGAGGCCTGCCTGATGCTGGGTGAAGCGATGCGACTCGTCGGCCACGTCATGCTGGTAACACCGCACGATAGGCGCCGCCAGGTGCAATGCCTGGCCTACACCGTCGCCGGATATGCGATCGTAGGACAGTATCCGCGCGCGAACGTAGCGCTGCAGGCCGGCGAATTGCACCGGCGCGGCGTTCCCGCGCGCTACCGGGTGCTGCTCGACGCCGTGCGCGGCTTCGTTCTGCGCGGCGACACCGGCGACGACGAGCTGTTCCGGCGCTCGACCGATGCGCTCGGGCGCGACGGCTGCGGCGGCCTTGCACGGATGCTGCTGCTGCTGCCGGCTCCCGATCAGCCGTCGGAGTCGGCCATCGCGCGGCTGACCCATGCCGAGATCAACGTCCTTCGCGCCATCGCTCTGCACGGAACCAGCGCGAACGCGGCGCAAGCCCTTGGGCGCAGTACGAACACCATCAGCGTGCAGGTCAAGTCGATTCTCAAGAAGCTTGGCTGCGCGTCGCGGCATGAAGCGATCGCCTACGCGCGGGAACACGGCTTGATCGCATAGCCAGCGGCTAGCCCGTTCTTGATGAGAGACTCGCCCGACCGGTCGTGTCATCCTGATGGTGTCGCCGGTTACCGGCGCATCCGGCAACGCAAAAGGTGAACGCGTGCAGCTCATACCCTGGCTCCTCCTTGCTTTCCTGTTTTTTGCTCAGCCGGCTGCAAGCCAGCAACCTCATGCCGTCGCCGTGACCACGCCGGCCCCCGCGCCGAACGATTTCCCGCCGATCCTGCCCTAGCATGACCACCGCATAACCCGCTTCTGGGCAGCGACCGGTGCGCCGCGCGGCGCTATCATCAGCGGGTCGGCAAATCAGAAGTTTACGACGGCCCCGACACCATCAGCAGTCCTCGCCAGTGACGCAATGCGCGTGGCGAGTCCTCGGTTGCATCGCGCAATCGTTATCGAGCCATTCCCTTCCTCACCATCTCTACTAGGAGAAACCAACATGATCCGTATCCTCAATCTGGCCCAGCTCGACACCACCACGACCGATACCGGCGCGGACAGCGGCAGCGTGATCAGCATCGGCTGCGGCAACGCCAACTAGCGATTCGATACGGCCAGCAATGGCCTGTTCCGGATGGTGCATCGGCCGGCTTTCCGGAAGCTGGCCGGCGCACCAAACGGGGCTTCTCATCGTAACCATGTACAGGAGAGTGCCGTGCTGAGTTTTCGTCCGCCTTGCGTCACCGCCATGGCGCTGCTGCGCAGTGCGACGCGGCGCGAAGCGCCTGCGCTCTTCCAGCTTTTAGCGATCATCACCGCTTCATCCGCGCTCAGTGCCATCCCGGCTTTGCTGACCGGACGGCTCGTCGACGGCGCACTGAGCCGCCACGACGCCGTGGCGCTGGTCCTCGATACGGCCGGAATGCTCGCTGCGGCCTTGGGCGCAGCCCTGCTGTCGGTGGTGCAAGGACGGTCGAGCGTCGCCGTGGTCCAACGTATCGTCACCGAATTGCGCAAACGGCTCGCCGCGCACATAGCGCGCCTACCCTATACGTTCTTCATGGAGCGGCAGGCCGGCGAAGTCTTCAACCGCGTTACCGGTGATGTCGATTCGCTCGAGTCGCTGGCGCAGAGCCTGAGCATGAATTTCGTCGGCAATATCGCGACTATCGTCTCGGCCGGTGCGATGCTCTTCGTGATCGACGCTCATCTAGCGCTGATCGCGCTCGTCGCGATGCTTCCGTTCACGATCCCTCTACGCCCGCTCTCGCGGCGCATGTACGAGAGCCAGGGCAGCATCCGGATCGCACGTGACGGCATGAGCGCGGCGATGTACGACCTGGTCTCGGTCTCGGGCGCTCTGCTCTTCAAGCTGTTCGGCCATGATGAAGAAGCCGCGGTGCGTATCGAGCGCACGAGTGGCGCCGTTATGAGAGCCGAAGTCCAGCTCACCGTCCAGACGCGCTGGTATAATGCGTTGCTTGGGTTGATGATGGCCGTCTCCTCAGCCGCCGTTTGGCTGCTGGGGGGCCTGGCCGTCGCTCATGGCACCATGTCGGTCGGCGCATTGATAGCATTTATCGCGCTGCAGTCACGGCTCTTCGTCCCGGTCGGCGTCTTGACCAACGCGAACGCTCAGATCACCATGGCGCGAGCGGTGCTCGATCGCATTGCGGCCTACCTTTCGCTGCAAACCGAGCACGAGCGGGCGGTCGGCGCGATGCCGTTGCCCTCCGGTCCCGGGTCGATCGAGCTGCGCAACGTGTCGTTCGGTTACGAGCCCGGCACTCCGGTGCTCGAAGACGTTTCGTTCAGCGTTCCCGCAGGCCGGACGCTGGCCGTGGTCGGGGCGTCGGGAGCCGGCAAGAGCACGATCTGTTCGCTGCTGCTCAAGCTGTTCGAGCCGAGCGCGGGAAGCATCGTCATCGACGGCGCCGATCTTGCCGGCGCGACGATCGCCTCAGTTCGCGATGCCATCGGCCTGGTGACGCAAGAAATGTATTTGCTGCACGATACCATCGCAAGCAACCTACGGCTGGCCAAGCCGTCGGCCACACGAGCTGAGCTCGAGTCAGCCGCTAGGCGTGCCGACATCCATGATTTCGTGATCAGTTTGCCGCAGGGCTACGAGACCGTCGTCGGAGAGCGCGGCTCGAAGCTCTCGGGCGGCCAGCGGCAGCGCCTCGCCTTGGCCCGAATAGTTCTCAAGAACTCGCGGGTGCTGATCCTGGACGAGGCGACGAGCGCGCTCGACGCCCACAGCGAGCAGCGCGTCAAGGATGCTTTCCGTGAAGTGATGCGCGATCGCACCGGCATCATCGTAGCGCACCGCCTCTCCACCGTGCTGTCGGCAGATATCGTAGCGGTGCTCGATCGCGGCCGCATCATCGAGATCGGTGCGGTCGAGGATCTGGTGCGGATGCCCTCCGCGCTCACCCGGCTCTTTCCCGAGATCGACAAGACCCCTCAGCCCGCACGTTTCCACGGAAGCACCGCTAATGCGTACTAGGCCCCACATCATCGAGCAATTGACCGGGGGAGAATTCTTCGAGCCGCCTGGTCACAAGCCCGTCAAAAACGACGATTTCATTGCGTATGCGACGCGCGAGCTGCCTTTGGCATGGCGCCGTCAGCGCAGCGGAATGTGGTATCATTGCGTCTCCCCGACCGACCCTTGCCGTCGTCACGGCTGGAAGATCCATCTTTCGGCGACGCCTGCCAATGCTGGTAGCATACTCGAAGCGGCGCTGCCGGTGTTGCGCACGCACGAGGCATCATTCAAGTTCACGGCTGACCGCGAGTTCTTGCGCTTCTCGCTAAGCAAGACGTGGCAACGCGGTGGTGCCGGAAAGTTCATCACCATCTACCCTCATAGTGACGATATGTTCGTCGTTCTGATGGAAGAGCTGAACCTTGCGACTGCCGGCCTCGCAGGGCCGTACATACTCTCCGACCGCCGCTACAAGGACAGCCAAGTCTTGTATTATCGCTACGGGACGATCATGCCGCTGCAGCGCTTGCGGTGCGACGGCACGAGCGTCGGCGTGATCGACGGTCCGGACGGTTCGGAAGTAGTCGACGAACGTACGCCGTACTTCTCCCCACCGATTTGGGCGCGCGATCCGTTTCCGCCCGACGAAGTGCCGGACGATGGAGAGCCGGGAACCCTCAAAGACGGCCGCTACAAGATCGAGGACGCGCTCACGTTCACCAACTCCGGCGGGGTCTTCACCGCGCGTGACCGCTTTACCGGGGCCAAGGTGCTCGTCAAGGAGGCGCGGCCGCTCGTGTCCTGGACGTCGGATGCATGCGATGCCCGAGGTTCGCTGCGGCGCGAGTACCGTATCTTGCAAAAACTGAGCGGAACCGGAGTGACGCCCGAGCCGGTCGACTACTTCGTGGACTGGGAGCACGAGTTTCTCGTGGAGGAGTTCATCGAAGGAGTCAACTTGAGCGCGCTGACCGCGGTAGAGACGATAATGCTGCGCACACGCGCCGGTGAAGGCGAATGGGCGACCTGGTACGATGATTTCCGGCGGCTGTTCTCCGCCGCCGCCGAAGCGCTGCAGCGGGTCCACGAGCGCGGGGTGTTGATGCTCGACCTCTCCCCGGCAAACGTCATGGTAACCGCCAACCGGGGCGTCAAGCTGATCGACTTCGAGGCAGCGATCGAGACCGGCGTCGACGAGCCTACCGACCTCGGTACGCCGGGGTTCCGCGCCTTCGAGAAGCTGCACCACAGGGTCGGAACGATCGAGGCGGACTTCTTTTCCTTCGGTGCGCTCATGCTCTCGCAGGTGTTTCCGCTAAGCGCGGTCTTCGAGCTCGACCGCAGCCGTGGTACTGCGATCGCAACCGGGATCTGCCGCGATGCGCGCTTACCGAGCGCCGTTGCCGAGGCGGTTGGCGCCGCGTTTGCCGAAGAGCCCTCGCAGCGGACCACGCTGGCCCGGTTCCGGGACGTGATGGCCGCCAACCCGCGCATCGAGCCGCCCTCGCGACGAGTGCAAGCCGATGACCCGACTCGGCAGTCCCTTTCAGCCGTACGCGACCGTGTCTTGGATTACATCGTTGCCACGGCTACGCCCGGCCGCGACGACCGCCTGTTTCCCAGCGACTTCCGGGTTTTCCGAACCAACCGGCTGAGCCTCGCGTACGGTGCGGCGGGAACGCTTGCCGCGCTGCACCGGCTGGAGCGACCGATTCCCCAAGGGCTCACCGATTGGTTGAGCGAGCGGCTTCCCGAAGCCGACCGCTTCGCGCCGGGTCTGGGTATCGGGCAAGCTGGAATCGCCTGGGCGCTGGAAGAGCTAGGCATGACGCGCGAAGCGCAGCGCTTGCTACGAAGCAGTGCGGCGCACCCTTTGCTCGATATTTCGCCGAGCTTGTTCGCCGGGCAGGCTGGATGGGGGCTGACGAACCTGCGCTTCTTTCTCGCCACGCACGACGAGCAATTTCTTGCCGGCGCGATTCATGCCGCCGACCAACTCGCAGCATGCGCTCGCGAGGATTCAGACGGGCTTCCGTATTGGACGGAGGACGGGACGGCCCAGGGGGCGATCCACTATGGTCTTTACCATGGTGGCAGCGGTATCGCGTTGTTCTTACTCTATCTTGCGCTGGCTACCGATCAATCGCGCTTCCTGGCGCTCGGCCGGCGCGCCCTGGATTTCGAGATCGCGCAAAAGCAGACGACGCGTGACGGCGGCGCGTCGTGGCACTACCGGCGTGGTTTTGAGACGATGGTATCACCATACTGGGAATACGGTGCGGCGGGCATCGGCGCCGCAGTACTGCGCTACGGCGCCGCCACAGGCCTGAAAGTCTACCAGGACCTCTATGAGGAAATCTTCATCGAAACGGATCGAAAGTACACCTATCTCCCGGGCAAGCAACAAGGCCTGGCCGGAATCGGCGGCGCGCACCTAGACGCATTCAGGCTCACCGGCGATGTTCGTTATCGCGCCGCTGCGATGAAAGCTTTCGAGGGTATAGCCGTCTCGCGTATCGAGCGCCCAGAGGGGATCGCGTTCCCGAGCAGCTCGCACACGAAGATGTCCTGCGACTGGGGCTACGGCGCAGCCGGGATAGCCCTGTTCATCGACCGGCTGGTCTCCGGCCGCCCTTCGGAATTCTTGCTCGACGCCGAGCTGTTCCCCGTCCATCCCACCGCGCTGAGCTGATCCGGCGAAGTAACGCCCTCGATCGGGACCAACGACCTAGTCAATGGAAAGACCTTGGGGCAGGCAGCGTGGGCATGGCGCTACACTACGGCATACTATGGGTGGCGCTCCAGGATCGTGGCGCCTCACCCAGCCGAACGGAGTCAGGCCCATGAGCCAGGTCGCCAACGAGAAGCGCCGGTCGTACCGCGCCGACGTGCAGTTCCCCGTCACCTACGTGGTCGAGGGGCAGGGCGAAGCGCACACCGCCGTGACCAGCAACGTCTCGGCCGGCGGGATGCGAATCGTGGGCGACGAGCCGCTGGCGCTGGGCAGCGGCATCGCGTACGTGCGCTTCGCGCTGCCCAACGAGCTGGTGGGCGACGTGCGCTTCGAGCGCGAGGTCGAGCAGCGGAGCCTGCGCGGCCGGGTTCGCAAGCGTTTGCGCGTGCCGCCCGCGCCGTTCGGCGAGATGACGATCCCGGTCAAGCTCGTCAGCACGCAGCACGATGCCAAGCACCACAAGCCCGCCAGCGGAGTCGAGTTCGTCGACGTGCCGCCGGCGCTGCGCGAGGAACTGCACCGCTTCGTCCACGTCCTGCAGCTCAACGAGCTGCGCCAGCGCGCCGACGGCTGGCAGCGCATGCGCGACCCGAACCGCCCCTGAGCCGGGCGGCCCCTGCCTCGACCTGACCGTGGCGCCGGCTCTGCCCGGGCCGCCCCGCCTGCTTGACGCGGCGGGCAGGGCGTGAGACGTTGACGGCATGGACGTCATGACGGAAATCGATGTCGCGCGGCTGGCCGGCCTGACGCCGATCGCCGAGTCCGACCAGTTCGCCATCTACCCGGTGGGCGACCAGACGTATCTGCTGGTCCAGCGCCACGGCAGCACCCCCTGGACCGCGATGCGCATCTCGGGCGACGGCCTGTTCCGCATCGCCTCGCTGTTCACCGAAGCGACCCGCCACCTCTACCGCGACGTGGCGGGCCAGCTCTCACCCAACTACCGCAAGACCGCGCCGTAACGCTTCAGCGCAACGCCGCTTCGGCTGTGTTCACGGTGCGCTCGCGTGCGTCGCGGATCGCGGTCAGCACGCGCTCCGGCGTCATCGGAAGATCGCTGAGCCAGGCTCCGGTCGCGTCGTGGATCGCGGCTGCGACCGCGGCGGCGAACGGAACGAGCGGCATCTCCGCCACGCCGCGCGCGCCGTACGGGCCGTTGGGGTCGGCATGTTCGAGGATCACCGGCACGATCCGAGCCGGCATGTCCAGCACCGTCGGCAGCAGGTAGGTGCTGAAGTACGGCGTCTTGACCACGCCGTCGGTCACGATGAAGTTCTCGGTCAGCGCGTAGCCGAGCGCTTGGGCGAGGCAGCCTTCGATCTGCGCTTCGACCTGCTGGCGGTTGATCGCGCGGCCGACGTCGTGCGCGCTGACGATGCTCAGCACGTGAACCACGCCGGTGGTCAGGTCGACCTCGACTTCGACCGCTTGCGCGGCGTAGCCGTAGCAGTAGTTCGGCGTGCCGGCTCCCGTATCAGGATCGAGCGGGGTCGTGGCAGGCGGGCGATACTGCACGGTCGCCGCGGGCGCCTCGCCGCGCTCCCACGCCGCGCGCGCGGCCAGCGCCGCGTCGTGCACGGCGCGGCCCGCCATCAGCGTCAGCCGTGAGGCCGACGCGCTGCCGACGTTGGGCGCCTCGGCGCTGTCGTCGCTCACGATGCCGACCGCGTCGAGCGGCAATGCCAGCGCCTCGGCGGCGATCTGGCGCAGGATCAGGTGCACGCCCTGGCCGACGTCGGCCGCCCCGGCCCGCACCACCGCGCGCTCGATCCGTCCCCGCGGCGGCGCGATCAGCTCGACCGTCGCGGTGGCCTGCTCGGGGAAACCGAACGAATAGCCGACGTTCTTGATCCCGCTCGCGATGCCGAAACCGCGCCGTTTCGTCGCGCGCGGATCGGTCGTGCCGCGCGGGGCACCGGGCATCGTCGCGGGCCCCGTGCCGTGCGCGCGCGCTGCTTCGAGACAGCGCTCCAGCACCGGCAGCGCGCTGACCCCGGCCGGCAGCACGTTGCCGGTCGCCTCGGTGTCGCCTTCGCGGTAGAGGTTGCGGCGGCGCACGTCGGCGGGATCGAGCTCGAGCGCGTGCGCGACGCGGGCGATCATCGACTCGGCCGCCCAGTGCGCTTGCGGCGTGCCGAAGCCGCGGAACGCGCCGCTGGGCACGTTGTTGGTGTAGACGACGTAGCCGTCGGTCCGCACGTTGGGCACGCGGTACGGGCCTTGCGCGAAGATCGTCGCGCACTTGAGCACCTCGACGCTGGTCGAGGCGTACGCGCCGCCGTCGGCGACGGTGCGCGTCTCGACCGCGACGACCGTGCCGTCGCGCATGGCGCCCCAGCGCGTCTCGATGTGGAACGGGTGGCGCTTGTGGTGGCCGACCATCGACTCCTCGCGGCTCCACACGATCGCGGTCGGGCGCTTCAGCTTCCAGGTCGCCAGCGCCAGCAGCGCTTGCACGGACATGTCCTCGCGCCCGCCGAACGCGCCGCCGATCTTGGCGTAGCGCACGACGACGTCGTCCTCGGGCAGCGCGAGCAGCGCGGCGAGCTGGCGGCGGTCCTCGTGCAGCCACTGCCCGGCCGTCTCGACGACCAGCTTGCCGCCTTCGTAGTACGCGATGCCGGCGTCGGGCTGGAGGTAGGCGTGCTCCTGCCACGAGGTCGTGAACGTGCCGCTCAGCACGACGTCGGCCTGGGCGAAGGCCGCCTCGGCGTCGCCCTTGCGGATCTTCTGGTGCAGCAGCACGTTCGTGCCGCGCTCCGGATGCACCAGCGGCGCATCCGGTTCGAGCGCCGCGAGCGCGCTGACGACCAGCGGCAAGTCCTCGTATTCCAGCTCGACCAGCGCGGCCGCGGCGCTCGCGATTTCGGCCGTCTCGGCGACGACGAGCGCGACCCGGTCGCCGGTGTAGCGGACGCGCTCGCTGCACAGCACTTCCTGGTCGGCGTCGATCAGACCGTAGCGGTTGAACGGCACGTCGGCGGCGGTCAGCACCGCGACCACGCCGGGCACCGCGAGCGCGCGGGCGGTGTCGAGCCGTACGATCCGGGCGTGCGGCCGGTGCGCGAACACCGTCTTGCAGCGCAACATCTCGTCCCGCACCAGGTCGGCCGGGTAGCGTGCCGCGCCGGTGACTTTCGCGAGCGCGTCCGGTCGGGCGGCCGGCGCGCCGACGTGCGTCATGCGTGTACCGCGGCTTCCGGGCGCGGCTCGCGTGCGGCGAGCTCGCGCGCGCCCTGCTCCATGGCGTCGAGAATTTTGCGATAGCCGGTGCAGCGGCAGATGTTGCCGCTGATCGCCGCGCGGTGCTCGGCCGGTTCGGGCGCGCGCCGCTCGTCGAGCAGCTTCGCGCCGGCCATCAGCATGCCGGGGATGCAGAAGCCGCACTGCACCGCGCCGCAGTCGATGTACGCCTGCTGCAGCGGGTGCAGCTCGTCGCCGTTCGCCAGCCCTTCGATCGTCGTTACCGCCGCGCCGTGCGCCTGTGTCGCCGGCACGAGGCACGACATCACCGCCGCGCCGTCCAGCCAGACGGTGCACGCGCCGCACTCGCCCTCGGCGCAGCCTTCCTTCGCGCCGGTCAGGCCGGCGTTCTCGCGCAGCGCGTCGAGCAGCGTCTTGCGCTGCGCGTGCTCGAGCACGTGCGGCACGCCGTTGATCGTCGTCGCGATCGAGCCGCTGAAGCGCGGCGCCGTGCCGCCGGAACCGGCGCCGTTCGTCGCGGCGCCGCGCGGCGCCGGCGTTTCGAGCAGCACCGGGCGGGCCGGGTAGCCG
>CAXTNU010000067.1:11103-14568 GCA_964245595.1 uncultured bacterium | reverse complement strand
CAGCCGCGGCATGAACCAGTCGAAGCCGTCGAACCCGGCCCGGTCCATCGCCGCGTACTCGACCGTCAGCTCGCGCACGAGCCGGTCCTGCACGCGCCGGGCGTCGGCGGCCGGTACCTCGAAGCGGACCCGCAGGTGGACGCCCGTCCGGTCGAAGTACCGCAGGAAGAACCAGCGCGCGTCGCCGAGCTGCTCGCGGATCCCCGGCAGCACCGAGACGACGAGCCAGTCGAGCATCTCGGGGCGGTCGTGGACGTAGACCTTGACGTAGACCCAGACGCGCGGTGCCATCAGCGTTCGCTCAGGTCGAAGCGGAAGGTCTTGGTGGCGACGACCAGCGCCAGCGCGAGCCAGGCCAGGGTCATCGCGGCGTCGGCCCACAGCGGCAGCATGCCGCTCGCGCCGATCGCCAGCGCCCGCAGGCCGTCGGAAATGTAGGTCATCGGGATCAGGCGCACCAGCGGCGCCAGCGACTTGTTGCTGGATGCGTCGAAGAACACTTGGCCCAGGAACATCATCGCGAAGTTGGTCAGCATGATGAACAGCAGGCCGCTGTCGTAGCTTCGCGCCAGCCCTGCCAGGGCGTAGCCGAAGGCGATCATCGTCGCGGTTCCCAGCGTCAGCAGCGCGCCGAAGAGCACGAGGTTACCCACGACGTGGACGTGCAGGAAGAGCACGGCGACGGCGCAGATCACGGCGATCTGGACGCCGGCGATCACCATGCGGACCAGGATCGCGCAGGCGACCATCATCCAGCGCGGCATCGGCGTCAGCGAGAGGTGGAGCAGGATGCCGCGCTCGCGGGCCCGCAGCAGCGGCAGCGCGGTCGCGAAGATCCCGAGCTGCAGCAGCGCGAGCGCGAGAATCCCCGGGAAGGCGAACGCGAGCTGGGTGATCTCGCCCTTCTTGAACGCCTCGGCCGCGATCGCGAACGTCTTGGCCTGGGCGTTGCCCTCGTCGCGCGCGGCGCGCAGCACGACCGTCGCGAAGTCGAGGTTCGTCGCGGTGGCGACGACGTGAACGGCGCGCGCGTCGGCCGGCGCGCTCGTAATGCGGTAGATGGCCGCGATGTCGTTCTTGAGCAGCGCGTCCTGCGCGCTCTCGAAGCTCATCTCGCTGACCTGCACCGTCTTGAGCTCGGCCAGCGAGCGGACCAGGCCCGCCGCCTGGTCGTGGCTGGGCGCGACGACGGCGGCGTGGAACAGGAACCCGCCCGCCTGCGAAGTCGACACGCCGATGAAAACGAGGAAGAAGACCGGGAACACCAGGCCGAAGAACGCCGTGAGCGGATCGCGCCACAGCTCCCGGAACAGCATCCCCGCGTAGAGCGCGAAGGTGTCGCGCGCGAGCGGTTTCAATTTCGTACCTCCCGGCCGGTCAGCGTCAAGAAGACGTCCTCGAGCGTCGAGTCCGTCACGTTCATCCCGTCGAAGCGAAGCTCGTCGAGCGACTCGAGCTCGGCGATCTGCCGCAGCGTCGCGGGCAGGTTCGCGGTCCGCACGATCGTCTGCATCCCGATCTCGCTCACCAGCGACTGCACGTTGAGGCCCTCGATCTTGGCGATGCCGTCGCCGTGGGTCTGGTTGAGCGTCACGACCTTCTCCGGCGCGTAGCGCGAGATCAGCTCGTTGGGGGTGCCGACGGCGACGATGCGCCCGTGGTCGATGATCGCGACCCGGTCGCACAAGCGCTGGGCCTCGTCCATCATGTGCGTGGTGAGCAGAAAGGTCGTCCGCCGGTCGGCGATCTTCTCGCGGATGATGTCCCAGACGTAGCGCCGCCCTTGCGGGTCGAGCTCCGAGGTGGGCTCGTCCATCAGCACGAGCTCGGGCTGGCCGATCGTCGCGAGCGCGACGGTGAGGCGCTGCAGCTGACCGCCCGAGAGCGTCTGCAGCTTCGCGCCGGCCTTCTCGGCCAGGCCCGCCTTGGCGATCGCCGGCAGCGCGGCCGCCGGGTAGCCGTAGATCGATGCGTACAGCCGCACGATCTCCTTGATGGTGACGCGCGGCGGGAGCGAGGTCTTCTGCATCGCGATCGAGACGCGCCGGCGCAGGTAGGTGCCGTCTTTTTCCGGGTCGTGCCCGAGTACGCGGACGGTGCCTTCGTCGGCGTAGCGCAGGCCTTCGATGATCTCGATCAGCGTGGTCTTGCCGGCGCCGTTGGGCCCGAGGATGCCGAAGATCTCGCCCGCTCTGATGTCCAGGCTGATGCCGTCGAGCGCCACCACATCGCCGTAGCGTTTGGTCAGCGATGCGACTTCGATTGCGTTCATGGCTTCTCGCTTTCGTGGCGGTGGATCGTGGCGGACCCTGGCTGCATGGTGCGCGCCAGGGACCCGCCACGTGATCCGAGCTAGCTCGCGGAGAGCGTGCTGACGGAGCTGGCGGTCGAGCCGCTGACCGTCGAGGCGGCGGTGAACGCGGTGGCCGTCTTGACGGCGTCGGGGCTGATCTGGCCGCCGAAATACTGGGCCTGGTCGGGGAGCTCTTCGGCGAACAGGTCGAGGTCGAATTCGGTCTTGTCCTGCATGATGTGGTCTCCGGTTGAGGGTGGCTCGATCGCGCTTGGTGTTGCGCTCCGATGACCAAAAGATTACGGGTCGCGCACGCTCGCGTCTCTCACCCGAACGGCGGCATCGTGCGGGCTAGGACTCGGGTTAGGACCATGGTTAGTCGCCGTCGCGCCGGAACGCAAGAACCACCGCGGTGCCGACGGCACCACGGTGAGGGAACGGCATCGGTCTCGGGGTTACGGAAAGGGGTGCGGGGCCGCGTTGAGCTCGTCGAACGCGAGCGGCGCCGGCATCAGACCGCGCTCGTACGCCGCGCGGTAGAGCCGCTCGCCGCCCAGATAGCGCGCGGTGGAGGCGGCGTCGAGGCGGCACAGCTCCGGCGCGATCACGCAGACCGTATGCAGGCCGGCGTCGCGCAGGCCGGCCGGGGTCGTGTCGACGGCGTAGACGTTCGCCCCCGCGCGCCCGAGCAGGCGCAGCGCCGCGTCGATGTGGTCGGTGATGCAGGTGCCGCCGAGCGCCGAGACGTCGCCGCTGCGCACGCGGGCGTTCGACGCGTCCAGGAAGGCCGCCCGCGCGGCGCGGCGCACGTCGGCGTAGTAGAGGATGCGGTCCTCGAAGGCGCCGATCTCCCCGTCGTCGTCGCACGACCAGCCGGGCTGTTCGGCGCGCAGGGAGCGGGCGAAGAGCCGGGTCTGGAACGCCTCGCGCAGCGCGCGGCCGACCGCCTCGCGCATGGTCGGGGCCGACGCGGCTCCGATCGCCAGCGCCGCGCGGCCGCGCGGATCGCGCAGCACCGCCAGCGCCGTCGGGATGCCGAGGAACGCGCTCAGGTCGACCGCCGCGTAGCGCGGCGACGCCGACGCGTAGCAGTGCCGCTCCTGGGCCGCCAGGACGGGGTCGTCCGAGGTGTCGACGAGCGGCAGCGAAAGCCCGTTCTCCCAGGCGATGCG
>CAXTNU010000067.1:0-11093 GCA_964245595.1 uncultured bacterium | reverse complement strand
GCGGAACGCATCGCGCTCGACCAGCTCGAGCAGGCCGGCCAGGATCGCCTCTTCCAGCGTCGGGCCGCACGCCATGCCCGAGCTGGTGGCGTAGCCGATCGCGTTCTCGCCCTGCATCGTTCCGGTCAGGTACGCGAGCTGGGTCGGAACCAGCGCCGGCTCGCCGCCGGGCAGCCGGAACGCCGGGCTCCAGCGCAGCCGCGTCGCCGCGCCGAACGGCACGAAGGGGAACCCCTCGGCCGCGTACTGGTGCGGGTGGAAGAGCGCGAACGACGCGGGCGGCGCCGCGGCGGGGCCGAGCTCGTCGGCGCTCGCGACGCGCACCAGCCGTTCGTCGACCTGCATCGCCGCGTAGCGCTCGGCGCACTCGCCCAGCGCCGCGGCGACCGCGCCGTCGAGCGTCTCGGCGATGCCGCTGCCGTACTGCGCGGCGACCGCGCCCGGTCCGGACCCCAGCGCCACGGTCGTCGCCGTGACGTGGTGCAGCCGGGCATCGCCCGCGGCGCGCGGCGTCGGCTCGGCCAGCCGCAGGATTCCGGCCGGCGAGGCGAGCGCGGTGAGCCGGCGGAGCGACTCGTCCAGCGGCGTCCGCTCGACGCGGCGCAGCGCGAGTCCGTCGGGCGCGCGCACGCGGTCGTCGCCTGGCCGCGCTTACGGGTGGGGTAGAACGGTGTCGGCCGGAGCGACGATGGCGAGCCCGGCATGGCCGGCGTGCGAGAGCGCGGACGATCCGGAGGTGACCGCGCCGAGTGCGACGCTGAGGGCGATGAGAACCTGGGCGATCGTGATCACGTGTGCTCCTGTCATCGAGTGGCGATGACTCGAGGTTACGCGTCGCGCGAACGGCCGTCTCTCGCCCGAATCGGGTCGCGCACCGGGCTAGCGAACGGGTTATGCGCGTGGTTAGAGGCCGGCCGGGGCGGCTGCGTCAGGCGATCAGGCCGTGGTCGCGGGCGATCGCGAGCGCCTCGTGGCGGCTCGTGCAGCCCAGCTTGCGCATGATGGACTTCACGTGGACGTTGACGGTGTTGACGCTGCGGCCGAGGCCCGCCGCGACCTTCGTGCTGCTGCCGCCGCGGGCCAGCGCGCGCAGCACGTCGATCTCCGCCCGGGTGAGCTGCGAGATCAGCGAGGCGTCGCCGCCGCGTTCCAGGTGCAGCGTCTCGATGAGCCGGGCGAACCCGCCGTAGCCAACCAGGTGCAGGTCGTGCAGCGCCCGCTGCATGCCGTCCGGCGCTCCCATCTCGACGCCCAGGTAGACGTTGCGCACCGCGTCGGTCAGCGCGCGCACGCGTTTGGAGTGCTCGCGCCGCGAGCGTTCGAGCTCGCGCAGGACGGCGTTGGCGGAGGCGGTGCTGCCCACCGCGACCAGCGCCAAGGCGGTCAGCGCGCTGGCGCGCGCCGCGCGCTGGCGGTCCTCGTGGCTTTGCGAAGACACGCCACGCACCGCGCGCCCGGCGCTTTCGGCGGCCGCCAGGGCTTGCTCGCGCAGGCCCGAGGCGGCGGCGTAGATCGCGATCTCGCCCCAGCGCACGGCCTGCCGCAGCGCCGTCGGCTGGTCGAGCGCGGAGCGCGCGATCAGCTCGTAGGCGGCGCGAAAGTCGCCCTGCCAGGCGGCGACCAGCGCCTTGGCGGGCAGCACGGAGGTCGACTGGATCTCGACCCCCACGTCGAGCTGGTCGATGTGCAGCAGGGTGCGCTCGACGTCGTCGGCGTCGCCGCGCTCCGCGTAGATGTCGAGCGAGCCGGCGAGCGCCTCGATCTGCAGGAAGCGGTCTCCGGAGCGTTTCGCGGCGGTGAACATGCCCGCGAGCGCTTCGAGCGCACGGTCGAGCGCGTCGTCCAGCCCGGTCGCGATCGCGTACTGGATGCTGTAGCTGCGCGCCGCCAGCGGGTAGAGCCCGCGCTCGAGCGCGAGCCGCGTGGCGGCCGTGGCCAGGCGCGCGCTCCGCTGCGCGTCGCCTTCGAGGTAGGCGATGTAGCTGGCCTGATGGTAGATCGCGGCCTGCATCCGGCGGTCGTCGGTGGTCGCGGCCGCCTCGAGCGCCGCGCCGATCCGCAGGCGCGCGCCTTCGGGGTCGCCCAGCATCATCAGCGCGAGCGCCAGCGTGCCGAGGACCTCCACCCGCGTCTCGAGCGCGATCGCCGGGTCGTAGGTCGACGCCGTCAGCTCCGGCACGATCCGGCGCAGGCGTTCGGCCGCCGCGGCGTCGTTGCGCTTGACCAGCTCGAGCGCGAAGCGGTGCGCGAGGTGGAGCCGTTCGGCGGGCCTGGTGGCGGCCGCCATCGCCCGCTCGGAAAAGGCCGCCGCCGCGCTGAAGTTTCCCGCGTAGGACGCCAGCGTCGCCCGCAGCGAGAGCATCGCCGGCGAATCGGCCAGACCGCGCTCGGCCAGGGCTCGGACCGCCACCGCCACCGCCTCGGCATTTCCGCGTTCGATCAGATCGCTACCGTGCTCGCGCAGCAGCCAGGCGATCGCGTCGGCATCGCCGGCGTTGGTGAAGACCGCCAGCGCCTCGCCGGGCTGCTGCGCGGCGAGCAGCGCTCGTCCCGCGCGCACGGCCGCGGCCGCGTACCCGTCGCGGTCGTGCCGGCGCAGACGCGCGGTCAGGAACTCGCAAAACAGCGGGTGACAGCGGTAGACGGCGTCGGAGACGTTCTCGACCAGCGGCGCGACGCGCCGGAAGACGTCGGTGACCTCGTGCTGGTCGAGCGGCGCGTACGCCGCAGGCAGCTCGGCGTCGACGACCGGCAGCGGCGCAAGGGCGAGCAGGATCTCGCGTTCGCGCTCGGTGAGGTCGTCGAAGACCTGTTCGGCGAGGTACTCGCCGACCACGCGCTTGGCCCCGTCCGCGCGCTGGCGCAGCGTCAGGACGAACGCGGCCGGCCAGCCGTGGGTCCAGGCGTGAAGCGCGTCGATCCGCTCGGGTCCGTGGACGTCGGCCGCGAGCGCGACCTGGCGCGCCTCGTCCGCCGTGAACGCGAGGTCCGCCGGGCCGATCGGGACGTCGCTCGCGTCGTACGACATCCACGAGGCGACCGGCAGATCGGCCAGGTACCGCGCGCCGACCAGCCAGCGCGCCGGGCCGTTGCGCTCGAACAGCGCGAGCAGCAGGCGGCGCACCGCGCGGTCGCGCAGCGCTGCGGCGGAGAGGCCGTCGAGGACGACCAGGCCCGTGAAATCGCCCATGCAGCGCAGCAGCGCGCGGGCCAGCTCGTCGGGGTCGTCCGTCGCCGGCCCCGCGCGGACCGCCGCGAGGGCGGCGCGGTCGGCGCTCGGCATGCTCGCGAACGCGTCCGCCAAGCCGCGCGCGAGGAACTGCAGGCCGGGCGGTCCCGAGGCCGCCTCGAAGCGCACGAACGGTTCGTCGAGGCTTGGCAGGAGCTGCTCGATCGCGATCGTCTTGCCGAAGCCGGCCGGCGCGGCGACGACCGTCACGCGGTGCTCGACCGCACGGCGCAGGCGGTCGAGAACGCGGGGACGCGACACCGGTCGAAACGGCCGAAGATTCATCCCGGGCACCCACCCGGTCGGCAATTCCGGCCGGTTCTCCAGACCAGACGAAACACCAGGCCTAGATTGCGTCTTGGAGGCAGCGCCTCCCCTAGAAACGTCGCAGCCGACTCATTCGTAACAAAAGGGCTGGCCTCGCGCCGGCGGCGCACGGTTTTACCGACTATCCGGTAAGCATGGTCCTCGCTCGCCGAGCCGCGGGAGGTGGCTAATCCCCCTGGCGGCGAGCCTGCACCGCGGCTTCGGCGGCAGCGAAGCCGATCTTCGAGTGGGTGCCGTCGCAGAACGGCTTGTTGACCGACGCGCCGCAGCGGCACAGCGTGATCTTGGACTTGCCGCTCAGATCGTGCGCGGCACCGTCGGCGTCGGTGAGCTGCAGCTCGCTCAGGTCGCCGCTGACCAGATACGGCCCGTTGTTCAAGACCTTGACGTTCAATGGCATGCCGCGCGGTTCGCGCAAGCGCGCTCGCCGGCCCTGCGTCTGATTCCACCGGACAAACGCGAGGCGCGGCCCCCTTCACAAAACCGGGTAGACGGCCATGACACGAGGCCGCCCGATTTGACCGGCCGGGCCGAGGCGCGTATAATGGTCCTACTGACCATTCGGTAGGGAGCGCGACGGTATGTACACTCAGCTCATCGAGCCCGACGACGACGGCGCCGGGGGCAGCTCGCCCCAGGAAGCGGTCTTCGAGAGCAAGATCGACCGCTCGGTCACGATCGAGCCGGGCGACTGGATGCCCGAGGCCTACCGCAAGACGCTGCTGCGCCAGATCTCGCAGCACGCCCACTCCGAGATCGTCGGCATGCTGCCCGAGGGCAACTGGCTGACCCGCGCCCCGTCCCTGGAGCGCAAGCTGATCCTGCTGGCCAAGGGCCAGGACGAGGGCGGGCACGGTCTCTACCTCTACAGCGCGGCCGAGACGCTGGGCACGAGCCGCGACGAGATGGTCGACGCGCTGCACGCCGGGCGGGCGAAGTACTCGAGCATCTTCAACTACCCGACCCTGACCTGGGCCGACGTCGGCGCGATCGGCTGGCTGGTCGACGGCGCGGCGATCATCAACCAGGTCCCGCTCACCCGCTGCTCCTACGGGCCCTACGCCCGCGCGATGGTCCGCATCTGCAAGGAGGAGAGCTTCCACCAGCGCCAGGGCTTCGACGTGATGGTCAAGCTCGCGGCCGGGACGCCCGAGCAGAAGGCGATGGCGCAGGACGCGCTGGACCGCTGGTGGTGGCCCTCGGTGATGATGTTCGGCCCGCCCGACGGCGAGTCCAAGCACAACGAGCAGTCGATGCGCTGGAAGATCAAGCTGTTCACCAACGACGAGCTGCGCCAGCGCTTCGTCGACCAGACCGTGCCGCAGGCCGAGGCGATCGGCCTGACGATCCCCGATCCGGCCCTGCGCTGGAACGAGGCACGCGGCCACTACGACTTCGGCACGCCCGACTGGGACGAGTTCTACGCGGTCGTGCGCGGCAACGGCCCGTGCAACCGCGACCGGCTCGACACCCGCCGCCGCGCCCACGACGACGGCGCGTGGGTGCGCGAAGCGGCCCGCGCGCACGCCGACAAGCACGCGGCCCGCACGGCGGCCGAGACCGCCGCGTGAGCGACGCCCCCGAGCGCAAGGACGCCTGGCCGCTGTGGGAAGTGTTCGTGCGCAGCGCGCACGGGCTCAACCACCGCCACGTCGGCAGCCTGCACGCGCCCGATTCCGAGATGGCGCTGCGCAACGCGCGCGACGTCTACACCCGGCGCAACGAGGGCGTGAGCATCTGGATCGTGCGCTCGACCGACATCGTCTCGACCGACTCCTCGGAACGCGACGCGTTCTTCGCCGCGCCGCAAGACAAGCCGTTCCGCCAGCCGACGTACTTCACCGTGCCCGAAGGCGTGAAGCACCTGTGACCGGCGGCGACGAGCGTGCACGGGTGGAGTACCTGCTGCGGCTCGGCGACAGCGATCTCGTGCTCGGGCAGCGTTTGATCGCGTGGATCGGTCACGCGCCCGTGCTGGAAGAAGAACTCGCGCTCGGCAACGTCGCACTCGACTTGATCGGCCAGGCGCGGCTGTGGCTGTCGTACGCGGGCGAGCGCGAGGGTGCCGGGCGCGACGAGGACGCGCTGGCGTACTTTCGCCAGGCCCACGAGTTCCGCAACCTGCTGCTGGCCGAGCGCCCCAACGACGACTTCGCGGTGACGATGACGCGCCAGTTCTTCTACGACGTCTGGCACCTCGAACTGCTGCGCGCGCTGAGCGGCTCGAACGACGAGCGCATCGCCGCGATCGCCGCCAAGGGCGCGCGCGAGGTGGCGTACCACGTCGAGCGCAGCCGCGAGTGGGTCGTCCGCTTGGGCGACGGCACCGCGGAGAGCCAGCGGCGCATGCAGCGCGCGGTCGACTTGCTGTGGCCGTATACGGGCGAACTGTTCGCCTCCGACGCCGTCGACGAGGCCGGCGTGCGCGCCGGCTGGGGCTGCGATCCGGCCGCGCTGCGCGCCCCGTGGCGGGCCGCGGTGGAAGACGCGCTGAGCGAGGCGACGCTGGCCCCGCCGCCGGCCGACGGCTGGATGCAGAGCGGCGGCAAGAGCGGCCGCCACAGCGAAGACCTGAGCTATCTGCTGGCCGAGATGCAGTCCGTGCGCCGTTCGGTGCCGGGAGCGACGTGGTGATCTCCGCGCACGATCTCGGTGCGCGCGCCGCTGCGCCGGCTGCGATCGCCACCGCCGCCGCCGCGGGCACGGACACCGCTGACGTCGCCACGGTCTGGGGATGGCTGGCGGATGTTCCCGATCCGGAGATCCCCGTGCTGTCGGTGGTCGACTTGGGGATCGTGCGCGAGGTGGGCTGGCGCGGCGAGGGTGCGCAGCGCACGCTGCACGTCGCGATCTCGCCGACGTACTCGGGCTGTCCCGCGACGGCGATGATCCAGCGCGACATCGAGCGCGCGCTGCGCGAACGCGGCGTCGCCGAGCCGAAGCTGGAAGTTCAGCTCGCGCCGCCGTGGTCGACCGACTGGATCTCGCCCGCCGGTCACGAAAAACTCCGCGCCTACGGCATCGCGCCGCCGTCCGCGCCGGGCGCGATCGCCTGCCCGCGCTGTTCCGCCGCCGACGCGCAGCTCGTCAGCCGGTTCGGCTCGACGCCCTGCAAGGCGCTCTACCGCTGCAACGCCTGCCGGGAGCCGTTCGATCATTTCAAGTGTCACTGAGGCCCGCCCCAAGAGCGCGTTCTACCCCCTGACCATCAAGGACGTCGCGACCGAGACGCGCGAGGCGATCGTCGTCACGTTCGACGTGCCCGCAGACCTGCGCGAGCGGTTCCGGTTCACCCAGGGCCAGTACCTCACGCTGCGCACGCACCTGGGCGACGAGGAGGTGCGCCGCTCGTACTCGATCTGCTCGGGGATCAGCGATCCCTACCTGCGGGTGGCGGTCAAGCGCGTCGCCGACGGCCGCTTCTCGAGCTGGGCGCACGAGAACTTGCAGCCCGGCCACGTCATCGACGTCGCGCCGCCCGACGGGCGCTTCCACGTTCCGCTCGAGCGCGAGAGCCGGCGCCATTACCTCGGCTTCGCGGCCGGGAGCGGGATCACGCCGCTGCTCTCGATCGTCAAGACCACCCTCGAACAGGAACCGCACAGCCGCTTCACGCTGGTCTACGGCAACCGCTCGTCGGCGACGGTGATGTTCCGCCAAGAGCTGCTCGAGCTCAAGGACCGCTACCTCGGCCGGCTGGCGATCCTGTTCGTGATGAGCCGCGAGCCGCAGGACGTCGAGCTGTTCCACGGCCGGCTCGACCGGGCGAAGTGCGACGAGCTGTTCGCGCGGCTGATCGACGTCGAGTCGGTCGACGTGACCTTCGTCTGCGGCCCGCAGGAGATGACCGACGCCGTCGTCGCGTCGCTGGCGGCGCACGGGGTCGACACCAGCCGGGTCAAGACCGAGCTGTTCCTCGCGGCCGGCGGGCGCGGCGCGGCGGCGCGCGCCAAGCCGGTCGAGGTGGTGCACGGGATCACCAGCGCGACGGTGACCATGGACGGCCAGACGCGCGCCTTCACCATCGACCGCGGCGGCGAGACGGTGCTCGAGGCCGGCCTGCGCCAAGGCATCGACCTGCCGTACTCGTGCAAGGGCGGGGTCTGCTCGACGTGCCGCGCGGTGCTCAAGCGCGGCGAGGTCGACATGGACCACAACTACGTGCTCGAGGACTACGAGATCGCACGCGGCTTCATCCTGATGTGCCAGAGCCACCCGGTCACCAGCGAGCTGCAGATCGACCTCGACGCGGTGCCCTCGCACGGCTGACGCGAGCGAGCGCTCGTTCGGCCGAGCATCCGCGCGCTTGGCAGGCTATATTGGAGGCCTACCCCTCCAGGCAGAAAAGGTAGCCCATGAACATTTTGCTCTCGGCCGCGGTCGCATCGCTCGTGCTGGCAGCGGTGGCGCCGGCCGGCGCCCAGTCACCCGCGCCCGCGTCCGGTACGACCGCAATGCGGCGGCCGGTGCTGCTCAACGGCTGCTCGCTCACCAGCGCCAGCACCGCGGCGGCAACCGATGCGACCCAGATCGCCGCCGGCGGCAGCGTGCAGCACACCTTCACCGCCATGTACACCATCGCGTCGGACAAGCCGGTCAGCGCGGTTCAGGTACAGGGCAGCGCGGCCGGGCGGACCGAGGTCTGGACCGACGCGAACCCGTTTCCCAAGAGCGGGACGGTGACCCACAGCGTCAACTTCCCCGGCGACATCATCGTGGACGAAGTGAGCTGCAAGATCAAGTCGGTCAAGTTCGCCGACGGCACGACCTACACGACGCCGACGACGCCGGCCATGAAGATGTGACCGCTTGACGGTAGCCGGGCCGCGTGGTATGAAAGCCGCACCGATGTCGTTCGCCTGTCGTCTCACGGTGATGTGTCCCCCGGATCTCGCGGTCCGGCGGTCAGCCATTCCCTGAGCGGCGCGCAACGCGTCCGAGCAGTACGAGGGCCTCCGCCGACGCGGGGGCCCTTTCTTTTTCCGGGGTTCCATGAGCAAGTTGAACATCGCGGCGTTCGCGCTGCTCGAAATCGTGCTCGTCGTGGCGGCGATATCGCTGCTGCAGCGCCACGCGCCGTGGGACGCGCCGCGCTTCGCGGCGTTCGTCTGCGTCGAGGTGGCGGCGATCCTCGTCGCGCTGGCCTTCAACTTCGTCGTGCTGCCGGGCCGCTCGCGGACGTAGGAATTCGCTCGCTCGGGCGGTCAAAGGGAACGGCGGCTCACGCTCGCTTTGGAGGTTCCGATGGCCGCTGCGGTTCAGCCCGTGTTTCCCGGCGCGACGGTCGGACCGGACGACCCGCGCTACGGTGCGCTCTCGACCGGCTTCAACCGCCGCTTCAGCGGCGCGCCGGCGTACATCCGGCTGTGCGGCGACGCCGCGCAGGTCGTGCGCGCGGTGCAGGACGCGCTCGACGCGGGCAAACGGCCCACCGTGCGCAGCGGCGGCCACTGTTACGAGGGCTTCGTCTCGGACAACCCCGGCGGCGTCATCATCGATCTGAGCCCGCTGCGCGGCGTGTACGCCGACCCCGAGCTGGGCGGTGCGTACTGCGTCGAAGCGGGCTGCACGCTGTGGAACGTCTACGTCGCGCTCTACAAAGAGTACGGCGTCACCATTCCGGGCGGGTCGTGCTACTCGGTCGGCGCGGGCGGGCACGTCATGGGCGGCGGCTACGGGCTGCTCTCGCGCAAGCACGGCTTGACGGTGGACCATCTCGTCGCGGTCGAAGTGGTCTGCGTCGGCGCCGACCGGCGCGCGGCGCTGGTGCTCGCCCGCCGCGGCGATCCCGACCCGGCGCGGCGCGCGCTGTTCTGGGCTCACACCGGCGGCGGAGGCGGCAACTTCGGGATCGTCACGCGCTACTGGTTCTCGCCCGACCTGCCGCGCGCGCCCAAGACGGCCTGGATCAACAGCACGGCCTGGAACTGGTCGGAGCTCGGGCGCGAGCAGTTCGCCGAGCTGGTCGACGGCTACGGCCGCTTCTTCGCCGCGCACGCCGCGCCCGGCGACCCCTACGACGGGCTGTTCGCGCTCTTCCACCTCACCATGAACAACAGCGCGGCGGCGCAGCTCGTGCTCACCACGCAGTACGTCGGTGACGGTCCCGACCCGCTGACCGAGTTCGTCGCCACGATCGACCGCGGCTCCCGCCGAACCGCGCGGCCGGTGGCGCAGCTCGCGCCGGTCGGGCATCACGGCCTGATCACGCACCCCGGGCCGTATCTCGAGCTGCCGTGGATCGAAGCGACCCAGACCTTCGACGGCTCGGGCCCCAACCGGCGCGGCAAGTACAAGTCGGCCTACATGCGCCAACCGTTCCCCGCCGCGCAGATCGACGCGATGTGGGACGCGCTCGACGGACCGGCCGCGCACGGTGCCGCGTTGGCGAGCTCGGCGGCGCTGCTGCAGATCGACTCCTACGGCTGCCAGGTCAACGCGGTCGCGCCGGACGCGACGGCCGTCGCGCAGCGCTCCTCGATCCTCAAGCTGCAGTACCAGATCTACTGGAACGACGAGCGGCGCGATCCGGAGAACCTGGCCTGGATCCGCGACTTCTACCGCGCGGTATACGCCGACAGCGGCGGCGAGCCGCTGCCCAACGGCCTTACCGACGGCTGCTTCGTGAACTACTGCGACACCGATCTCGTCCGCTGGCCGGAGCTCTACTACAAGGGCGGCTACGCCAAGCTGGTCGAGGTCAAGCACGCTTGGGACCCGCACGACGTGTTCCGCCACGCGCAGTCGATCGGTTCCGCGCGCTAGGTCACACCGCGCGCGGGGGACGCCCGTGACCACCGCCGAAGCCCGACAGGTCGCGCGGCGCGCGGCGTTGCTGAAACTGCTGGAGCGGGTGGGAAGCGGTGAACGAAAGATCGGACACGGAGCGGCGGGGGCCGCTCTCCTACGCCCAGGAGCGCTTGTGGGCCCTCGCTCGGCACGACCCGCGCAGCGTCATCTACACCGTGCCGCTCGCGCTGCGGCTGCGCGGCGCGCTCGACGCGGGCGCGCTGCGCGCGGCGGCGGAAGACGTGGTCGAGCGGCACGCGGTCTTGCGCACTCGCTTTCTCGACGGAGCCGGCGGGCCCGTTCAGGTCGTCGATGCGCGTGCCGCGTCGCCGCTGGCCGAGGTCGACCTGCGCGGCGTCGCCGCCGAACTGCGCGAGCGACATCTCGCAGAGGCGCTGGAAGCCTGCGTGCGCACCCCGTTCGACCTCGCGCGCGGACCGCTGCTGCGGCTGGTGCTCTACCGCCTGGACGAGCGCGAGCACGTCCTGCTCGTGGCGCTGCACCACATCGTCACCGACGGCTGGTCGGTCAACGCGCTCGTGCGCGAGCTGAGCCTGCGCTACGGCGAGCGGCGGCGCGGTGCCGCGAGCACGCCGCCGCCGCCCGCCATGACGTATCTCGACCACGCGCTCGCGCAGCGCGCGGCGCTGTCGCGGACCGAGCTGGAACGGCAGGTCGGCTACTGGCGGGCGCGGCTGGCCGGCCTGCGCGACACGATCAGCCCGATCCGCCCGCGCGAGCGCAGATC
>CAXTNU010000066.1:0-14668 GCA_964245595.1 uncultured bacterium | reverse complement strand
GACGGAGCATGGCCGTGAGTGCGGCAACGGAACGCGGCGGCCCTTCTCGAAGAGAGGGACGGTGATGTCCGTATTCTTCCGGAGTGCGCCGGCGGCGGCCGCCGCCGCCCTCCTCCTCGCCACCGTGCCGCTCGCCGCCCCGGCCGCCTCCGCGGCGGTTCCGGCCGCGGCGGTCCTGCCGATCCGCTGGACCGTCAGCCCGGAGCAGATCGCCGCGAGCTGCAAAGCCGGCAGCGCCGCGCTCGTGCGCCGGGTCGACGCGATAGCTCGCGTGCCCCGCGCCAAGCGCAGCTTCGCCACCGTCGTGCTCCCGCTCGAGACCGCGGCCGCCGACTACAACGACGACCTCGCCGCGCAAGGCTTTCTCTACGAGGTCTCGACCGACGCCAAGGTCCGCGCCGCCTCGCTGAAGTGCTCGACGCTGGAGGGCAGCGTGCTCAGCGAGCTGAGCGCGCGGCCGGACCTCTACCGCGCGCTGGCCGACGCTCAGGCGGGCGGCAGCGCCAACGGCCCCGCGCAAGTCAAGCTGACCCAGCTCTGGCTGACCCTCGCCAAGCGCGCGGGCGCGAGCCTGCCGGCCGCGCAGCGGCGCAAGTTCGTCGCGCTCGAGCAAAAGCTGACCGACCTGCAGAACCGCTTCGCGGCCAACCTCGGCGACGACCCGACGACGGTGACGATCGACGCCGCGCAAGCCGGCTCGCTGCCGCCCGACTTCGTCGCCGGGGCGGCCAAGAAAACCGCCGACGGCGGCTACACGATCCACGTCGACGAGTCGACGATCTCGCCGTTCATGAACAACGAGACCGACCCCGCGGCGCGCAAAGCGTTCTACGTCGCCTACCAGAACCGCGGCGGCGACGCCAACGTGCAGCTGCTGCAGAACGCGATCGCGACCCGCGACCAGCTCGCGCACCTGCTCGGCTACCCATCGTGGGCGGCGTACGTGCTGGCCGACAAGATGGCCGCCAGCCCGCAGCGGGTCGAAGCGTTCCTGGTCCAGATCGACACCGCGATCCTGCCCAAGGCGCGCCAAGAGCGCGACGAGCTGGCGCAGCTCAAGGGCGCGCCGCTCGACCAGTGGGACCAGAGCTACTACGAGAACCAGCTGCGCAAGACGACCTACGCGGTCGACCAGAACGAGATCAAGCAGTACTTCCCGGTGCAGCACGTCGTCGACAGCGTGCTGGGCATCTACCAGGAACTGCTCGGGGTGCGTTTCGCGCGCGTCGACGTGCCGGTCTGGCAGGCCCAGGTGCAAGCCTACGACGTCTTCGACGCGGCCTCGAAGCGGCCGCTGGGGCGGTTCTACCTCGACCTCTACCCGCGCCCCGGCAAGTACGACCACTTCGCGAACTTCTCGCTCGTGCCGCGCCACGTGCTGCCCGACGGCAGCGTGCGTCTGGCCGAGAGCGCGATCGTCGGCAACTGGCCGCAGCCCGCGCCGGGCAAGGCCGCGCTGCTCACCCACGGCGACGTCGAGACGTTCTTCCACGAGTTCGGCCACAACATGGCGGCCATGCTGGCCGACCGGCCGTACGAGACGCTGACCAGCGGCTTCCGCCAAGACTTCATCGAGGCGCCCTCGCAGATGCTCGAGAACTGGGCCTGGGATCCGACCATCCTCAAGCGCGTCTCCGCCAACGTCACGACCGGCCAGCCGCTGCCCGACGCGCTCATCGGAAAGATGATCGCCGCGCGCTACGTCCACTACGCGCTCGCCACCACGACCCAGATCGAGTACGCGACGGTCGACATGAAATACCACACGACGCCGCCGCCGCTCGACGCGACCGCGGTCTGGAAGGCGACCGTCGCGCAGACCACGCCCAATCAGTTCGTCGAAGGCACGCACCCCGAGTCCGCCTTCGGCCACCTGATGGGCGGCTACGACGCCGGCTACTACGGCTATCTGTGGTCGAAGGTCTACGCGCAGGACATGTTCTCGCGCTTCAAGACCGAGGGCCTGACGAATCCCGCCGCCGGCATGGCGTACCGCCGCGACATCCTCGCCCCGGCGCGTCTGCAAGAACCCGACCAGGAAGTCAGCGCGTTCCTCGGCCGCCCGATGAACCCCGACGCCTTCTACCGCGAGCTCGGCATCACGCCGCCGACACCGCTCGGAAAGTCCGGCACCCCCTAGCGCGGCGCCATCGCGGAGTTGGGCTGGACGAGTACGTGGGTGCCGGCAAGTCGGCACTCACGTAGGATCGTCCACGCTCGGACGCGCCGCCGCGGCGACGGGCGCCCTCGATCGCCAGCAGCGTGCCGTAGAGGTCGAAGACGGCCGCCTTGGGCTCATGTCCGGCCCGCGATGGTCCGCTCGAGGAAGCGCAGCACGCGGGTGAGCGGAAAGTCCGTCTCGACCAGCGGCTTGGTCAGGATCGTGCGGCAGCCGACCAGCTTGGCGCCCAGCACGTCGGTGAAGAGCTGGTCGCCGATCACGACCGTGGCGCGGCGCGGCGTGCCGAGCAGCGCGAGCGCGCGCAGGAAAGCGAAGGGCAGCGGCTTGAGCGCGTTCGGGACGACCGCGATGCCGAGCTGCGCGCCGACCGCGCTGACCCGCTCGGTGAAGTTGTTCGAGACCATCACCAGCGCGAAGCCGCGCGCGCGGGCGGCCGCGACCCACTCGGCGACCCCGGGGGCCAGCTCCGGCCGGTGGTAGGCGCACACGGTGTTGTCGAGATCGACCACGATCCCGCGGATGCCCTGGGCGGCGAGCACGTCCAGCGAGACCTCCGGGAGCGTGTCGGCGTGCGCGTCGGCGCGGAACCTGTCCACGCTATCCCCGCTTCCGTCCACAGCTCGCTCACCCCGCTCGGCCGGACTGCACACGGCCTTCGCCGGCAGGTCCACAGCCAGGCCGGACGGGTCCACCGGAAAGACGAGTTTCGCACCGCCCCTCCACAAGGAGCCCGAAGTGCGATACAATATCTAGTACAGCCCGCCGGCCTCAGCCACAAGCGATTGTATCTGAGCCCGGCCAAGGGCATCGCAGGAGGGAAGAGGAACGAACGTACGTTCGTTCCATTTCACCCCAGCGACCTTCTCTCCGCGAACCGAGAGGTACGGCAGCCGGCATGAAATTCTCGCGCACCTACAGCACTTCCGGCGACCCCTACGCCGGCGTCGCCTTCGAGCCGCGTACCTCGAAGATCGTCAACCCCGACGGCAAGCTCGTCTTCGAGGCCAAGGACTGCCAGATCCCGACCGGCTGGAGCCAGGTCGCGACCGACATCCTGGCCCAGAAGTACTTCCGCAAGGCCGGCGTGCCCGACAAGACGGTCCAGGTGCCCGAGGAGGGCGTGCCCGAGTGGCTGTGGCGCTCGGAGCCGGCATCCGACGCGGCGTTCGGGATGGAGATCGACGCCCGCCAGGTGTTCCACCGGCTGGCCGGCTGCTGGACCTACTGGGGCTTCAAGCACGGCTACTTCGACGACGAGTTCCACGCCCGCGCCTACTACGACGAGATGTGCGCGATGCTGGCCCGCCAGATCGGCGCGCCCAACTCGCCGCAGTGGTTCAACACCGGCCTGCACTGGGCGTACGGCATCGCCGGCCCGTCCCAGGGCCACTGGTTCGTCGATCCCAAGAGCGGCGAGCTGCGCCAATCCACTTCCGCATATGAGCATCCGGCTCCGCACGCGTGCTTCATCCAGGGCGTGGCCGACGATCTGGTCAACGAGGGCGGGATCATGGACCTGTGGGTCCGTGAAGCGCGCATCTTCAAGTACGGCTCGGGCACGGGCTCGAACTTCTCGCACATCCGAGGCGAGGGCGAGAAGCTGTCGGGTGGTGGCACCTCGTCGGGCCTGATGTCGTTCCTGAAGGTCGGCGACCGCGCGGCCGGGGCGATCAAATCGGGCGGCACCACGCGCCGCGCGGCCAAGATGGTCACGCTCGACCTCGACCACCCGGACATCGAGGAGTTCATCTCCTGGAAGGTGACCGAGGAGCAGAAAGTCTCCGACCTGGTCGCCGGCTCGATCACCTGCGAGAAGCACCTCAACGCCGTCATGGCCGCCGCGACCGACGAGAAGGTGCGCGCGGACGCGCGCCTCGACCCGGCGCTCAACACCAAGCTCAAGACCGCGATCCGCGCCGCGATGCACGCCGGCATTCCGCAGGCCAACATCCAGTACGCGCTCGACTTCGCGCGCCAGGGCTACAAAGAGCTGGCGATCGAGACCTACGACACCAACTGGGACAGCAAGGCCTACGGCACGGTCTCGGGCCAGAACTCGAACAACTCGGTCCGCATCCCCAACGACTTCTTCGCCCGCCTCGACGCCGGCCAGACGTGGGACCTGATCCCGCGCAGCATCAAGTACGGCGACGGCGGCAGCGCCAAGATCAAGTCCGTCCCGGCCGCCGACCTGTGGGAAAAGATCGGCCTGGCCGCCTGGCAGTGCGCCGATCCGGGCGTGCAGTACGACACCACGATCAACGAGTGGCACACCTGCCCCGCCGACGGCCCGATCAACGCGAGCAACCCGTGCGTCACCGGCGACACGCTCGTCACGACCACGGACGGCGTAAAACCGGTCAGCGAACTGATCGGCCGTCAATTTACCGCTATCGTAGACGGCGGCTCGCACGCTTCGACCAAGCGCGGCTTCTTCTTCACCGGCGTGAAGCCGGTCATCCGCACGACGTTTGCGGACGGTCGCGAGCTCAATGCGACGTCGAATCACCGCGTATACGCGAACGTGAACGGACTCGAGGGCTGGTTCGAGCTCGGCGTTCTGGAGCCGGGCGATGCGATTCGCCTGCACTCACACGCTCCGATTTTCGCAGCCGTCGGCAGCCGCGAGCTCTATCGCTCCGGCTCCGGTGCGACGACCTACGTCGTGATTCAAGCGATGGAGCCCCAAGACGTACCGGTACCCGTATACGATTGCACGATTCCATCAGCGAACGTATTCGATGCAAACGGGCTTTACTTGCATAATTGCTCAGAATACATGTTCCTAGATGACACCGCGTGCAACTTGGCGAGCCTGAATCTCGTCACGTTCCTCGACGAAGCTGGGCACTTCGATGCGAAGCGGTTCGCCGAGGCGTGCCGGATCTGGACCTTCACGCTCGAGATCAGCGTGCTGATGGCGCAGTTTCCCAGTGCGGTCATCGCGCGGAAGTCGTACGACTTCCGCACCCTGGGCTTGGGCTATGCGAACATGGGCACGCTGCTCATGCGCATGGGCCTTCCGTACGATTCCGAGGAAGGCTTCGGCTGGTGCGCGGCCATCTCGTCGCTGATGACCGGCGCGGCCTACAAGATGTCGGCCGAGATCGCGCGCGAGCAGGGACCGTTCCCGCGCTACGAAGCCAACGCCGAGCCCATGGGACGCGTGCTCCGCAACCACCGCCACGCCGCGTACGCCGCGACGGGTGGTGCATACGAAGATCTCACGATCCTGCCGACGACGCACCAGCCGACCCTCTTCACCCAAGAGACCTGGCAGCTCGCGCGCACGACCTGGGATCACGCGGTCGCGATCGGCGAGATCGCGGGCTACCGCAACGCGCAGACCACCTGCATCGCGCCGACCGGATGTCTCGTGGGTGACTCGCTCGTCACGACCGACCGCGGTCTGCTGCGCCTCAACCGGCTCGGAAACGTCGACGGCGAGCAGTGGCAGGATGTCGATTTCCGCGTTCTCACCGACGACGGCGAGCAGCGCGCGACCAAGTTCTACGTGAACGGCGTGGAGCACACGCGCCGCATCACGACCGCCAACGGCTATGTCATTCAAGGCACGCCGGCGCACCGCGTGAAAGTGGTCGATCCGGTGACCGGCGATCTCGTTTGGAAGCGCTTCGGCGAGCTCACGGTCGATGATACCGTCGCTCTTTCGATGGGGGCGCTGGCCGGCGCGCCGCGCGAGGTTCGGCTTCCGCCGCTCGGTGAGGAGTATTGGGCCGCCGACTACACCACCCGCGTGCCGCGAGTCGTCACGCCCGAACTGGCGGAGGTGGTGGGCTACTTCATGGGCGACGGCTCGCTCCACGCGAAGGGGCTGCGCTTCTGCGTGGCCGCTCAAGACCTCGACGTGCGCGATCATCTCGTCGAGCGCATCCTCTCGCTCTTCGGCATCGAGTCCCGTGTCACCGAGCAGGGCGGATACATCGAAGTCGCCGCGCACTCCGTCGCCCTCACGCTGTGGTGGGAAGCGTGCGGCTTCGCCAAGCTGCCGCCAACCGAAGACCATCGCGGAAAGGGCTACGTCCCCCGTATCCCCGATGCGATTCTGGCCAGCAACGACCCCGCGGTTTACGGCGCATTCCTGTGCGGCGTCTACGAAGCGGACGGGACCGTCACCAACGGCGCGGCTTGCTGGTCGACGGTGAACAAGACGTTCTCGCAGGACGTCAAGACGGTGATGCTCGCGCTCGGCATCCCGACCAGTTCGAAGATCGACATCAGCGGCTGGGGCCAGAGTGAGCTCTACGTCTTGCGCATCCGCAACGCCACCTATGCCCAAGCCTTCCTCGAGAAAGTCGGCTTCATCGGTGCTCGCAAGCGAGACGCGATCACGTTCGCCGCGGGCTTCCAAGCGACCAGGGGAGATGCGGTCTTCGTTCCGGCGGACATCATTCGCGAGCTCGTACCGACCAGCAGCGACCTCTATTCCCGTACGCAGCTCTATCGCTACCGCCACGACGGCGCGATCAGCCGCGCGACCGCCTCGACGTTGCTGGAGCGCACCGAGCACCCGCGCATCGCCTCGGCGCTGGGCTTCTTCTACGACAAGGTCCAGACCAACGAGGACGGCGGCGAGCAGCTCACCTACGACCTTTCGGTTCCCGCGAACGTCACCTACGTCGCAAATGGCTTCGTCTCGCATAACACCATCGGCCTGGTCATGGATTGTGACACGACCGGGATCGAGCCCGACTTCGCCCTGGTGAAGTTCAAGAAGCTGGCTGGCGGCGGTTACTTCAAGATCGTCAACCAGTCGGTGGAGCCCGCGCTGCGCCGGCTGGGTTACAGCAACGAGCAGATCGCCGCGATCGAGACCTTCGCCAAAGGCACCAACACCCTGGTCGGCACGCCGCACGTCAACCGCGCCACGCTCAAAGCCAAGGGCTTCACCGACGAGATCATCGACCGCGTCGAGGCCGGCCTGGTGGGCGCGTTCGAGATCGGGTTCGTGTTCAACCAGCACGTGCTGGGCGAGGACTTCTGCCGCAGCGTGCTCGGCATGACCGGCGCGCAGCTCGCCGACTGGAACCACTCGATCCTGCGCGACACGCTGGGCTTCACTCAGGCGCAGATCGAGGAAGCCTCGGACGTCATCTGCGGCCGCATGACGCTCGAGGGCGCGCCGTTCCTCAAGAATGAGCACCTGCCGGTGTTCGACTGCGCGACGCCGTGCGGCAAGCACGGGGCGCGCTACATCCGCCCGCTGGCCCACGTCGACATGATGGCCGCCGCGCAGCCGTTCATCTCGGGCGCGATCTCCAAGACGATCAACCTGCCCCAGACCGCGACGATCGGCGACGTCAAGCAAGCCTATCGCTACGCCTGGGACAAGATGGTCAAGGCGGTCGCGCTCTACCGCGACGGCTCGAAGCTCTCGCAGCCGCTGGCCGGCAGCTACGACATCGGCGACGCCGACGACGGCGATCTGCCGCAGGCGGCCTACGAGACGCCGATTCAAATCGCGGAGCGGATCGTCTACCGCTACATCGCCAAACGCCGCAAGATGCCGGATCGCCGCGGCGGCTACACCCAGAAGGCCGTCATCGGCGGGCACAAAGTGTACCTGCGCACCGGCCAGTACGACGACGGCACGATCGGCGAGATCTTCGTCGACATGCACAAGGAAGGCGCCGCCTTCCGCTCGCTGATGAACAACTTCGCGATCGCGGTCTCGCTGGGTCTCCAGCACGGCGTGCCGCTCGAGGAGTACGTCGACGCGTTCACCTTCACGCGCTTCGAGCCCAACGGTCCGGTCGTCGGCCACGAGAACATCAAGATGGCGACCTCGATCCTGGACTACATCTTCCGCGAACTGGCGGTGAGCTATCTGGGCCGCTACGACCTGGCCCAGGTGCAGCCGTCGCAAGCGGTCGACGCGATGGGCCCGGAACCGGAGTACGTCGGCGAGGAAGAGGGCGAAGTCCACTACCTGCCGACCACCCCGGTGCCGAAGGCGACAGCACCGACCCCGAAGGCCGGACCGGCGTCGGTGCCGGCGATGGCGGTCCGTACGCCGGAACCGGTTGGCGCGGTCGCGGTGAAGCCGTCGGCGAGCGCTGGTCCTGCGAAGGGGCAGATCGTCGCCGCGAAGGCACGCGAGGCGATCGCGAAGGGCTACAGCGGGGATGCCTGCGGACAGTGCGGGCAGTTCACGCTGGTGCGAAATGGCACTTGCCTGAAGTGCGATAGCTGCGGCACGACTAGCGGCTGCTCTTAGCAATCAAGAGGCTATAGCGAAGGTTGGAGGATAGGGCAAAACTAGCCCTTCCCTCCGCCCCAGCTTTCTGCTGATGGCCTCCCCGCTTTCACTTTACCTGCTACAGGCTTTACAGGGCAGTGCTTGAACAACTGGGTCTAGCTGTAATCGACGTCATAAAAGCGAGCTGTAGAGTAGCTGCAAACGTTACAGTTCCAAGACGCGAGTGGGAGATGCCCCGTGATCCCGAGGCGCCGTTGCAGTATATTTTTGATGTTGATGGATTAATTGCAGCGATAAGCCATCAAGCTCACTCTTCTAAGGAATATCACGCATTTAGCAACCTGGTCGTTTCAAATGACGCCTTGCGTCAATTTTTTAGAATCAAATCCGATCTAGAGATGCCGAGGGCGGTAGATCGATCGTTTATTTGTGCAGACTCGATCACTAGATATTATTATAATCGCATCCATCTTAACCATACGCCTATGTTTGTTGAATTGGAAGCAGAAGCGACACGTGAGGTCATTGAACGCGAATTTATTACTGGTGAAGTAGACACAGTAGCTCTTGCGCTTCTTGGAGGCGTAGCAGCATCGGAATCAGTTAATATAGACGATTTAGTAACACTACGCTTGGCGAGCGAACATGAATATAATAATTTTTTCAATGGCTGGAACTTAATTTCGACTCCCGACCTGGCTACTCGGGTACAGATTTTGGGAAGCAACGCGGTGCTCGAACATAGCCAACGAATTTGTCGAGATGATCTTATTAGCGGCTCGTTCAATTTTTCTGACTATCTGCTTGCAATTGACGTTGCCCCACTTGGTATCCGGATCTTAAGTAGAGCGGATTAAGCTACTTTGGATTGGTGCTGCGCGAACTCGTTCGGGGTTAGGTCGCCAAGCGACTTGTGCGGCCGACGAGCGTTGTAGTCCTCGCGCCATGCCTCGATCGTCCGCCGTGCTTCAGCGAGCGTCAGAAACACGTGTTCGTTGAGGCACTCGTCGCGGAAGCGGCCGTTGAAAGCTCTCGATGAAAGCGTTCTGTGTCGGCTTCCCCGGCGCGATGTAGTGCAAGCGTACTCGATGCGAAGCCGCCCATGCAAGCATCGCAAGACTCGTCATTTCCGTGCCGTTGTCCATGACGATTGTCTTTGGGTAACCGCGTTCATCGGCGATCCGATCGAGTACGGTAGTCATCCGCGTGCCGCTGATCGACGTGTCGACTTCGATCGCGAGTGATTCGCGGGTGAAGTCGTCGACGATCGTGAGCGCCCGGATCCGACGAGCACTTTGAAGCGTGTCATGCACGAAGTCGAGCGACCAGCGCTCGTTCACCGCAGTGGTCCCGATCGGCGGCTCGCCACGGCCGAACGCAACGCGTCGCTTTGTGCGCTTGCGGACTTGCAGATTCGCCGACCGGTAGATGCGGAAGATGCGTTTGTGGTTCGCGACGATACCACCTCGGCGCAGCATTACGCCAAGTCGACGATAACCAAAGCGTCTCCGCTCGGCCGCGAGCTCGCGGAGCCGCTCGAGAAGCGGGCCATCATCAAGGCGTCGTAGTGCGCGCCGAAACGTCTTCCGATTGCAAGTTGCGACGGCGCAGGCCTTGGTTTGACTCAGCCCGATCTTGTCCATCACCGCCCGAGCAGCTCGTCGCCGCTGCGCGGGCGTCGGAAGTTTCCCGAAGCGATCAATTTCAGCGCGTCGATCTCGAGCGCCGAATCGGCCAGCAGCCGCTTGAGCCGACGATTCTCGTCCTCGAGTCCGCGCATCTTGGCGACGTCGCTGACTTCAAGGCCGCCGAATTTCGACTTCCACTTATAAAATGTCGCCGGGCTGACGCCGTGTTTGCGGCAAAGCTCAGGTGTTTTGGCGCCGGCTTCAGACTCTTTGAGCACGCCGACGATCTGCTCTTCGGTGAACCGGGATTTCTTCACGAGGGAGACTCCTGTCGAGCCATTTGGCTCGGAATTCTCTACTCATGATCAGGGTACTTCCCGGGGGCAACGTCAGTGGACGCGGGGCTCTCCTCCGTCGTCGCGCGTTGCCCGGAAGCACGCTAATGCCCCCGTCGATGTCCAGCATGTAGCGGCGCTGGAGCTGCCATTCGTCGTTCCGTTCGAGCAGCAAGTCCGACCAGCCGCACGAGCGCCGCATCGTTGAGGAAGATGCCGACGATTTGGCCTACGCTTGAAGGTGCTACGTTTACCGGCTCATGGTCCTCAATATCCGATGAGATCTAGCAGGCGTCAACAACTGCGCAAAGATCATCGCTTCGTCGGTTGCCACAGCTCGATTTTCGTGCCGTCAGGATCGAGAATCCAGGCGAACTTGCCGTTCGGATCGGAGTCGTCACGCTTGAGGATCGTGACGCCCTTTGCCTTCAGACGAGTGAGAAACGCGTCGAGGTCATCCACGGCGAAGTCGAGCATGAACTCGCGCCGCGAGGGGGCGAGATAGCTCTCCCCTTCCGGGAAGGCGTTCCAAGTCGCGACGGGCGGATGCCCGGTGGCGTCATAGCGGAATGTCGCGCCGCCCCACCGCTCCAGCGAAATGCCCAATACGTCCCGATACCAAGCCGCCAGGGCCTTGGGGTTCTTGCTGACGACGAAAATGCCGCCGATCCCTGTGATCCGGCCCGGCGGGTCGGAGGCTGTCACAGCCATGGCCGGCCACATGAAAATCAATGCCGCGAGGGTGGCGAAAGAGACCCACGTTCGCATATCATTCTCCCTGCTTGGTCGACCAGAAATGGGCGGCGCTGCGACCTTGTCCGAAACCTACTGCAGCTCGAGGACCGGACTCTCTGGTCACAGGTTTCCGTTCCGTGCGGGTAGACCTTGAGGGTTCGTCCGTTTGGTCGAATTCGTTCGTCGCAGCAGAACGGACCGTCTCGCGTCCATATCTTCTCGGCGGCGCCGTTGAACGCTGACGCCCTTCGTCTTCCACGCAACAGCACGTCGGACAGTGCTACCGTAACGCGAAACGCGCTACGGCCTCCACGATTGCCGCGACGAATGCATCGCCACCGCCATGGCCGGCGTCGCCAAGGACGTTCAGCTCGCTCGTGGCCCATCGCCGTGATAGCCGCCAGGCGGACTCGAGTGGGCTACTGACATCGTAGCGACCGTGAATGAGCACTCCGGAAATGCCGCTTAGCAGCGACGCGTCTCGAATGAGCTGTTCGTCTTCGACGAACGCAGCATGCCTCCAGTAGTGCGTGACCAGGCGAGAAAACCGCAGGCGGAATTCGGGATCCAGGAACCGCGGGTTCGGCGCGTGGCCGGGAGTAAGGGAGACGTGCGCATCTTCCCACCTACACCATTCCGACGCGGCACGCTCTCGCACGACAGGGTCCGGATCGAACAGGAGTGCCGCATAGGCGTCCACCAACGGCAAGTCGCGCATCTCAGCAGGTACGGCCGCGACGAATCGGTCCCACTCCTGGGGAAAGATACGGCCGACATCATAGGTGAGCCACCGCACTTCACGACGCGACGTCGTCGTCACGAGAGCGAGTACCAATGCGTCGACGCGATCTGGATATGCCTGCGCGTACGCTAGACCCAGTGTGCTTCCCCAAGAAAGACCCAAGATGGTCCAGCTCGGAATTCCTTGGTGCACACGCAGAAGCTCGATGTCGGCGATGAGATGACCGGTGGTATTGGAGCTGAGGTCAGCATCGGGCGCGCTGGCCAATGGACGACTACGACCGCATCCGCGTTGATCGAACAGCACGATGCGATATCGCTCGGGATCGAAGAAGCGCCGCTGGTTCGCGGAGCAACCCGAACCGGGTCCGCCATGGAGGAAGAGCGCCGGTCTACCATTGGGATTACCGCAGCACTCCCAATAGACCCGCTGCCCATCGCCTACGTCGAGCATGCCGCTGTCGTACGGTTCAATTGCCGGGAATCTCGGATCCATTCATGTCTCCGCCGCGCCGACTCGTAGTCGCTGCGATCGTCGAAACGCTTCGGCTCATCTGCCGGCCTCGCGACCTTCTATCTCTTCGAGCCGAAACTTCGCGATGCGCGCGATCAATTTCTCCGGCACCGGCTCGTCGAGCGGGAAGCGGATCGTTCCCTTTTCGATCTTGTAGCCGCGCAGGTCATTCTCGAACGCTCGAAGGATCGATTCACTAGCCGCGTACAGCGAGTAGTGGCTTTTCCATACCGCGAAATGCAATAATGTGGTGCCCTGCCATTTGTACGCCGGCATGTTGTACGATATGCCTTCATCGGCATGCGGCAGCGCGTTGCGGATCGAGTGCCGGACGCGCCTGAGCGTTTCTTGCGATGCCTCGGGTTGTGAAGCGATGTATTCATCGACAGATGGAAAGGCCCGCCGTCGCCCGTCAAGCCGAGGCTGACGCCGGCTCATATCTGCGTGTCGCGCGGACCTTGGCTTTGGCGGCCTCTTCTTCTCGGCTCTTCGGCGTCGCGTTCGTTTCCAGCGACTGCAGCAGCCGCGCCGACACCACGGCGACCTCGTCGACCGCGGCGAGGAACGCCGCTTCGTTCGCCTTCGACGGTTTGCTGAAGCCGCTGATCTTGCGCACGAACTGGAGCGCGGCGGCGTGCAGCTCGTCGTCGGTCACGGGCGGCTGGAAATTGAACAGGGTCTTGATGCTTCTGCACATGCGGGACGACCTCGAGGCTGGTGCGGACCGTCCGAAGCATCCCTCATCGGTACGCTCATCCCCTCCGCGCCGGACCGTCGCCTCTGGACGAGGCCGAGGCGCGGCGGCACTCTCCCACGAGGCGCGCCCGTTCGTGCTGGTCGTCCGTTCAGCATAACGACGATGGCTCGCTTACCAACGGTTGGTTAGGAGGGGTGCGCCAACGTATCTTCGCGAACGATGAACGGACGAAAAGAGCACCGCGAACGGCGTTCGCGGCGCCGCGGGGGACGGATGCGGGTCTGCGTCGTCGGAAAATATCCACCCATCCAAGGCGGCATCAGCGCGCAGTGCTATTGGATGTGCCGCTGGCTGGCCGAGCGCGGTCACACGGTCGACGTCGTGACGAACGCCGACGAGGTCGAGGACGCGTACCGCATCCAGCTCGCCGACGACGACGCCGGCTGGCTGGAGCCGCGCTTCGGCGCAGGCTGCGTGACCGTCCACTGGACGGCCCGGCCGACCGCCGCGTATCGCTACATCCCCAGCGGCAACCCGGTCGTGACCAAGCTCGCCTCGCTGGCCGCGGACGCCATCGAGCGGAGCGGCGCGGACGTCGTGCTGGGCTTCTACCTCGAGCCGTACGCGCTGGCGGCGCACCTCGCGGCGCGCTGGACGGGGCGCCCGCTGGTGCTGCGCCACGCCGGCAGCGACGTCGGCCGGCTGCTCGACGTGGCCCAGCTCCAGCGCGCGTACACCGAGGTGTTCAAGGCCGCCGACGTCGTCTGCGCGCGCCCCGCCTCGCGCGCGCGCCTGCTGGAGCTGGGCGTCGCGCCGGCGGCGCTCGTCGACGACCCCGGCTTCGTCGTTCCGCGCGACCTGTTCGACCCGCGCACGCCGGCCCTGGACGTCGCGGCGTTCCTCGCCGACGTTCCGCGACGCTATCCCGCGTACGCCGCGGCGCGCCCGGCGTGGCAGACCGCGCCGCTCGACCCGGCGCGGCCGATCGTCGGCATCTACGGCAAGCTCGGGCGCATCAAGGGCAGCTACGACCTCGTCGCGGCACTGGGCCGGCTCAAGACCGAGGGCGTGGCGTTCACCCTCCTGGCGGCGACGCACGGACCGCCGGAGGAGGAGGCCCGCTTCGAAGACGCGATCGCCCGCGCCGGGCTGCGCGACGACGTGCGCATCCTCCCGTTCGTGCCGCACTGGCGCGTCCCGGCGCTGCTGCGCGCGTGCGCCGTCGTCTGCAGCTTGGAGAACCGCTTTCCGATCGTCTCGCACGCGCCCGGTCTGGCGGGCGAGGTGCTGGCGTGCGCGGTCCCGCTCGTCCTCTCCGCGGAGATCGCGCGCAAACAAGCCTTCGCGGCACGCCTCGTGCACGGGCGCAACGCGTTCGTCGTCCGCGATCCCGCCGACGTCGAGGAGCTGCGCCAGGTCCTGCGCACGGCGCTCGCCGACCCGGCCGCGTTGCGCGCGCTGGGCGAGCGCGGTGCCCGCGTTCTGCCCGACCCGCTGCCGCCCGCCGAACAAGCCCGAGCCTACGAGGACGTGCTCGCGCAGGCGTGCTCGCGGGCAGCCCGGCACGGTGCGGTCGCGGCGGAGCCAGACCGTCGGGTCGGCGCGCGGCGCGCCGG
>CAXTNU010000065.1:0-14676 GCA_964245595.1 uncultured bacterium | reverse complement strand
CTCGTACGCCGATGCGTTCGCGCTGGCCGCGGCGGCGCACAACTCGGGCGGGATCGTGATCGCGCAGGTGCGGCGGATCGCCGAGTGGGGCGAGTTCGCGCCGCACGCGGTGTGCGTGCCGGGCTGCCTGGTCGACTACGTGACGGTGGTCGACGGCCCCGACGCCGACCAGACCTACGCCGAGTCGTTCAATCCCGCGTACGTCAGCCGCGGCGATGCGGCCGGCATGCCGGACGCGCCGCCCAGCGCCGGCGCGCGCGCGATCGTGGTCGAGCGCGCGCTGCACGAGTTCCTCGCCGCACCGCGCGGGATCATCAACTTCGGCATCGGCATCCCGTCCGAGGTCGGGCGGCGCATCGGCGCGCTGCGCCGGCCCGACGCGACGGTCACGCTCGAGTCGGGCGCGATCGGCGGCCGCCCGGCCGGCTTCAACTCGTTCGGCGCGACCGCGTACCCCGAGGCGATCGTCGACGCGGCCGAGATGTTCGACCTCTACGACGGCGGCGGCATCGACCAGACGTTCCTGGGCTTCGGCGAGATGGACGGGCAGGGGCGGGTCAACGTGGCGCGCTTCGCCGACCGCATGCCGGGCGTGGGCGGCTTCGTCAACATCTCGCAGTCGGCCAAGCAGGTCACGTTCTGCGGCACGTTCACCGCGGTCGGGCTGGACGTCGCGGTGGAAAACGGCCGGGTCGTCGTGCGGCGCGAGGGCAGTCTGCGCAAGCTCGTCGACACGGTCGACCCGGTCTGCTTCGACCCGGCCCACATGCGCACCGCGGGCGGTTCGTTCACCGTCGTCACCGAGCGCTGCGTGCTGGAATGGCGCGACAACCGGCTCGTCGTGACGGAAGTCGCGCCGGGAATCGACGTGCGCACGCAGATCGTGCCGTTCTTGCCCGAGGCCGTGGCGATCGCACCGCAGCCGCGCGCGATGCCGCTGCCGCCCGATACGGCGCCGGCCGAGCGCGAAGACGTCGCGCCGGAGCGGCGCGAGCCCGCCGAGGCCGTGGCCTAGGTTACGTCCCCGCCTCGTAGGCTTCCCAGGCGTCGGACGCGCTGAGCCAAGCGTCCATCGCCGCTTCGCTCGCCTTGCGCACGCGCTCCAGCTCGTGCGTCAGGCGCACGACGCGGGCCGGGTCGTCGTACAGGTCGGGCGCGGCGAACTGGCGCTCCAGCTCCGTGCGCTCCTGGTCGAGGTCGGCGACGTGCTTCTCAGCCGTCGTGACGGCGCGCTTCTTGCGCTGCGCTTCCTGCTTGGACTCGTGCGCGGCCGCGCGGTCCTGCTTCGCCGCTTTCTGCGCCACCGTCGCGCGCGCGCCGTTGCCACTGCCGTTCGCGCCGTTTTTGCCGTTGGCACCGTTCTCGCTCACGGCTTCGTGCTGCTTGCGCTCGTACGCGTCGTAGCCGTCGTCGAGGATCGTCAGCTTGCCGTCCCGGATCGCCACGACGCGCTCGCCCAGCCGCTTGAGCAGATAGCGGTCGTGCGAGACCACGAACAGCGCGCCCGCGTACGAGGCCAGGACGTCCTCGAGCGCCTCGCGGCTGGGGATGTCGAGGTCGTTGGTCGGCTCGTCGAGGAACAGGCAGTCCGCCTTCTGCGCCATCAGGCGGGCCAGCATGATGCGCCGCCGCTCGCCGCCCGAGAACGCCTCGACCGGCTTGTCGCCCGAGTCGCCGCCCAGGTTCAAGCGCCCCAGCAGGCTGCGCGCCTCCTCGTCGGTGACGCCCATCCGCATCACCGCGTCCGACGCCGTGTCGCCCGCGCGCAGGTCGTCGATCGAGCTCTGCGAGTAGCTGGCGGTGCGCAGGCCGCTGCCGTAGCGCACGCTGCCCCGGTCGGGCGGCATCTCCTCGGCGATGATGCGCAGGAACGTCGTCTTGCCGGCGCCGTTGGGGCCGACGATGGCGACCCGGTCGCCGCGGTAGAAGGTCGCGGTGACGTCGGCGAACAGGCTGCGGTCGTAGGCTTTCGCCAGCCCTTTGACGTCGACGGCGGGACCGTTGGTGGCGCGCCGCGCGGAGGCCAGCGCGACCGAGATGCTGCGCTTTTCGGCCCGCGGCGCGTCGACCGCGTCGAGCTTGGCGAACTGCTTCTCGCGGCTCCAGACCGCGCTGTAGTTGTGCGAGCCGTGGGTGCGCAGCTCGTCGATCACCGCGCGCTGGCGCTTGCGCTCGGCAAGGGCGCTCTCGTAGTCGCGCCGCTGCTGCTCGCGCCGCGCTTCGCGCTGCTCGACGTACTGCGAGTACGCCTTGCCCTGCTTGACCTCGTACACCGCCAGCTCGCCGCGGTCGAGCTCCCACATCTGCGTGCAGACCGTCTCGAGGAAATAGCGGTCGTGCGAGACGATCAGGAACGCGCGCGGGTCGCGCGCGACGAAGTTCTCCAGCCAGCGCACGGTGTCGAGGTCGAGGTGGTTGGTCGGCTCGTCGAGCACCAGCCAGTCGGGCTGCTCGAGCAGCGTGCGGGCCAGCAGCGCGCGCGTGCGCTGGCCGCCCGAGAACGCGCGCAGCGGCCGGTCCAGATCGCTCTCGGCGAAGTCGAAGCGGTTGAGCGTGGCCCGCATCTCCCACTCCTGAGCGGTGCCGCGCGCCATCGCCTCGTCGAACGCCGCGCGCAGCGTGGCCGGCCCGCTCTCCGAGGCGTCCTGCGCGAGGTAGCCCAGGCGCGAGTCGCGCGCGCGCACCAGCGAGCCGCCGTCGACCGGCTCGTCGCGCCCGACCAGCAGCCGCACCAGCGACGACTTGCCGGCCCCGTTGGGGCCGACCAGACCGATCTTGTCGCCGGCGCGGACGACGCCGCCCAGATCGGCGAAGACTTCGTTCGCACCATAGTGCCGGGCAAGGGAGGAGAAGCGCAGGAGTTCCATGATGAGACTGGGTCCGGTGTTCGGGCTCGGCCGCGCGCGACCCCGGCCTTTGCGGGGCATCCCAGAGAAGCCGTGTATGCTTAGAGCATGAAGGCCCTGCCGGCGCCCATCCTGGTCGCGCTCACGTTCGCCCTGATGCTGGCCGCCGCGCCGGCCAAACCCGCCCCGCGTGCCTCGACCCCGGCTCCGCGCGTCGCGCCCGCGTCCGCCGCGACGTCCGACCCGACGCCCACGCCGCAGCGCGTGCTGGGCTTGATCCGGGCCGCCTTCCGAGCCCGCCGTCCGCCGCCGCCCTACGAGACCTATACCGTCGAGCGCCACCAGCTCGCGACCAACGGCTACGTCGACCCGGTCGGCAGCTACACGTACCACGTCTGGGTCCGCAATCTGGACCGGGCCGCCCTCAAGCGGCTGGTCTTCCGCGACGAGGCCCGCGGCCCGCTCGAGTTCGACCGCCCGGCCTTCAACGAGAGCCGCGATCCCGGCCCGCCGACCGCCGACCTGTTCCAGCCCGCGCCGCTCAAGCCGCATCCGGTCGAGTTCGTCCCCACCCCCGAGCCGCTGGCGACCCAGCTCCAGGTCATCGGCTCGACGGTCACGGCCGGCGAGTACGACTACCGGGTCGACTCGATCGACGTCGAGGGCGACCTGGTCCACCTCAAGCTGACCCCGTTTCGCGATCCCGACCGCAACCGGCTGCGCGAACTGTGGGCCGACAAGGCCACGTATCAGTTGCGCCGGCTGGTTGCCACCGACAAGCTGTTCGATCTCACCAACAAGCGCGTCTTCGGGGTGATCTTCACCGCCACGCTAGCCGAGGTCGGCGGGCACCTCGCGGTGACCGACCTGCACGGGGTGGTCGGCGACGGCTACAACGACGACGGCCGCGAGGTCGACTTCCACTTCCGCGACATCACCTACCCGGCCAGCCTGCCGGCCTGGTACTTCGACGCGCACAGCTACGCCGCGCACCAGAACGACGCCCCGGCATAGCGAGCTGATCCGGGCCGTCCTCCGGACCCTGGGCGATCCGCTAAAACCAGTGTGACGCGGATCAAACTAGGACTTTAGGGTAAGGACCAAAGCGCCTCCGACCGATCACCGGGGGCATGAAACGGATCGTTGCCATGATGGCGGCGGTTGTGTCGCTCGCACCGCTAGGGGTGAGCGCGCAGGAAGGGCCGGACGCCCCGATCGCCATCGCTTTCGTCAATCCTCACGCCCCCGCCGCGCTCCGCCCTCAGGAACGCGAGCTGTTCGACTCGGTCAACGCCGAGCGCGCCCGCCGCGGCCTGGGCCCGCTGGTCCGCGACGAGAACCTCGACCGCCTGGCCCAGGCCAAGGCCCGCCACATGGCGACCCGCGGCTACTTCGGCCATACCGATCCCGACGGGGTCACCTTCGAGGAGCGCTTCCGGGCCGCGCGCCTGCAGTTCAGCTGCGCCGCCGAGAACCTGGCCTTCGACGAGGACGAGGTCCACGCGCACGCGGCCTTCATGCACAGCCCCGAGCACCGCGCCAACGTGCTCGACCCCGAGGAGCGCCGGCTGGGCGTCGCGGTGGTGACGGTCGGCGACGGCGAGACGTTCTACGTCGAGGAGTTCTCCGGCTAGGCTCGCCGCGCCGCCGAGCCGTCCGGCTCAGCCGAGCCCGGCCAGCCGGTCCAGCACGTCGTCGATCGCAGTGTAGCTCTCGACGATCGCGCGGTTGCGCTCGTTGATGAAGCCGCAGGCGTGGGCGTGGTCGATCGCCCCGACGATGCCGTCGTAATAGCCGTCCAGGTTCGCCAAGATGCACGGGGCGGCGATCAGGCCGAGCTGGACCCAGGTCGTGATCTCGAAGAACTCCTCGAACGTGCCGAAGCCGCCCGGCAGGGCCACGAACGCGTCCGACAGCTCGGCCATCATCGCCTTGCGCTCGTGCATCGACTCGACCACGTGCAGCCGCACGCCGGTGTGCGCGACCTCGCGCTCCTCGAGAAAGCGCGGGATGATGCCGATCACCTCGCCGCCCGCGGCCAGCGCCGCGTCGGCGACCGCGCCCATCATCCCGACCCGGCCGCCGCCGTAGACGACGCCGATCCCACGCCGCGCGAGCGCTTCGCCGAACGCGCGCGCCGTCTCGACGTAGCTCGGGTCGTTGCCCGGCGACGAACCGCAGTAGACGCAGACCCGCATCAGCCGATCGCGCTTCCCTTCACGGCCTGGCGATGCGTCGCCAGAACGCGCAAGCCGTTCGTGCCAAGCCGCGCGAAGTGCTCGCTCGCGTAGTGCGCGTCGAGCGCGGCCTGGTCGCGCCACGTCTCGTACAGCACGAAGGTCGTCCCGTCCTCACCGCGCGCGGCCTCGAAGCCCACACAGCCGGGCTCGGCCCGCGAAGCGGCCGCAAGCTCGCGCAAGATCGCGCTGACCTCGTCGGCCTTCTCCGCCGGAATCGTGTAGAGCACCGCGTTGACCAGCATCGCCGCCGAGCTTCGACGCGCCGGGGAGTTCCTCCCGAGCCGGCCGTTTTGCGGCGGCTGGGAGAAGCTAGGAGCGCAGCAGCGGAACGGGCTGTCGCGTCCGGGCCGGGGTGGCGATCCGTCGGCCTACGTCGTTTCATGCCCGGGTGAAACGTCGCCGTGCTACCCTGACGGTATGGCGAAGCGAAGCCCCAGCCGGTACCGCACCGACCCCGACGTGTCGGCCGCAGCGGCCCTCATGGGCGATCCCGCGCGAGCGGCGATGCTGCTCGCGCTGCTGGACGGGAGCGAACTGCCCGCTTCGGAGCTCGCCTCCCGGGGCGGCTCGTCGCCGCAAGCTGCCAGCGCGCATCTCGGCAAGCTAGCCGCGGGCGGCCTCATCACGGTAAGAGCGGTCGGGCGGCAGCGCCTGTACCGCTTGTCCGGAGCGGACGTGGCCAACGCGATCGAGGCGCTCGCCGCGATCGCCAAACCGGCGCGCATCGTCGCCTTGAGCCAAAACGTCGCGCTCGAGCGGCTGCGGCACGCCCGCTCCTGCTACGACCACCTCGCGGGCCGGCTGGGCGTGGCGGTCACGCGCTCGCTGGTCGCCCGGGGCGCGCTTCGCCCGAGCGGTGCAACGTACGCGCTGACGGCGCACGGCGGGCGGTTCTTCGCCGCGCTGGGGGTCGACCTCGAGCGCGCGAGCGCGCAGCGGCGTGCGTTCGCGCGGGCTTGCACCGACTGGACCGAGCGGACGCCGCATCTCGCCGGAAGCCTCGGTGCGAGCGTGCGGGAGCGGTTTCTCGCCGCGGGCTGGATCGAACGGAACGACGCGGACCGCGCGCTCCGCATCACCGCTGCGGGCCGGCTCGAGCTCGACCGGCGCTTCGGAATCCGGCTCGAGCGCTGACGTTTCACCCGCGCGTGAAGCGATGGAGGTCGACGCCGTCCATGACCATCGCTCCGCGCACGTCTGGTGCCAGGTGCCGTTGCCGCCGCGCAACCCCATGATCCCGTAGCCTTGCCCGTCGTCGCCGGCATCGGAATAGCGCTCCACGAGCATGCACCCGCGCAGCTGCCGTTCCACCACGTCGGTTCCGATGACTTTGCCCGCCGGATCGGTCAATGCAGGCGATGCGAAGTGCGTTCATCGATGGGCCTCGGGCGGGATGCGGGCTGGTTGAAGGAAGCGGTGATTTGCTATGCCCCGGTGAGGGCCGCGTCGTCCGCTTCGAGCAGGTCGAGGATGCTCACGAGGTCCTCCCGGTGGCTCACCTTGGGATAGATCTCGTGCACTTGCGCGCGCACCTCCGGCGTGAAGCCATCGATTCGCATCGCCTCGAGTTTTGCGTTGATGACCGGCGCCAGCGCGGTGTCGACCCGGGAGCGCAGCCACGCGACGACGTCGTCCTCGCTCGCCGCGCCCGCGACGGCGGCGCGCATCTCGGCGACGTCGATGCCCAGCTTGTGCAGGACGTAGCCGCTCAAACTCGATGGCGCTAGGACGAAATACGAGCCGGCGGTGCCGCCGGGCTGCTCCGCCCGCATCTTGTCCACGGTGCGCGGCAGCATCATGCAGCCCAGGTACATCGCCCGCGGGCTCCGCGGCGGGGTCGAAGTGAGGTCGAGCGGTCCCATGACAGACAGGTTGTGCCGGCTGTTCGGGTTACCCTGGCATCTCCGAGCGGGCAGTCCAGCTCCGGGGTTACCCGTAGCTGCGCAGCTCGACCAGCGTGCCGTCGGGGTCGCGCACGTAGACCGACGTGCCCGTTCCGCGCGCGCCGAACACGCGCACCGGCCCCGTCTCGACCGCGACGCCGAGCTTCGCGAGATGCGCCTGCACCGCGTCGAGCGGCTCCTCGACGACGAGACAGAAGTGATCGAGGTTGACCCGCGAGCCGCTCGGCGATGCGTTCTCCCGCATCGCAGGCGGGAACAGGTCGACGATGGTGTCCGCGCTGACGCGCACGGAAGGGAAGGGGCACTCGCCGCGCCGGTACTCGGCGAGCCGCTCGGGAACGAGCCCGAGGCCGTCCGCGTAGAAGCGCAGCGCGCGCTCGACGTCCGCGACGTTCAAGACGATGTGGTCGAGCGCGCGAACGTGGATCATCGTTTCTCAGGTGCGGGCCGAGAACAGCCGTTCGTCCACCTCGTCTGGGTCCATGATGCCGTACTCGAAGATCGTCCGGCGAATCCCGGACCAGGTCGCCGGCAGAAGGAAATCGCTCTCGTCCGCCCGCGGCAACATGACCTGCGCTCGCGCCGCCGGATGCACGTACAGGAGATGGGAGCCCTTCGTGGGCGTCTCCTGAAAGCCGAGATCGGTCAGCAGGTGGCGCACTTGCCGGTACGTGACTCTAGGCATCTTCCCGGAACTCCATGACGTCTTTGGCCTGGTCCTGAAGCTGTACCACCCAGCGCCGGAACGTGTCAAGCGCGGCGACGTCGAGCTTCTTCGCCGGCTCGAAGCGGAGCATCACCGCGCGCTGTCGTGCTCCCCGCCGAGCCAAAGAGCGCTCCAAGCGCCCCGGTTGGCCCGGACGTAGTACCAATACCCAACCGACCGGTCCGTGTCGTAGAGCACGAGGAGGAACGGCGACAGCTGAGCCGCCCATTGCGCCAAGTGACCGAGATCGACCGCCAGCGAGTACGAGCCGTCACGGTTCGCCTTCAGCCCGCTTCTCGCTCGTGATTGACCGATCAGGTAGCCGATGTACTCGCCGTCGTCCTCGAAGACGTGCAGCGTGAAATCGGTCCCGTAGTCGACGGTCGTGCGTTCCAGCGCGAAGCCGCGGTCGAGGACGACTCGCTCGATGTCGTGCACCGCGCGGTCGCCGTCGATGTGCTGTTTGGTCCGCCTTCTGCGGATGATCTCGCTCAATCGGTCCTCGGGTACCATGGAGCCGGCTTCTGCTGGCTCTAGTGCCCCGGACGCGACCGGCTATGCCAGCGCCGCGACCTTGCCGCCGGCTTTGGCGACGGCGTCGGCGATCATGCGTTCCTGGAGCGCGGGGACGGCCCAGCGGGCTTGCGCTTCGGGCGAGAGCGTGTCGACCGGGTCGAAGTAGAGGAACGACTCGCCCGGCTTGACGCTCGGCGCGGTGTACACCACGATCCCGTTCTCCCGGTCGTAGTAGTCGAAGGAGTGGATGTCGCGCTTGCCGCCGCCGCCGGGGGCGTCGCAGATGAACAGCGGGGTGTTGAAGCCGGCGGTCGTGCCGCGCACGGCCTTCTCGATGTCGATCGAGGTCTGGACCGAGGTCCGCATCTCCTCGACGCCCCGGACGAGGTCGTGCATGTAGACGTAGTACGGGTGCACGTTGAGCCACGACAGGCGCTTGACCAGCCGCGTCATCACCTCGGCGTCGTCGTTGACGCCGCGGATCAGCACGCTCTGGTTGCGCACGGTGATGCCGCGCCGGAACAGCTCGTCCATCGCCTTTTGCGTGATCCACGTGATCTCGTTTGGCGAGTTGAAGTGCGTGTGCAGCACGACGTCCTTGCCCATCGCGCGGCCCTTGTCGACGACCGCGGTCAGCGCGTCGGTCCAGGCGTGATCGGTCAGGATCTTCATCGGCATCACGGCCGGGCCTTTGGTCGCGAAGCGCATCCGCCGGACGTGCGGGATCGCCAGCAGCGACTCGCCGATCAGGGTGATGTTCTTCGGCGCCAATTGGTACGTGTCGCCGCCGGAGATCACGATGTCCTCGATCTCGGGGCGCGAGGCGATGTACTCGAAGGCCTGTTTCCAGAGGTCGGTCGTCTTCGCGAGCGCGGCTTTGTCGACGTTCTCGGTGTCCGGGCCGACCGCGTAGGAGCGGGTGCAGAAGCGGCAGTAGACCGGGCAGGTCTGGAGCGGCAGGAAGAGCGCCTTGTCGACGTAGCGGTGGGTCAGGCCCTGCACCGGCGCGTCGTCCTGCTCGTGCAGCGAGTCCAGCGTCAGGCGCGGGTGGTCGGGCAGCAGGCGCGAGGCGACCGGGATGAACTGGCGCCGGATCGGGTCCTCGTAGGGCCGGGTCCAGTCGATCGCGGCGATCATGTAGGGCGAGACGCGGACCGCCATCGGCGCGCGCCGGAAGCCCTCGCGCGCGTCTTCCAGGAACGTCGGGTCGACGATCGCGCCGATCGTCTCGAACAGCTCCTCGGCCGTCTTGACCGAGTTCTTCCCCTGCCAGATGTGGTCGAGGAACGTCTTCTCGTCGACGTGCTCGTACTTGGGCACCTCGCGCCAGAACTCGCCCTGGCGCAGGTTGCGGTGCTCGAGCAGGGCGGGATCGACGGGCGGTTTGACGTGGTGCACGGGTGAGGCTCCTGGGCTAGGGTCGCGCCGCGTAGCGGGCGGCGAAGTAATCGTGGATCGGGCGGTGGGCCCGCAGGGTCTGCAGCGCGACGGCGGCGTGGCCTTTGGCGTAGCCGTTGCCGACCATCATGTTCACGTCTTTGCCGACGCCCTCGGCGCCCAGCGCCGCGGCCGTGAACGAGGTCGACATGGAGAAGAAGTACACCGTGCCTTCGTCCCTGCAGCACAGGATCGAGGCGAGCTCGGTTCCGGCGACGTTGACGCAGTTCACGACGAGATCGGCGAGCTGCGGCAGCGCGTCGGGGATCGCGGCCAGGATCGCCATCGTGTCGCGCGCGTCCGCCTGCACGAGCTGGTCGACGTAGCCGTGCTCATGCAATAACAGCGCCGCGGGCGTGGTAGTGTCGGGCACGATGCCGACCACCCGGCCCTCGCTCCCGACCCGGTCGCGGGCCTGCGCGCAGGCGAGCATGCCGCTCTTGCCGTCGGCGCCGATCACGCACACCGTCTGACCGGCTTTGGCCAGGCGCCGCACCTGGGCCGGTGCGCCGGCAACGTCGAGCACGGCCAGCGCGACGGCGTCCGGCAGGTCGCCGGGCAAGCGGGCGTAGATGCCGCTCTCGAACAAGACCGCCGTGCCGCGCACCCGGACCTGGCCGGTCGCGACGTCGACCCCCTCGACCGCGTCGAGCCGGAGCGGGGTAAGGGTCAGCGAGACCAGCGAAGCGAGCCGGTCGCCGAGCGCGACGTCGGTTCGCGCCGCCAGCGCCGGGCCGATCTCGAGCACGCGGCCGATGAACATTCCGCCGCTGCCGGTCACCGGGTTGTGCTGCTTGCCGCGCTCGTTCACCGTCGCCAGGATGTGGGCCGCGATCGCACCGGGGTCGCCCCCGCAGACGTCGGCGATCTGCTTGAACGAGGCCGAATCGATGTTGAGCGTCTCGACCGCGCAGAGGATCTCGTTGGCGTACGCTCGCGGGCTGTTGTCGATTCGCCAGGCGGCCTGCGGCAGCGCGCCCTTGGGCTCGAGCACGCGGTGCGAACCCAGCCGGCAGCCGCTGCCCAGCGGGGCGACCAGGTGGGCGTCGTCGAGCATTTGGGTCATGCCAGGGCCTCCACCGGCAGCCCGCCGCGCTCGAACGGGGTCGAGAGCACGATCGTGGTGCGGGTGCGCGCCACCCCGGGGACGCGCTTGATGCGGGTCAGGAAATCGTCCAGGTGGGTCGTCGAGCGGGTGACGACCTTGAGCACGAAGGTCTCGTCGCCCGCGACGCTATGGACCTCGATGATCTCGGGGAACGCCTGCGCGGCCGCGGTGAAGGCGTCGTAGTCCAGATCCGGGGCGCAGAACGCGCTCACGAAGGCGGTCAGCTCGTAGCCCACCCGGCGGGCGTCGAGTTGGGCAGAGTAGGCCCGCACGAAGCCGCGCTGCTCGAGCCGCTTGACCCGGTCGTGGACCGCCGGCGGCTTGAGCCCGACCAGCGCGCCCAGCTCGGCATAGGTCGAGCGGGCGTTGCGCTGCAGCGCCTCGAGCAGGCGCAAGTCGGTCCGGTCGAGCTCGGGCGGATGCCCTGGGGGCATCCGCCCGTTCCGAGCCTCGATCGGTTCGGGCTTGGCGATCATAGAGGCGCATATTCTTCGGCGCTCTCATCGATTCCCCGTCTGGAAGAACGAGCCACCCGCAACGCCGGACACGCGACAGGGTGCGCTCGCCCGCCCGCAAACGGATCGGCCGATGCGTCTTCGTTCACCGCTGCGCGCCGCCGCGGCGCTCGTCCTGGCCGCGGCCCTCGCCGCCTGCGCGCGCGAGCGGCCGGGAGGTTCGCCCGGTGCGGGCGGCGCCGCGGGCGGGACCGACGCAGGCACCGTACGCTTCGCGCTGGCGGCCGATCCGCAGACGCTCGACCCGCTGTTCGCGCACGTCGACGCGAACAGCGTCGAGCAGCAGGTCGCGCGGCTGGCGTTCGAGCCGTTCATCGACGTCGACGAGCGCGGCACGCCGGTGCCGGTGCTGCTGGACCGCATCCCGACCGCCGAGAACGGTGGCCTCTCGCACGACGGGCGCACGATCACGTATCATCTGCGGGCGAACGTGAAGTGGCAGGACGGCCAGCCGGTGACCGCGCGCGACGTCGTGTGGACGCTGGCCGCGATCCTCGACGACCGCAACCCGGTCCGCTCGCGCGCCGGCTACGACCGCGTCGCCCACGCCGACGTGGTGGACTTGCAGACCGTGCGGGTGACGCTCAAGGAGCCGTGGGCGCCGGCGGTCGCGACGCTGTTCAGCTACGGCACCGCGCCGCAGTACGTGCTCCCGTCGCACCTGTTGCTGAAAGCGGGCCGGCTCGACACGGCGGCCTTCGGCGCGCACCCGGTCGGCAACGGGCCCTACCGCTTCGTCTCGTGGACGCGCGGCGAGCGAATCGTGTACGAAGCCAACCCGGCCTACTGGCGCGGTGCGCCCAAGGTCGCCCGGCTCGACCTGCGCATGGTGCCCGACCCCGGCACGAACTTCACCCTGCTGCAGAGCGGCGCGCTGGACTGGAACCTGCTCTCGCCCTCGCAGCGCGCCTCGCTGGGCATACCCGCGCACCTGCGCTTTCGCACCGTGCCGCTCGCGCTCGTCGCGGGGATCGCGATCAACACCACCCACCCGCCGTTCGACGACGTGCGCGTGCGGCGCGCGATCGCGGCCTCCATCGACCGCGAAGCGATCTCCAAGAAGATCACCTTCGGCCGCTATCCGGTGGTCGACACCGCGCAGCCGCTGAGCTCGTGGGCGCGCGACCCCGGCGTGCGCGAGCCGGCGTACGACCCGCGCGCCGCCGACGCGCTGCTCGACTCCGCCGGCTGGAAGCGCGGCTCCGACGGCGTGCGGGTGAAGAACGGCAAGCGTCTCGCGCTGACCTACGTGCAGTTCCCCGAGTCGCAGACCGGCGTGCGCGTGTCGGTCGTCGCGCAGAGCCAGTTGAACGCGCGCGGCTTCGCGGTGTCGATCAAGGCGCTCTCCAACGCGCAATTGTTCTTGCCAAAGTCGCAGGGCGGGACGCTGGCCAGCGGGGCGTTCGACCTGGCCTACGTGCCCTGGCCGATGGGCGCCGATCCGGACGACTCGTTTTTGCTCTCGTGCAAGGGCAACGCAAACTACATGCGCTGGTGCGATCCTGCCGCCGACGCGCTCGAGCGGCGCGCGCTCGTCGCGCCGAGCCGGGCCGAGCGAAAACGGCTCTACGCGCAGATCGAGCGGCGAGTCGCCGACGCGGTGCCGATCGTGTACTTGTTCAACCCGTCGTACTCGTACGCGTACCGCGATGCGCTGGGCGGCTTCTACCCGAACGCCTTCAACCCGACCTGGGACGCCTACCGCTGGGCGATGCCTGCGGCTGGGCGCTGACCGTCGCGAGCCGTACTCCATGAGACCGGCGCCGTTCCGGCGAACCTCGGCTCGACCGTGAACGCTCTGATCCAATCCGGCTACCCCTACGAGCTCGCCGGGCTCTTGTACTACGTGTTCTTCCTGACGATGACGCGCGGGAAGAACGCCGCCCGCTTCTCGCAGCGCTCGAAAGTGCTGACGCTCGCGGCGGCTATCGCGCTGATCGGCTCGGTGCCGCTGCACTACGCCGCGCAGCCGCCGGCCGTCGTGGCGATGCTGGTGCTGGTCGCGGCGGCGATGGCGTCCACCTGGCTCGACCGCCGCCGTCCGGAGCCGCCGGCCGCGTCCAGAACGGGGCGCGGGAAGCGTCAGCCCAAGGCGCAGACTTCGAGCCGGTTGCCGTCGGGATCGTCGAAGAAACAAGCGTAGTGCTGGGGGCCGTAGGCCTCGTGCGGGGCCTCCAGGTTGCTCGCGCCGAGCGCGGGCAGCTCGGCGAAGATCGCGTCCACCACGGCGCGTGACGGGGCCAGCAAGGCGATCCGGTTGGGATTGGCGGCCAGCACCGGGTCTTCGGTGATGCCGAGCCAGTCGCCGTCGCCGCCCGCCTCGGCCTCCCAGGTCGTGAACGCCTCGCCGCGCGCGCGGTCGCGCACCCGCAGGTCGACGTGCGAGATCAGCATCAACAGTTCACGCTCCCGGCGGCCAGCGTGCAGTGCGCCCGCTCGCTGCCGTCGATGGTGCGCAGCGAGATCGCCCAGCCGCCGGCGGTCTTGGTGTAGACGGCGAAGCCGAAGTGTCCGCTGTCGAACGGCGTGCCGACCACGTGCAGATCGCCGATGCCGCTCATGATCTTCGCCACGCCGGTGTCGAGCTTGTCGCCGCCCTCGCCGTTGACCACCAGCGGCGGGAGCGGGTCGGGCGGCAGGCCTGGGCCGGCGACGTTCATCGCGTAGAACGCGTGCACGTGGCCGGCCAGCACGCCGCCGTACGGCGCCAGGCTGGTGCCCATCGCCGCGCGCAGGTTGACGTTGGTGTACGGCGGCCGGTGAGTCACCAGGAAGGTGTCCCGCGCGGGGCCCTTGGCGAGCGCGCGCGCCTGCGCGAGCTCGGCGGTCAGCGCCGCGACCTGCGCCGGGTCGAGGGCCGTGTCGCTCGCCGTCGCCGAGTCGGCCACGACGAGCTGCAATCCGTCGAGCGCGACCGACCACGGGTCGCTGTTCGCCGCGCACGCGCTCATCGCGTGCGGTTCGAGATAGCGGTACCAGCCCGGCCCGCCGCGCTGGCAGTCCTCGTGGTTGCCGCGCACGAGCACCAGCGGCGCGCTGGCGAAGAGCGGCGCGGCGGGGCCGAACCAGTCGGCGTTCCAGGAAAAGCTGTTGTCGCCGTAGGGCCCGGCGCAGCTCGGCGCCGTGCAGGGCGTCTCGCGGTAGTAGTAGTCGCCGACGTGGACGATCAGGTCGGGGTGCGCGGCGGCGATCGAGGCGGCGACGGTCGGAAACGGCCAGTCGGTCGCGTCGTTGCACTTCTGGATCTCGTCGCCCTTGAGGCGGCAGCCGGTGTCGCCGAACACGACCACCGTCTTGGGCGCGCGCGCCGGCGCGGGCAGCGGGCGCGGCCCGACCGCGACGTTCTGGGCGCTCGCGGGCACCGGCGCGTCGCACACCGCGTCGTCGAAACCGCCGCCCGCGAG
>CAXTNU010000064.1:0-14688 GCA_964245595.1 uncultured bacterium | reverse complement strand
GCGTCGCCGTGTTCCGCCGCGCCGGCCAGCGCCGCCCGGGCCCGCACGCGCGCCTCGAGGCTGCCGCAGCGTCCCGCGACGGCCAGCATCCAGTAGGGCAGGTCGACCAGCTCCACGGCCGCCAAGGCGCGCCCGACGATCTCCTCGGCGGCGGCGGCCCGGCCGTCGGCCAGCGCGTCGTAGGTCAGCGCGCCGCCCAGGACCGCGATCGACTGCTCGTCGCGCGCGGCGAGCGCCGCTTCGAACGCGGCGGCCGACTCCTCGCGCTCCTCGCTGCGGGTCGCGCCGGTCAGGACGGCTGCCCGCAGCGCGATCGCGCAGACGTAGCGGTGGATCATCGGCAGCCGGTGCTCGACCGAGCCCGAGCGGGTCAGGTGACGCTGCGCCGCGGCGACGTCGCCGCCGACCAGCGCCGCCAGCGCCGCGTTCTGCGAGACCCACGAGACGATGCGCAAGTTCTTGGTGCGCTCGGCGACCGCGAGCGCCTCGTCGTAGAACGCGCGCGCGGTACCGACGGTCCCGGTCTTGAGCTCCAGGTTGCCGCGGTTGTTGAGCGTGCGCAGGAGGACGTCGTCCTCACCGTGCTCGCGGGCCAGCTCGATCGTGGTCGCGAAGCGCTCGCGCGCCTCGCCGCCGCGGCCCAGCAGCCCCAGGCAGTACCCGTAGATGCCGTGGAAGCGGGTGACCCAGTGCAGGTCGGCGTGCTCGATCAGCGCTTCGGCGACGACCAGGTGCGCGAGCGCCTCGGCCGGGCGGACCAGCGCGTTGAGCAGGCCGGCCAGGGTCACCTCGGCCTCGAAGCGCAGCCCCGCCTCGTCCGCGCCGAGCCGGTCGACGACGGCCTGCGTCGCGGCGATGCTGGCCTCGTGCTGCCCGAGCTCCCACAGCATCCGGACGTGGCGAATCGCCAGGTGCGCCGAGCGCACCCGGTCGCTTTCGGAGAGCGCGTTCATCGCCCGCACCAGCCAGGCCGCGCTGCGCTCGACGTCGCCGGTCGCATACCACGCGTCGGCGGCTTTCTCGGCCAGATCGCCCTGCTGCTGCGCGTCGCGCGCGAACTCGTGCGCGCGCTCGTAGTAGCGCGCCGCGTCGCCGTGCGCCAGCGCCGCTTTGGCGCCCTCGCCGGCGCGGTCGTTCCACGCCACCGCGTGCTCGGCGTCGCGCGCGCGATACGTGTGCTCGGCGATCGCCGCGACGTCGAGCGCCGGTTCGTTGGCGAGCGCGACCGCGACCCGCGCGTGCAGCTCGCGCGTCTCCGCGCGCAGCAGCTCCGCGTAGACCGCTTCGCGCGTCAGGGCGTGGCGAAAGGCGAAGCAGTTACCGTCCTCGTCGTCTTCCTCGACCACCAGCTGCAGGTCGCGCGCGCGGCGCAGCGCGCGGTACACCGCGCTCGACTCGAAGCCGCCCAGGCGGGTCAGGAAGCGGGCCGAGAAGCGCCGCCCGACGACCGCCGCGTGCAGCAGGACGTCGCGGTCGTCGGCCGAGAGCGAGGCGAACCGCTCGCGCACCGTGGCGCGGATGCTGGTCGGCACCACCGCCCGCTCCGTGCCCTCGCGCGCGATCCGCTCGAACACGCCGCGCAGCAGCTCCTCGGCGAACAGCGGCCGGCCGTCGGAGAGCTCGCGGATCTCGCTCAGCACGTCGGCGCCCAGCCGGCGGTCGGCGTCGCGCAGCACGGTGCGCAGCAGCTTGTCGATCTCGTCGGGCCCGAGCGGGTCGAGGGTGATGCGCTCGCCGGCCTCGCGCTCGAGCGCGGCGATGGAGCGCGCGCGGGTGGAGTCGGCCTCGAGGTCCTCGGGCCGGTAGGTGGCGACGATCAGGACCGGCTCGTCGGCCAGCCGGCGGGCCAGGAAGCGCAGCACCTCGATCGTGCCGCCGTCGGCCCAGTGGACGTCCTCGACGACGAACGCCAGCCCGTGCGGCTGCGCCTGCGCGCTGGCCGCGAGCTGTGCTGCGAAGAGGGAGAAGCGCCGCAGCTTGGCGTCGCCGCCGTCGGCCGGCAGGCCTTCGAGGTCGCCGCTCAGCCGCACGCCGAGCGCCTCGAAGGCCTCGGAGATCGGCGCGTACGGCGCGTCGCTGTACTCGCGCGCGGCGACCGTGGCGGCCCGCATTCCGTCGCGCTTGGCCGCCGCCACGAACTCGTCGGTGAGCCGGCTCTTGCCCACCCCGGCCTCGCCGCGCACGATCACCACCGCCGAGCGGCGGGCCGGGCCCGGCCGGGTGCGCGCGAGCAGAAAGCCCAGCTCGAACGAGCGGCCGATCAGGTCGCGGCAAACCAGACCCGAGGTGATCATGCCCGGCCCGGCTTCGCCATGCGAGCCCCGTACGCCGCCCGCCGGTCCGCTCGCATGAATCTGACATGTCGTAGACGAACGGTCGGTCATATGCTGCTCGAACGTACGGCCTTTGAACGCCAGCTCGCCGACATCGTCGCGACCAACATGCCCGGTCACGGCGACGGTCTCGATTCCAAAGACAAGCCGCAAGACAAGCCGCCGGCCCAAGCGCCCGAGCCCCAGCCCGACGGCGGCGACAAAGGCGAAGAGCGGCCCTCCACCTGAGCCGACCCGGCGGAGGTCGGCTTCGCCGCCGGGAATGACCCCAAGCGGATGGACCGCTCGCACCCCGCCCGCCCGCTTCGCGTACGCTGCCCCGCCGCAACCGGACCGCTGTCCGCCGCGGCTGCTCGCACCACGCTCTTCGGCTGGCTCGTCGCTCGCCGAACCGGCGGGGCGTTCGTCGTCCGCGTTCGTACGCCCGAAGCCGTGCCGGCCGTCGCCGACGAGCTGGCCTGGCTCGGCCTCGCGCCCACCGAAGGGCCCTACGTCGTCGCCGACCGGGCGACGCTCTACCGCGCGCGGGGAGCGGAGCTGCTGGCCGCAGGGGCGGCGCACGAGCGCGACGGCGCGCTCTGGCTGCGCGTCGCGCCGGGCACGACGATCGTGCCCGACGTGGTCCACGGCGAGGTCGCGTTCGATCACGCCGCGCTGGGCGACATCGCGCTGCTGCACGCCGACGGCAGCCCGAGCGACACGTTCGCCGGGGCGGTCGACGACGCGGAGCTGCGGATCGACCTGGTGCTGCGCGAGGACGACTACCTCGACCAGACCCCGCGCCAGCTGCTGATCCAGGCCGCGCTGGGCCACCCGCCGCCGCGCTACGCGCACGTCGGGCGGATCGTCGACGCGGCCGGAATCACCCTGGCCGGGCTGCGCGGCGCGGGCTACCTGCCCGACGCGATCGTCGAGCACCTGGCCCTGCACGGCTGGTCGGCCGCCGACGGGCGCGAGAACTTCAGCCTGGCCGAACTGGTGCCGATGTTCGGCCTGGACCGGGTCCACGCCACGCCCTCGCACTTCGACGAGCAGCGCCTGCGCGCGCTCAACGGCCGGGCGCTGCGCGCGCTCCCGCGGACGCGCTACGCCGAGCTGATGGCGCAGGCCATGCAGCGCTACGGTCTGCTCGAGGAGCCGGTGCCCGAGCCGGCCCGGCGCTGGGTCGACACCTTCCTGGACGCCTTCGGGCACGAGGTGCACACCCTGCGCGAGGCGGCCGCGGAGGTCGCCAAGCTGCGCGAGGAGTCGGTCATCGTGCCGGCGCTGGAGCTGGAGCGGCTGCGCAACCGCCAGGTGCTGTTCTTTCTCGACGCGGTCTCGCAGTACGTCGACGAGCAGCCCGAGCTGCGCGGGCTGCCCCTAGCGCACGACATCCCGGCCATCGCGGGCGAGTTCGGGATCGCGCCCGAGGACGCGTTCGCGGCGCTGCGGATGGCGCTCACCGGCTCGTACGACGGGCCGCCGCTGAGCCTGCTCTTCCCGCTCTTGGGCCACGACCGGATCATGATCCGGATCGGCGCGATCAGCTCGCACGTGCTGCACGGCCGCGGCCTCGAGCCGATCCGGTTCGGGCCGGGCGGGGTGCCGTTCGAGACGATCCAAGCAACTCGCCCGGCCGAGCCGGGGTCGTAAGACCGTCGTGCCGCCCAAGCCGTTGGAGACGCTGCTCGCCGACCTGCGGGCGCCGGTCGAAAAGGACCCGGCCGCCGCGGGCTGGCTGGACGTCGTCCTCAGCTATCCCGGCTTCCACGCGCTGGTCGGCCACCGTGCCGCCCACGCGCTGTGGCGGCGCGGCGTCCCGCTGCTGCCGCGCTTCGTGTCCAACGCCTTCCGCTTCCTGACCGCGATCGACATCCACCCCGGTGCGACGATCGGGCAAGGAGTGTTCATCGACCACGGCATCGGGGTGGTGGTCGGCGCGACCGCCATCGTCGGCGACGGCTGCACGATCTACCAAGGGGTGACCCTGGGCGGAACCGCGCTGGACCGGGTCAAGCGCCATCCGACCCTGGGCCGCGACGTCACGGTCGGCTCGGGGGCCAAGGTGCTGGGCGACATCACCATCGGCGACGGGGCCAAGATCGGCTCCAACTCGGTCGTCGTGCGCGACGTGCCGCCCGGCGCGACGGTGGTCGGCATCCCCGGCCGAGTCGTGCTGCAGGACGGCAAACCGGTCGCGGCGAGCGGCGACACGCGGCCGCGGGTCGACTTGCCCGATCCCAACGCGCCGCTGATCGCGGAATTGTCCGACCGGATCGCAGCGTTGGAGCGCCGCCTTGCCGAACTCGAACGGCGCAACGATGTCGCTACGACTCTATAACACGCGCACGCGAACGGTCGAGCCGTTCCAGCCGCTCCAAGGAGACCACGTACGCGCCTACGTCTGCGGGCTCACGCCCTCGGCGGAGGCGCACCTCGGTCACGCCCGCTCGTTCCTGTTCTTCGACGTGCTGCGGCGCTATCTCGAGCACCCGCGCAATGCGTACCGGGTGACCTTCGTGCGCAACGTGACCGACGTCGACGACCGCTCGATCGCGACCGCGCGCCAGGAAGGCACGACCTTCGAGGCCGTGATGGCACGCCATTACGGCTCGTTCCAAGCCTCGATGCGGCGCCTGGGCGTGCGCGAGCCCGACCTCGAGCCGTACGCGACCCGCAGCATCCCCGAGATCCAACTGATGATCGAGAAGCTGATCGCGGGCGGGCACGCATATGCCAGCGTCGACGGCATCTACTTCAGCGTCGGCACGTTCGCGCGCTACGGCGCGCTCTCGGGCAAGAACGTCGACGAACTGCTGGTCGGCGCGCGCATCGCCGAGAACGAGGACAAGCGCGACCCGCTCGACTTCGCGCTCTGGAAGTTCCGGCGCGAGGGCGACCCGGCGTGGGACTGGCGCGCCGAGTCGGCGCTGCCTGAGAGCGCGGGCTGGAGCGGCCGGCCGGGCTGGCACATCGAGTGCTCGGCGATGATCGCCGAGACGTTCGGGCTGACCACGATCGACATCCACGGCGGCGGCTACGATCTGATCTTTCCGCACCACGAGAACGAGGTCGCGCAGAGCGAGTCGCTGATCCCGCAGACGCCGCAGGCGCACCCGTTCGCGAGCTTCTGGGTCCACGGCGGCCTGCTCAACTTCGAAGGCCGCAAGATGTCCAAGTCCCTGGGCAACTTCGAGCCGCTGCACGCGCTGCTCGACCGCCACGACCCGCTCGCGATCCGGCTGCTGTTCCTGCAGACCGGCTACCGCAAGCCGATGAACTTCACCGAGGACAGCATCGCTAGCGCGGAGAGTGCATTGGAGCGGCTGCGAAAAGGTGCGCGGCGCATGAAAGTGCGTCCTCAAAATGGAAGCCCAAAACGCGAAGTTTTGAGCCGAGTGGATCTCAAGTCGGCAGAAGATCAATTCTTCGCTGCGCTAGACGATGATATGGATACATCGAGGGCGCTTTCCGCTCTTTTCGCTCTAGACGTCAAGTCAATGTCGTTTGCCAATTCGGGTATTGGTGAGGAGGCGCTGAGAACATTTCGGGAGCTAGCTTCAATCCTCGGACTAGGACCAGCATTCACCGATTCTGAGCTGCAGGCAGTGGACCGGAGTGCCTCTCTCAGAGCCGAAATGGTGAACGGAATATTCGCGCGATTGCCCGAGCTCTATGACGTTGTTCCGCCCGACATCGCCGAGGGCATCGATATCGACGATCTTTTACAGCGGATTATAAGCAAGCGAGCAGAGGCTCGGGCGAACAAGGACTTCGCGCTGGGCGACCGCTTGCGCGACGCGCTCGCCGCCGAAGGCATCGTGCTCAAGGACTCCAAGGACGGCACGACGTGGACCGTCGCCGCCAGCTAGGCGCGGGCCGGCCGCCGCATGAGCGGCACGCGCCGCGAGTCGACCTCGACGACGTGGTGTACGGCGTGCACGCGGTCGACGAAATGCTCGCCGCGGGCGAGCCGCTGCGCCACGTCCACGTCGGCGACGACCGCAAGCGCGACCCCGCGCTCAAGAACCTGCTGGAGCGCGCGCGCACGGCGGGCGTGCCGGTACGCTTCGAGAGCCGGACGTTCTTCGCGACCTTTCCATACAAGGCGCACCAGGGTGTGGTCGCGTTCGGCGAGCCTTTTGCATACATTTCGCTCGACGAAGCGCTCGCGCAGCGGCGGCGCGACCGGCCCGCGCTGTTCGTGCTGCTCGACCACGTCACCGATCCGCACAACGTCGGCGCGATCATCCGCGCCGCGGAGTGCGCGGGGGCGAACGCGGTGGTGCTGCCCGACCGCCGCAGCGCGGGCGTGAACGCGACCGTGCGCAAGTCATCCGCGGGCGCGACGGCCTACCTGCCGGTCGCTCGGGTGGCCAACGTGTCGCAAGCCGTTCGCACGCTCAAGAAGGCCGGCATCTGGGTGTACGGCGCGGCCCTGGGTGAAGGTGCGAAACCGTACACCGAGGTCGACTTGTCGGGCGACGTCGCGCTCGTCATCGGCGCGGAGGGCGAGGGCATCGCTCCGCTGGTCAAGCGGGAGTGCGACGGGTTGCTCGGGATCCCGCTCCTGGGGCGGGTCCAGTCGCTCAACGCGTCGGTCGCGACGGGCATTTTACTCTATGAGACACTTCGGCAGCGGGGGCACGCAAGCACGTGAACCAGGCTGAAGTGCGCTCTGGTCCTTGACCCGGTAGGAGGTCCTCCCTATACTAGATTAGTCGTGCGCGGCCCGGACGGGCTCAGGCCCGCGTTTTCGCGCCCGACCGTTTCCGGCAAGGTAGGTTTCATGGCGCTCACGCAGCCCGCCGCCGAGTCCCTCGACTACCACGAGCGACCCGACGAAGATCTCGTATCAGCAGCGAAATCGGGCGACAACCTCGCGATGGAGTTCTTGCTCAACAAGTACAAGAACTTCGTGCGGATCAAGGCGAAGAGCTACTTTCTCATCGGTGCCGACCGCGAGGACATCATCCAGGAAGGGATGATCGGCCTCTACAAAGCGGTTCGCGATTTCAAAGCCGACAAGCTGTCGAGCTTCCGCGCGTTCGCGGAACTGTGCATCACGCGTCAGATCATCACCGCGATCAAGACCGCGACGCGCCAGAAGCACATTCCGCTCAACCAGTACATCTCGCTCAACAAGCCGATCTACGACGAGGACAGCGAGCGCACGCTGCTCGACGTGATGCCCTCGCAGAAGACCTCCGATCCCGAAGAGCTCGTGATCAACCAGGAGGTCTCCGAAGACATCAAGGCGCGCATTCAAGAGAACCTGTCCGACCTCGAGTCGCAGGTGCTGCTGTCCTACCTGGAAGGCAAGTCCTACCAGGAGATGGCGCGCGACCTCAACCGGCACGTCAAGTCGATCGACAACGCGCTCCAGCGCGTCAAGCGGAAGATCGAGAAGAACCTGGCCGAGATCGAACTGCCTTGAAAGGACCTAGGGGCGCGTAGCTGATCCGTCAGCCGACGCCTTCGAGGATCGAGACGGAAATGAGAAGGTCCCGCTACTGCGGGACCTTCTCCGTTTTCTGCGGAGCCAGCTCGCTCACGATCAAGTCGTACAACTGCTCGCGCTGCTCCAAGGGGTCGAAGACCAGCACCTTCTGCTCGCCGCCGCGGCCGACCGGGTCGAGCAGCACGGTGACGCGGCCCTTCGCGCAGACGTCCAGACAGCTCGTTCCGGTGGCTCGGACGGCGCCCCAGTGGCCGTCGGCCTTGAGCCGGTCCTTGAGCCAGGCGCGCACCTGCAGGCGCTCGTCGCCGGCGTGTTCGGGGAAGTCCTCGGGAAAGCGGACGTTCGAGCATTTCTCGCACACCAGCGCGAGCCCGCCCTGACGCTTCCAGACGGGATTGACTTCGATCGGTTGACCCATGCCTACGACGTTCGCCGTGTCGGCGAGCGGCTCCACTCCGGCCCGCGTCACTTCCGCGAACGGGCGCGCGAGCCGACGGTGGGACTCGAACCCACGACCGTCCGATTACAAATCGGGCGCTCTACCAACTGAGCTACGCCGGCGCCGCCGCGCCGCGATTCTTCCCCCGGAGGAGGACGAAGCCCTGGAATTCGCGTATCAAGGCGGGTCCCCACCGTGGGTCGGTGGTCGAGTGGTTAATGGCGCCGGGCTGTAAACCCGGTTCGCGAAGGCGATACGCAGGTTCAAATCCTGCCCGGCCCACCAGTACAGCGGCGCGGATCCCGAGAGGGACCCGCGCCGTTCGTTCGTAAGCTTCAGCCGAGTCGCGGGCGTTGCATAGTGGTAATGCCCTTGCCTTCCAAGCAAGAGTCGCGGGTTCGATTCCCGCCGCCCGCTCCAGTTGAAAAACCGCGACTACGCGGTTTTTCTTCTGCTTCATGGTGCAGCTAGAGAAACACGTCAGGGCTTCGCGTCGGCGAGCTAGGACGCTTCAGCAATTGTCGGTGCAGCAGGCGAAACTCGTGCATGCGGCCGTATTGCCACAGTTTCCGATGGTTTGGCACGTCTGGCACGTCTGGAACGAATAATCGCCGCTGGCCGTATCCCCGCGCGCCGGCTGTTCCTGGAGATCCAGATCGTCGAACTTGTACTCGGTCGGCATGTTGACTCACTCCCGTTAGCCGCCGACAAGACGCCGGCGCGAGCGGTACTTCGCTGCGGGCACGGGTCCCTCCGTCATTGCCCGGCCGTACCCGCGCCTAAGTGGTTTCGGTCCGTTCTTGCTCGTTAAGGGCTCATGAGTAGCACACGAATGAGCCGGGCCTGACGATGGTGCTACTTCTAAGCCGTTGCTTTTCCGCGCGGCGGTGGCTGTGCGGCTTCGAGTGCGGTGACGCGCACTTCCGTCTGCTGTGCAAGCTCCAGCGCTCGAAAGGCCGTCTCCTTGATCGCCCCAAGCTCCGCGAGGGCCGCGTCCGGTGGTTCGATCGCTTCGTGGGGATCGTCGGACGGCAGCATGGACACGCCTTCGAGCTTCGACGAATCCGGCACACCGAGGAGCTGCTCGAATACGGCAAGGGGCATGCGAGCCGGGAGGAGTGCGTCCGTGGCGACACCGAGCGCCCGGGCGACCGACGACACGGCTTTTACCGACGGGTTGGCGGATTTGCTCTTTTCGATCCGTTGGAGCGTCGGCTGCTTGAGGCCCGAACGTCGAGCCAGTTCGCTTTGGGAGACACCGCGCAACGCGCGAAGCGCCCAAATTCGCCGCCCCAGAGAGTCCATACGAGCACGTATAGACACATCGGATCGTCAATTTCCTCATACACTGAGGTATTGCTTCAGCGTATAGCCCGTGCTATACCGCAGAGTATGGATTTCGATGCAATGATCCGTGCCAAGATCGCAGCATCCGGGAAGAGCGAGCGGCAGATCGCGGAAGAGACGGGCCTTCCGCAGCCTACGGTCAACCGGATCTCGACCGGTAGGCATTCGGCGAGCACTGCCACGCTGCGAAAGCTCTGCCGGGTAATCCCAGGCTTGGCCGACGCGGTCGCGGAGGGGATGCGCCGGGCGTCATGATCCCGGCTTTTTCGGTCGTCGGCGATCGCGCCGTTTCGCTGGTTGTTTGACGCGAGTCGCTTTCAGCGGTCGAACGACGTGACCCTGAGGAAATCGTATCGAATCGTTGCATTTCCAAGAGAAAATCCGAATACTGTGGGTGTAGGTGAGGCCAGCTCAAGAGGGAGCTTGTCAAGAGATACTGGTTCGGTACGGGTGGATACGGGGTGTCGGCACGATTGCACCGTCGTTGATCCGCGTCAAAAGGGGTGAATATGGCAGGTGCTGTGCCGAAGTGGCCCGGAGGGCTCGTACGAGCACGCCGTGAGGTCGAGGCCTTGCGCGAGTCTGCGGGAAGCACGCGGCTGTCTCGCCGGCGCATCGAGGCCTACCGGCGCCTGACCGAGCTCGTCGATCGCCATTGGTACGAGATTCCGGGCGACCTGCGCGAGCGGTTGGCGAGCCTCTGCCGGGACGAGTGGCTCGAGCGCACGATCCGGCGCGGCCCGACGGTGCAAGAATGGCTGAGCGTCCTGCGCTTGCCGTTCTCGGTGATGCGGGCCAGGCTGCGCGGCGAAGACCTGGTGCGGGATTACACGCTCGCTCGAGCGCGGTTCATGGTGGCGATCCACCTGCGCCTCCATGCGGAGCAAGAGCGTGCCGGGGAGACGTGGAACAGGCTGACCGAGCACGATCCAGCTTTCCTTGCGGCGCACGAGCATGGGGTGGAATCTCTCGAACGCGGGCAGTTTGTCGAGGTCGATTGGACGACGATACCCCCCACCCGGGTGAGCCGCCGAACTTCAGCGTAGTTTTCGTCGACGAAGCCGTCTACGATCGATTCTGCGATCTCGACGGGCCCGAGATCCGCGCTCTCATGGAGGAAATTCGCGACGACCCGTATCCCGACGGGGAGTTTCGCCATCGCATCCCCGACCAGCCGGGGCGCTATTTCGCGTATCGTGAGGCCGCAGGCGTGGTCTTCAAGCTGACGTACAAGCTCGACTTGGACGAGTTCAAGATCGTCGTGCTGGCGACGTCGGTGCAGCCGCTCCCCATCTTCTAGCCGGCCTCGTCGTGTTCGCAGGGCGATCCGAACGTGCCGGAGCGAGCTGCTGCAACCGGCCTACACGGGAGCATGCCCTGCCACGGTACGCCCGGACCGCACCACGAAGCTTCATCCAGCCACGCTTGCCGTCTTGGCAGGCAAGCGTCAAGATTTCGTGCTACACATGGTTGCCGGCGAGGGCGGCCAGCCCGCGCACGCAGTAATCGCGGTCCGCGCCCAGCTCCTCGACGAGCGCCGCGCCTGCGGCGGGCTGCAGCGCGCGCAGCGCCTGGGCCGCAGCGACGCGCACGCGCGGGTTCTCGGCTCGCCGCGCGACATCGAGCAGCAATTCGGCGGTGTCGCCGTCGCCGACCGCGGCGGCCAGCTCGCACAGCGTCGTTCCGCGCGTGCTGGCCGGGGTGAGCGCGGCGGCGATCGTTCCGTTCGGCACGTCGAACAAGAACTGCGCGCGCTCGGTATAGCGCCCGGTCACCACGACGTTGAGGGTGATCGAGAGCGCGGCCGGGTGCTCCTGGTAGTGGACGTCCCGGGACGCCTCGTAGAGCATCATCGCGCCGGGCGGGAACGCCCGCCGGCCGCACGGGCGCAGCTCGACCTTTTCGCCGGGCACGCCGACCACGGCGTCGGGATCGTACTCGAACAGCACCGTCTCGTAGCCCGGCCCGTGATAGGCGCCGGTCAGGAAAGCGAAATTGTGGTCGTGCGGGATGAGGTAGCCGAAGCCGGGGTCCTGCGCGGTCGGCGCGGGCTTGCGCGGGTCGGGCGCGACCCACACGTTGGCGCGCACCATGAACGCCGGGCGGCGGGCGAGCACCAGCGTGTGGCCGACGTACTCGTGGTCGCTGCGGCCGCGGCGCCAGTTCGTCAGCTCGGCCGCGATGAAGTCGGCCATCAGGCGGTCGTTGTTGAGCAGGCACTTGAAGGCCGGTGCGGCGCGGACGAGATCCGCCTGGTCCCGCACGCCGAGATCGTACTCGAGGTGCGCGACGAAGGCGTCGAGCGAGAGCGTGTCCGTCGCGTCCGAGGCGAGCGCAAGCGTCATTGCGCCACCGTTCGTGCGAGCAGGCGGCGGGCGGCGCCGCGAAGCTGCGGGTGCCCGTCGCCGGCGAGCGCGCGCAGCGCGGCCAGGCCGGCGTCGGGCGCGATGCGGTACGCGGCTTTCGCCGCCGCCCAGCGCACGAAGTGCGAGGGGTGCTCGGCCAACTCCGCCATCGCGGGCACCAGCGACGCGTCGGCGAGCATCTCGGCGAAGGCCAGGAGCTCGCGCACGAGCAGCCACTCCTTGCGGGCCGGCTCGGCGCGCACCGGCCGCAGCGTCGTGCGCTCGTAGTGCCAGGCGAGTGCGGCGACCGGCGGACCGGCGGCGGTCAGCGCGACGGCGGCCCGCTCCGCTGGAACGATCTCATAGGCATGGGTGGCGGCGCGCAGCGTGCGCGCGTCGCCCGGCGCGAGCACCGCCTCGGCCTCCGGGACGATCCGGACGGCCGGTTCGAACACGTCGTTCGCGACCCCGGGCGGCACGCTCCAGCAGCGCAGCACGAACGGTTCGCGGCCGGCGTTGCCGAGCATGGTGTTCCGCGTGAGGGTGACGATCGTGCGCGCGAGCGGCGCGTCCGGCCGGACGATCCGTGCCCGCAGATCCAGCTCGGGCGTCGCGATCAGCCGCAGCTGGCCGGCCGCGGCATCCTTCGTGTCGTGCGGTTGGCGGGATACCAGACGGCGCAGGTCGGCTTCGACGAACGTGCGCACGACGTCCGGCCGCAAGAGGCGGCGGAAATCGTCCAAGGGCAATACGCTGTCGTCCTGATCGGTCATCCGGCTCCTCGCGGGCGTCACATCATGGTGCGCGCCGCGCGGCCGGCGGACGCGGGTCGGCGGTCCTCGCCGTGGACGTCGATGGGCCGGGCGAGTGGGACCATCGGCGTCCGGCGGGCTCGCATCGCCTCATCCGGGCGCCGTCTCGTTCCCGTAGGATGAGCGCAGCGGCGGGTTGCCCGTGACTCGACGGCGGCGCGCCGTCTTCGTCACTCACGGCCCGCAAGGAGCAATCGTTTGGAAAAATCGGTCTCGTACGCGTACGAACCCCCGGCCATCCTGGAGTCCTTCGACGCGCTCGAAATCCTCGGCTTCGCCGAAGGCTTCGAGGTCTACACGATCGGAAACGGCTCGCAGACGTCCATCATCTCGCTGGCGAGGTAACCGGGCGGGAATTGGGCGGCGTGCAGCGTTCCACCGGCACGCATGCCGATCAGGGTGCAGCGGCCGGCGCGCGCGATGCGCGCCGCCCGAGCCTGCGCGAGCTGGGCCTGCACCTGTCGCCGACCGTGCGACACCTCTCCATCGCGACCGACGACGAGCGGGTCGAGCGCTACGTGCGCACGTCGTACGCGCTCGCGCACGTGCCCAGCGTGCCGCCGGGCGCCGATCGCGCGGTGATCGTGACGGCGACGCGGCCGGCGACGGTCACCTTCAACGGCGAACCGATGCCGCGCCCGAAATCCTCCGCGCGTTCCGACCCGCTCAACTCCGGCGCGTATCTGGTCGATCAGTTCCTCTGGCGCTCGCTGGCGCGCGACGACACCTGGCTTTCGATCTACGGCTGCGCGGTCGCGCTGCACGGGCGGACCGTCGTGCTCGTCGGGCCGAGCGGCGCCGGCAAGACCACGCTCGCGCTCGCGCTGCGGCGGTACGGCGGGCGGCTGTACGGCGACGAGATGACCGTCGTGCACCGCCGTGACGCGACCGCGACCGCGATCGCGCGCCGGCTCGCGGTGCGCGAGCGGAGTCTGGCGCTGCTCGGGGACGAGCGTTTGAGTGCGATCGTGCGTGCCGGCGAGCGCTACGCCGACGGCACGGGGGACACGTACTACGTCTGCCGGCGCGTGCTCGACGCCGACGTGGGAACCGCGCCGCCCCTGCCGCTGGGTGCGCTGGTGTTGCTGCGGCGCGGCAAAGGCGCCACCCGGCTGCGCATGCTGTCCAAGGCGCAGGCGGCGCTGGCGGCAGCACCGTACCTCGGCTCGCGTCCGGGGGATCTCAGCGAGGTCGGCGCGCTCGGCGCGCTCCTGCGCGACGCCGCGGCGTTCGAGCTGAGCGTGACCGATCCGCACCCCGGGGCCGCGCTGATCGCGGCGACCGTCGCATGACGCTGGTCGGTGCGGAAGATCTGGTCGCGGTCGAGCCCAGCCAGATCCCCGACGTGCGCGAGCCCGGGTCGTTCGCGCGCCGCTCGGTCGCGCTCGGAATCGCGGGCAGGTCGCTGGTCGTGCACTTCGACGACGCCGCCGCGGGGGCGTGCTTCGCCGCCCGCTATGCCGATCTCGCGGCGACCGCGATGCCGCCCGTCCAGCACGCGTTCGCGCTCAGGCATGCGGCGCCGGGCCCGCTGTTCTGGTCGCAGGACGGGCCCGCGTTTCGCTGGCCGCACGGCGACCTGAGCGCCGACGTCGTCGCGTTCTTCGCCGACGCCGTCGCGCTGACCGCGTTCTTCGAGCGGCATGGCGACGGCGCCGTCTCGCTCCACGCGGCGGCGGTCGGGAGCGCCGGCGCGGCGGCGGCGATCGTCGGCGACACCGCCGCGGGCAAGACGACCACCGCGCTCGCCTGCGCGCGAATCGGCTTGCGGCTCTACAGCGACGAGCGCTGCGTGCTCGGCCGGGACGGCGCGGTGCACCCGTTCCCGCGCGCGCTCAACGTGCGCGACGCCGGCCGCGCCCTGCTGCTGCGCGACCGCATGGCAGGTCCCGATCCGCTCGGCGAGCGGCTGCGGGCGCGCGCGCCCGGCCCCTGGAGCGACGTCTGCTTCGGCGAGCTGGTGCCGGGG
>CAXTNU010000063.1:0-14764 GCA_964245595.1 uncultured bacterium | reverse complement strand
GCGCGCCCGACCGGCAGCCCGTAGAACACGACGTGGGCGAGCAGCGAGATCTCGAACTGGCTCGGGCTGGGCCGGTGGTAGCGCCCGGCCATGATCTGCACCACCCCCATGAACACGTACACGACCAGGCCGAAGCCGAGCCCCGACACCCAGGGCCGGGTCAGCAGCTGCGGCTGGGTCCGCAGCAGGTACACGTAGCCCAGCGCCCAGGCGACCGCGATGAAGAAGTGCAGCGCCAAGCCGCCGGCCAGCGACGGAGCGCCCAGGGTCCAGGTGTCGGCCGCGAGCGCTTCGGCCGGCGCCCTTCCGCCGGCGACTCCGACGGCGAGCAGGAAGAGGCTGATGACGACGCCGCCCGCCAGACCGGCGGTCAGGCCGGCGACGAGCTGGTCGCGCAGAACGAGGCTTCGAGTCACGACCCCCGTGGTTCGCGAGCCCTAGGCGGGGCTCCCGGACGGCGGCCCGACGGCCTCGCCGGCACGGTAGTCCACCTCGCGCTGCTCCATCGCCAGCGCCAAGCGCTCCAGCAGCTCGCTCATCGTGACGCGGGCGATTCGGCGCCCGGCCAGCCGGTCGAAGAGCAGGCCGGGCGCGCCGAACGGTGCCCGGTAGGAGCCTTCCAGGGTCAGCAGGGTCGATTCGACCGAGTCGATCCGCAGCCGCAGGGTGCCGTGGAAATCGGGGAAGAGGCGCGTCCCGGCGGTCCACTCGATCAGCATCGCGTCGTGGGTGCGGCCGTCGTCGGTCTCGTCGGGGTGGAGCGCGAAGACCAGCCGGACCGGGCGCCGGAAGCGCCCGCGGACGGCCCAGAAGAGATCGCGCAGCGGCACCCGCACCTCGACGCCCCGTTCGGCGTCGCGAAAGAAGTCCTCGGCGTAGTCGTGCGCGACGGAGAACGGCACCTGGACCAAGCGCTCGACCGAGACGCGGGAAATGACGGGCACGGCCTCAGCGTACCACCAGGGCCCGCTCCCTCCCTGGCAAAGGGAGGTCCATGGAAGGGTTGCCGGCTTCCCTGCGGCTGGCGCTGGCCGCAGGCATCTACACCGTCGCGTACGGCCTGGGCTTGGCGCTGTTCGTCTGGGCCGCGCGGCGGCGCGGTCTGGACTCGCCCGCGGTGCGCTCGGTCGCGCTCGCGGCGCTGCTGGGCGGCCTGCTCGGCGCGTTCCTGGTCCAGCTCGCGGCCAGCGGAACGCCGGGCAAGACGGTGCTGGGCGGGGTCGCGGGCGGCTGGGCCGCGGTGATCCTGGCCAAGCGCGGCCTGGGCCTGCGCCGCCCGCTGGGCGACCCGTTCGCCTTCGCGCTCGCCGGCGGCGAGGCGGTCGGGCGGCTGGGCTGCTTCTTCGCCGGCTGCTGCTACGGCAAGATCGCGCACGTCCCGTGGGCGGTCGTCGACCACGGCGCGCCGCGCCACCCGACCCAGCTCTACTCCGCCTTGGCCGCGCTCGCGACGCTGGTCGGGCTGGTCTGGCTCGAGCGCCGCCTGCGGCTGCCCGACAACGCGCTCTTCTTCACGCAGGGCGCGCTGTTCTGCGCGCTGCGCTTCGCGCTCGAGTTCTACCGCGCCGGGCCGGCCTACGGCGGCTTCACGCTCGCCCAGTACGCCTGCCTGGCGGGGTTCGCGTTCTTCGCCTGGCGGCTGGGCAAGCTGCTCCGGCGCACCGGGTACGCGCCCGCGTGAGCGGCCTGGCGACGCGCGATTACACGCTGCTCAAGAGCGTGCGCGCGGTCTGCCCGCGCTGCTTCGGCGCCGATCCGGCCTTCGACCCGGAATGGCCGACCGACGTGCTCGACGGCCACCTCGTCGAGCGCGACGGCGCGGTCTACCTGCGCCGCTGGTGCCGGCGCGGCCACGGCGAGGTCTGGTCCCTGTACGAAGAGGATGCCGAGCTGTGGCGCTACCTGCAGCAGTGGCGGGTGGCGGGCAAGCAGGTCAACCCCGACACCCAGGCGATCTACCCGCTTCCGACCGGCTACGAGTACGGGCTGGGGCCCGCGCACCAGCAGCACTCGTGCATCTTTCTGCTCGACGTGACGACGCAGTGCAACCTGAGCTGCCCGGCCTGCTTCACCTCGTCGAGCCCGGCCGCCGCGCACTACCTGCCGCTGGACCGGATCGTGCAGGCGGTCGAGGCCGCGCTCGAGCGCGAGGGCGGCCGGCTCGACGTGGTGATGCTCAGCGGCGGCGAGCCGGCGGTCCACCCCGAGATCGTGGCCGCGCTCGAAGCGCTGGCGGCGCTGCCGGTGACGCGGATCCTGCTCAACACCAACGGGACCCGCCTCGCCGCCGACGACGCGTTCGTCGCCGCGCTCGGCCGGCTGCGCGACCGGGTCGAGGTCTACCTGCAGTACGACGGCGCCGAGGAGGCGACGCACCGCGCGCTGCGCGGGCTGGATCTGCGCGCGGTCAAGGCGCGGGCGATCGCGCGCCTGACCGGCGCGCGCGTGTTCACGACGCTGGTGATGACGGCCAGCGCCGCCAACGCCCACGAGATCGGTGCGGTCGTCGAGCTGGCGTTCGCGACGCCGTACGTCGGGGGCGTGATGATCCAGCCGGTCTTCGCCTCGGGCCGGGCGCCGGCGTTCGATCCGCTCGCCCGCGTGACCACGACCGGCGTGCTGCGCCGCATCGAGCGGCAGACCGCGGGCCGGGTGAAGGCGCACGACCTGATCGCGCTGCCGTGCAGCCACCCCGACTGCTGCGCGATCGGCTACTTCCTGGCCGACGAGGCGGGAACGTTCCGCTCGCTGGCGGCGATCGTGGGCGCCGAGGACCTGCGCCGCAGCCTCTCGCTGCTGGGCAACCAGATCGCCTTCACCGAGTCGCTCGCCGCCGTGCGCGACGCGCTGGGCGGCGTGATGTCGGAGTCGATGACGCTCTCGCGGCCCGAGCTGGTGGCCCACCTGCGCACCATCTGCACGGCCTGCGACATGGGCGGGTTCGGCGAGCTGCTCAAGCTCGCGTTCGCGCCGGGCGCGACGGCGCGCTTCGTCGCCGAGCGGGTCAAGCGCATTACGGTCAAGCACTTCATGGACGCCGACACGCTGATCACCGAACGGCTCGAGCAGTGCTGCGTCCACGTCGCGGGCGCGGGCGAGGAGGTCGTGCGGATGCCGTTCTGCGCCGCCCGGCTGTTCCCCAAGGTGCGGGCCCGCGCGCTGGGCGGCACCGTGCCGCGGGCGGCGCTGTGAACGACCCGGCCCGGCCGCCCGCGCGGCCTTCGTTCGGTGGCATCGCGCTGGGTGCGGCCGGCGCGCTGTTCCTGGCGGTTCCCGCCTCGGTCGTCCTGCTCGTGACCCAGAACCCGGGCGAGCGGATCGGGCAGGCGGCGTGCCAGGCCCGCTTGCCGTCCGCCGTCGGCCTGGCGGCGGCGCTCGTGATCCTCACCGTGCTGGCGATGGTGGCCCTGTACGGCTGGAAACGGCGCGGCTTCTGGCCGGATTTTCTGCGGACCGCGCTGGTCGTCTTCACGCTGTTCTTTCTGATCCCGTGGCCGTGCGCCGCCACGCCCGGCATCATGGAGACCTTTACGAGCTGCCGCTAGGCGGTAGACGACTTCGCCTCTTGCACTCGGGTGCCGAGTCTGCTAAAGTTGTGCTCCGGCTGGCACTCTCGTGCTAGAAGTGCCAAGCCACTTTTCTCCCTCTCCCTCACCGGGAGCATCAGGCTTTCGGAGGATGGTTTTCGTGAATCTCAAGCCACTTGGCGATCGCGTGGTCGTCGAGCACGTCGAACAGGCCGACAAAACGGCCGGCGGCGTGTTCCTACCCGACACCGCGAAGGAAAAGCCGCAGGAAGGCCGCGTCCTCGCCGTCGGCACCGGTCGCACGCTCGACAATGGCACGAAGCTGGCCATGGACGTGAAGCCCGGCGACAAGATCATCTACTCGAAGTACTCGGGCTCGGAGATCAAGGTCGACGGCAAAGAGTACCTCATCATCTCGGAAAAAGACGTTCTCGCCGTGTTCACGGACGAGAAGGTCGGCGCCGGAGTTTAAGAAGCAGACATGGCAGCGAAACAGCTAGTATTCGACGAGAACGCGCGGCGCGCGCTCGAGCGCGGGGCCAACATCCTGGCCGACGCGGTGAAGGTCACCCTCGGGCCGAAGGGCCGCAACGTCGTCCTCGACAAGAAATTCGGTTCGCCGACGATCACCAACGACGGCGTGACGATCGCGAAGGAAATCGAGCTCCCCGACACGTTCGAGAACATGGGCGCGCAGCTCGTCAAGGAAGTCGCGTCCAAGACCAACGACATCGCCGGCGACGGCACGACCACCGCGACGGTGCTGGCCCAGGCCATCATCCGCGAGGGTCTGCGCAACGTCACCGCGGGCTCCAACCCGCTGCTGATCAAGCGCGGCATCGAGAAGGCGGTCGAGACGGCCGTCGCCGAGATGCAGAAGATGGTCCAGACCGTCGACACGACCGAGAAGATCGCGCAGGTCGCGTCGATCTCGGCCAACGACAAGACGATCGGTTCGCTCATCGCCGAGGCCATGCAGGCCGTCGGTAAGGACGGCGTGATCACGGTCGAAGAGTCGAAGTCGATGAAGACCGAAGTCGAGACCAAGGACGGGATGCTCTTCGACAAGGGCTACATCTCGCCGTACATGGTCACCGACTCCGAGCGCATGCAGGCCGAGCTGACCGACCCGTACATCCTCGTGACGGAGCGCAAGATCTCGGCGATCGCCGACATCCTGCCGCTGCTCGAGAAGATCGTCCAGGTCCAGAAGCCGCTCCTGATCATCGCCGAGGACGTCGAAGGCGAAGCCCTCGCGACCCTGGTCGTGAACAAGCTGCGCGGCACGTTCACCACCGTCGCCGTCAAGGCGCCGGGCTTCGGCGACCGCCGCAAGGAGATGCTCAAGGACATCGCCACCCTCACGGGCGCGACCGTCATCTCCGAAGAGCTGGGCCTCAAGCTCGACAAGGTCAGCCCGGACCTCCTGGGTCAGGCCAAGACCGTCAAGGTCACCAAGGACGAGACCACCATCGTCGACGGCAAGGGTAAGCCCGACGCGATCAAGGGCCGCATCGAGATGATCAAGCGGCAGGTCGAGGAGACCGATTCCGACTTCGACCGCGAGAAGCTCCAGGAGCGCCTGGCCAAGCTGTCCGGCGGCGTCGCGGTGATCCAGGTCGGCGCGGCCACCGAGACCGAGCTCAAGGAGAAGAAGCACCGCATCGAGGACGCGCTCAGCGCGACCCGCGCCGCGGTCCAGGAAGGCATGATCCCCGGCGGCGGCAGCTCGCTGGTGCACGCCCTCAAGGCGCTCACCAACGTCACGGTCGACAGCCCCGACGAGAAGATCGGCGTGGACATCATCCGCCGCTCGCTCGAGGAGCCGCTCCGCCAGATCGCGGAGAACGCCGGCTTCGAAGGCTCGGTCGAAGTGAACCGCGTCAAGACCGCCAAGCCCGGCGAAGGCTTCGACGCGATGAGCGGCGACCTGGTCGACATGGTCAAGGCCGGCATCGTCGAGCCGTTCAAGGTCACCCGCTCGGCGCTGCAAAACGCGGCCTCGATCGGCGCCCTCGTGCTCACGACCGAGACCCTGATCGCCGACAAGCCCGAGCCCAAGGGTGCTCCGGCGGGCGGCCCGCCCGGCGGCGGCATGGGCGACTACGGCATGATGTAGTCTTCGCCCCAAGCGAAGCTGCGAAGCAGAACGGCCCTCGGAGAGCGATCTCCGGGGGCCGTTGTCGTCAGGGCCTTGACGCATCTGATACGATAGCTGCGGATTAGGAATACCTGATCGGCGTGGGGGAGGCGGACAACCGCTCCCTCACGTTTTTATTTATTAGTAAGATAGAATTTGCGCCGTCAGCGTTCGAGGGACTTCACCGTGTTGTCGTTGTCGTCGTTGAAGTAGAAAATCGCGTCGGTGGTTCGGTGCCGGTGGCGACCATGCCGAAGATCCCACCGGTGGCGCCCGTGCCAACGTTCTTGGTCGCCAGCACATGGCCGTTCGGCACCAGCTCGACCGTCAGGTTGGTGCCGTTCGGATCCAGCGTGTTGCCGACCACGAGGTGTCCGCCGGGCGACAGCGTCAAGCTGATCGGTCCGTTCAGCGGTGGGCCGAAAGCGATTCGGCGCGCAAGTGCGCGCTCGGGCCGCTGAACGTTGCGCCGTGCACGACGATGCCGTGCGCCGGGATCACCGAGACGTGGTGGAACACGGTAACGCTGTTGTTGGCACCGTCGACCACGAACAGCTTCATGGCGCGTCGCACTGCAGCCTGGATGGGCCGAGGATGCCGCCCGGCGCGCCGCCGCTCATCGCGAAGCTGCTCGCGATCATGTGGAAGGTGAACGGGTCGCCATTGTCGATGTCGACCCGCACGATCGTCCTGTCGCCGGTGGGAAAGTCTGGCCGAACGGGCCGTGCCACGGTCGCCCGGGAGCGTCGTCACGGTGTGGCCGGTGGGCGTGACGATCGGGTTGTCGTTGGCGACGAATGCAGCCAACAGATCGCGTTGGTCGGGCCGAGCGTGAGCGCGGTGCAGCCCAGAAACGTCGGCTCGCGCGCGATGCGGGTCGGCGTTGCGCCGGGATGCGGGCGCAGCGCGACGATCGACGTGCCGTTGCCTTGCACGTTCGCCGCGTCGTTGAAGTTGCAGACGACCAGGTCGCCGCGGTGGAGAAGGCCGGCGTCGGCCCGCGCAATGTCCAGGCCGTACGGGTTCTGGTCGCTGTTGAGCGGGTCGACGGTCGAGCCGATGGTCTTCGTCTCGGTCAAACGCGGCAGGACGGTACCGCCACCTTCGTCGTCGCGGCCGTTCGCGCCGGATACGGTGCGCGCCGCAGCGGCGTTCACCGCCATCGGTGCGATGGGCGCGGCCGTGCCGGACACCGGCCGGCATTCCGGCCCCGGGAGCCGGCGACACCGTCTGTTCTCCGCCGCCGCAGCCGGCGGGGGGCAGTACGGCAGCGAGAACGGCGACAATCTCGGTACGTATGGTAAAACCTCCTCATGCTCCGAAGGGGACCCTCCGGCGTAGCCCCCGATCATGAAGGAAGCCTGAAAGTTCCCGGGTCGGCTCGTTCGACGCGCGAGCGATTTCCAGGGCCGTTTGTTTCATGGCTTGTCCGGGAGGCTCAGCCGCGCTCGCCGCGCGGCTGGTCGTCGCCGACGCCGCGGATCGCATCGGCCAGAGAGTAGATCTCGTCGAGCGTGACGATTTCGCGCCGGATGCATTCCCGCATGAGATCGTACTCGGTGCGCGCGCCGATTTGGGCGCGGACGCGCAAGACGGTGTTGAAGATCGTCGTGGCCTTGCGTCCCGTCTCGGCGGCGATTTCGCGTTCCAGCCTGCCGGCGAAGAGCGAAAGGAGAATCCGGCGCTGGTTGTCGGTGACCTTGAAGACGGCGCCGGGTTTTCGCGCAGCGAGCTTTTTCGACGGGCGGCTCACGCGCTTGGGCGCGCGTACCCGCGCTGCGACCTGCACGACGCCATCGATTCCGCGTCAGATGGGCCGGATGATATCGCGCCTGGTACGGGAATGGGGCGTGTGCTGCCGTCCACGCTGTGATGATGGGAAGATTGCATAATGGAGTCCATACGACAAAGGACTTAGGACTGAAAGCCGAGCGGCACAGGAGCGCGGAGAGAAGTCCATGTGGGCACTGCAGCCCGAAGCAACAGCATAGGATCGCCCCGTTGCCGTCAGAAGCGGCGAAGTCGGTCGGCGACACATCATGCCGACTGGCACGGCGCGTCCGTACGACGATTTCCCCATCGTCATCACTGGCGGCGTCACCATTTGGTGGCATCACAAGAAATAGTCGTGACGTACTAGCAACATATGGGGATTGATCTATCAAATAAGCTATTGACGCCTGCTCGGTTACGGCGAACTGTGGCTAAGGACTTCAGGCAGCGAGGGCTTTAGACAAATGCCGTTCACCCGCGGAGCGCGAGCGACTATCGCTGGCGGATGTGACGCTGCTTTTAGGGTACCAACAGCATGCCGCGCGGGGTGCATCGGGCACATTTCCGCGAAATTCCGGCGGTGAGGACGGCCTTCGCGTACCATAGAGTTAGTGGTTTCTCCTATCGAACCACTATCTCTACTGAAGGAGCATCCTCGTCATGAGTTTCCTCACCATCCTGGTCGCCCTGCTGCTGTCCGGCTCGGGCAACTTGAGCACGCAAAACCACGTAGTTGCGGGCAGCGGCTTCTCCACGACCCCGCAGGCGTCCACGACGATGTCAGGCGCCAGCACCGACACCGTCGCGGGCGGTGGCCCGACGGGCTAATCGATGGCGGTTAACGCCGACGCCGGCGTGCCCGGCTAGGTTCAGCCCGATGTCGAGAAGGACGGCACCGAGACAAGCGGTAAAGCAAGAAACTCCGAAAACTAAGGCGACCAATGGTCGCCTTCGCTGAGGTGTATCGCGCTCGGGTGACGTTCATGAAAGTCTCCGCCGCTGGCGGAATCCGTGCCGTCCTTCCTTCGCTCCCGTGCTCGCTTGACGCGGCTTCTTTGGTCGCGTCCGCTCGGGAAGCGTTCCTTCGCGGCGATATCGCAGCATGCGGCTCGATGCTCGAAGGGAAAACGTTCATCGACGCATCCCTGCGGACCGAAGCGCTATTTCTGTTGGCCCGGGCGCTCATGAGGCTCCAGCGGTCACGGGACGTGGTCAAGCTGTTGGAGCCCACGCTAGCCACATTCGCACACCTCGACGAGATCTGCACGGCTCGTATGTTACACGGGTATGCCATCGCATTCGCGGAGGACCTCGACCGCGGGCTCGAACTGCTCGCCGCGACTGCAATCTTTGCGAATTCTGAGCATGTGCATCGCTCGATCCGAGCCGAACTTTCGTATTATCGCGCGTTTACACATTGGGCGAAACGGGAGTATGCCGAGTCCTCTCGTTTCGCGATCGAAGCAGAACGCGCCGAACTCGACGTGTTGTCTGTTCGAGCGACGGAGCTGCGTGCCTTCATAGCCTGCGCACAGGCAAACTATGTCGAAGCGTTACACCTTTTCGAATGCGCAAGACAAGCATATGCGCTTTGCCGTGGGCGTGATGTGAGTCTAGCGACTCAAATCGTCTTTCAGATTGCCGCCCTTGAAATGAACCTAAGATCCTCGACGATTCGCGGTTCGCATGCCGATCCTGCCGCTCGAACCATTCCGGGAGCGTCGTTCGGGCCTGCGGTCGCGTCTTCCACGCATTTGCTTCTTACCTCCATGGATGCCTGGCTGTACGCGCTCGATGGGGACCAAGCGAGAACCGTTCGCAAACTATGCGACGCGATTACCTTGGCAACGACGTCAGCGTGGCGGGTATGGGCATTGGCGTCAGGGGCCGTCTTGTCGGCGGCGTTCCGTGAGCTCGGTCATGCACGTTGCTTGGCGGACGAGGCCGCCGCACTCGCGAAGACGGTTGACTGGGGGGCGACGACCGACGAAGAACGGATCGGCTTCCTGTTCCTGACCGAAGCCTACGCCGAGGTCCATCCCAGCGCGGCGCCGGCCATGCTGAGCCTCTACGACGGTATCTCTTCGAAGATGGATGCAACACGCACCCTCCGTGATACGAAGAGCGATCCCCGGCTAGCCGGCTGGGATGCGTACGTACGAGGACTGGTTGCACGCAGTTCGGGTGAATACGAACGCGCCGGCGAGTGGTTTCGGAAAGCCGAGGGGTCGTTCAGCTCGTGCGGCTTCTTGTGGCGAGCAGCGCTCGCGCTGATCGAACTCGCCGCGACGCCGATCGATACGAGTGCTGAGCGGCCTCTCGAACGGGCAGCCATCCTCGTCCGCGACAATTTTCCTGAGTCGTTCCTCGCGGCGCGACTAGGTTGGGCGCGCATCTACCTCGACCCGATCGGCCGGACGCTGACGCCCGCGCAAGTCGATGTTCTTCGCCGCCTGCTCGAAAGCAAGAGCGTCAGCGCGGTCGCGGACGAGTCCGGTCGCGCGGAGAAGACGGTCCGCAAGCACATCGAGGCCGTACGAGAGGCGTATGGGACGCACTCGGTCGCCGAGCTCTTCCTCGAATGCGGCCGACGCGGATTCGTCGCGCCACCGACGGCCGCTTCGAGCGAACCGGCCGTCCAAAAGCGCATCTCCTAGCGCAGGCAGGCGACCCAGCGGAGGCTGCGACCGAACCGCCTTCCAGTACGGTGCCTGAACGATCGCCATCGCTACGGTAATTTCCCTATGCGCCCCCGCACGGTCCACGCGCTCATGCGCCGCCCAACCATCAACCTACGGGCATGTGCAGCAGCTGGGCCGCGCGCTCGCGGACGATACGACGTTTTCCGTATGGACACCATCGCCGTTCGACGGCACGATGAGCGGGTGGACGGCCGACACGTCCACAGCGAATGTCCGTCGCCCGCCATCGCTAGCGACGGCGGCCCGCCGCCGCAACACCCTTGCGAGCCACGCTCGCCTACACCCGGGGGTGTTGCGGCGGTAGGGCTTTCCCACCGGCTCGAGGGTGAGGAGCCGCCGCCGCGTGCGTAAAGCGAGCGCCTCTGGCGCCGGTACGAGGCTGCGGATTCGGATGCGCTCGAGACGAGCCGGTAAGGATTGGAATGGTCAGCGACCGCGCCCTGGAGGGTGAGGCGCCGCGCAAGCCGCGGCACGACGAGTTCGAGGGGACGATCGGGGAGGTACTGCGGCTGGGGTGGACGGGGCACTTCGCGGTGGGCCGCTCCATGCTCGTCGCGCTGCACGATCAGCAGCCACGGTCGAACGGCCGGCGCGCGTTGTGCCGGGCGCTGCTGGCGCTGGTCTGGGCGGGGCTGGACGACGTGGGCGCCGCGCGCCGCCTCGCCCGCCAGGCGATTCACGATTCGGCCCGCCCGTCCCGCACGACGCTGGCAGAGGAACTGCGTTGGTTGCGCCTGGCGCGTGCGCTGGCCGTCAACACCAGCTACTTGGTGGGCGATTGCGTCCGCGGTCGCCGCGCGAGTCAGGTCCGGTTCATCGCCCGCGATGCCGAGAGCGAGTGGCTCATGAACGCGGGGCTGACCTCGCCCTGGGCGGACGCTCCGCCGACGATCCAGCGTTACGCGAAGTTCCTCGCGGCGGTGCACGCGCACGTTTCCCAGCGAGCCCGGCCCGGACCCTTGACGCCGACGGAGATCGCGATCCTCCGCCAGGTTGCCGCGGGAGCTTCCGCGGTCGCGATCGCGACACGGAGCAGCCGCAGCGTGCATACCGTGCGAACCCACCTGCGCAACACCTATGCCAAGCTGCGCGCGCGCGGCCGGGACGAGGCGGTCAGCCGCGCGCGCGCGCTGGGGCTGCTGGAACAACCGCCAAGCATGCCGGCCGATAGAAAAGCGCAGGCGCATCCCTATAGACGACGAGCGGCAACCGGATCATCGTAGCGCCCTGTTGTCTCTCCAATCTTGCCGAGTAAATCTTGAACGGTTTTAGGACTTGGCTCGCGAAGTCTGACGCATGGAGCGCTGCGCGTGGGCCGGGACCGATCCGGCCATGATCGCTTACCACGACGAGGAATGGGGCGCGCCGGTCCACGACGACCGGGTGCTGTTCGAGTTCCTGATCCTCGAAGGTGCGCAGGCCGGGTTGTCGTGGTCGACGATCCTGCGCAAGCGAGAGGGATACCGGCGCGCGTACCGCAGCTTCGACCCCGCGAAGGTCGCGCGCTTCGGCGAGCGCGACGTCGCGCGGTTGCTGGCGGACGAGAGCATCGTGCGCAATGCCGGGAAGATCGCGTGGTCCGTCCGCAACGCGCAGGCGTTCCTCGACGTGCAGCGCGAGTTTGGTTCGTTCGACGCATTCTTGTGGGCGTACGTCGACGGTACGCCGCTCGTGAACCGGCCGCGCGGGCCGGGCGACGTGCCGGCCAAGACCGAGCTGTCGGACCGGCTCAGCCGCGATCTGCGCAAGCGCGGATTCGGCTTCGTCGGCTCGACGATCTGCTACGCGCTCCTGCAGGCCGTCGGGGTGGTGGACGATCATGCCGCGGCGTGCTTTCGGGCCCGTCCCGCACCGGGTGGCCGCCGTGCGCGCGGCGTATCGGCACGATGATGCGCTCTCTCGCCGTTCTCCAGGCCGTCGCGCTGCTTGCGGCGGCGCTCGTACCTGCACCGTCTGCGGCGGCCGCCGCACCGGGCGACCAAGTAGGGGCGCTCGTGGGAAACTGGACCTGCCGCGACCCGCGTGGCAAGCTGACCCGGCTGGCGTTCAGCGCCGACGGCACCGCGCTCGTCGCGCACGAGACGGCGCCGGGTGCCGGCGCCGAAGTCTCGCCGCCGCAGCGCTACGTGCCGGACCACGGCGGCTGGCTCGTCACCAGCGTGGGTACAAGCCGCACGTTTTCGGGTTCGGCGCCGGCCTGGACCGGCGCGACGTGGGACGTCGACGGGAGCGAGTTCGCCGCACCGCCGGCGTACGCGCCGCGATCCGTGCCCGAACGCATCTCGTACGAGCGGGTCGACGCCAACACGATCAGGCGGACGGTGGTCTACGGCACGGAGCACCGGTTCGTCGGCGGCGAGGTGTGCACGCGCGGCGACGAGCCGCCGGCGCCCTCCTTGTGCGCGGCCCACGACGTGCCGCCGCGCGTGGTTCGGGCGGCCGAGACCGACACGCCCCCGCTGGCGCAGCAACAAGGCATTTTCGGTATAGTTCGCGTCCGAGTGTCGCTCGACGCGGACGGCATGCCGGTCGCCGTCAAGATTCAAGACTCGCCTTCCGCGATCTTGAACGATTCCGCCATCTTCGCGGCACGGCGCTCGACCTACGAGCCCGCGCTGCGCGAATGCGTTCCGGTGCCGAGCGACTACCTCTTCACCGTCTCGTTCCCGAGCCGCTGATGCGCCTGTTCGAGGGCGATGCGATCCTGCTGGCCGGCGGCACCGGGCGCGTCGGCGGCGCGACGCTCGCGACGCTGGTCTCGGAGGGCGCGCGGGTGCTGGTCGCGTCGCGCTCGCTGGACCGCGCGCGGCAGGCGATCGAGGGCGTGCTCGACGATGCGGAACGTGCCGCGGCGATTCCGTTCGCGGCCGATCTCGGCGACCCGGCGCAGGCCTCCGCGGCGGTCGACGCGCTGGTCGAGCGCTACGGGCGCATCGACGCGCTGGTGAACCTCGCCGGCAGCGGCATCGGCTCGAAGGTGCTCGTCGAGTCGGCTCCGCCCGATCTGGACGCGAACCTGGCGGCGTTCGCCCAGACCGCGTACAATCTCGCGCTGCCGGCGCTGCGCGCGATGCTCGCGCAGCCGTACCGCGACGGCGCGCGCTCGCGCGGCCGAATCGTCACCGTCACCGCCGGCTCGTCCAAAGATCCGGCACCCGGGCGCGGCCTGTTCGCGGTCGCGAAGGCCGGCGTCAACGCGCTGATGCAGGCGATCGCGCGCGAGCACAAAGCCGACGGCATCGTCGCCAACGCGCTGGTGCTCGGCGGCGTGGCGACCGAAGCGGCGCGCGGCTATCTTGACGCCGCCGATTTCGCCGCCGCCGCGACGCCGCAGGAAGTCGCCGACGCGCTCGCATTCCTGGCCAGCGACCGTGCCAGCGGCATCAACGGCGCGCTGGTCGACCTCAACGCCCGCGAGGTGGACTGAAAGAAGATGGAAGTTCCAGCCGTTCTCCTCGCCGTCGGATTGCTCGCCGCCTCACCCGTTCCCGCAGCGACGGGCTGCGCGACGCCGGACGCGCCAGCCGTGGTGATTCGCGCCGTCAAGCCGGACCTGCCGCCGCTGGGCGGCGAGCGCCACGTCACCGGCGTCGTGCGGGTGCTCGTCTCGCTCGACGCGCAGGGCCGCGTCACCGAGACGCGCATCGAGCGCTCGTCGTCGCAGATTCTGAACCGAGCGGCGCTCGACGCGGCGAAGAAGTCGGCGTATCAGCCCGCCTTGCGCGATTGCACCCCGGTTCCGTCGACGTATCTCTTCAGCGTCGTCATCGACAGCTTGTAGCGCACCCGGGCGCCGAAGCAGCCGAAGGACGCTAACGCGTCGCGCCGACCAGGGCGGCCAGCGCTGCGGACGGCTCGCACTGCAGCTCGGCGCCGAGCGTGTCGCGGTACTGGCGGAAGTGGCGCAGGGCGGCGGCCCGGTCGCCGCTTGCCAGGTAAGCGCGAATCGCGATCTCGCGGGCCGGCTCGTCGCAGGGGTCGTAGGCGATCATCTCGTGCGCCAGCGCGAGCGCGTCCTGGATGCGGCCCTCGTCGAGCGCGGCTTTCGCCAGTCCTTGCGCGACCTCGCAGCGCAGCTCGCGCAAGTGGCGCTCGGTCGGCTCGAACCATTCCCAGGCTTCGAACTTCGCCGGCCGCGCCGCGCGCAGGCCGTCGTACAGCCCGCGCAGCGCCGTGCTCTGACGCGCGTCGAGCGCCTCGGCGGCACGCAGCGTCGCGGCGGTGCGGTCGATCTCCCAGAGATCCACCCGCACGTCGTTGCCGAGACGGTAGCCTTCGCGCGTGCGGACCACCGCGTTGTCGTCGCCCAGGCGCGACTTGACCCGGTGCAGGCAGACGTGGAACGCGTTGCGCGCCGCGCTCTCGCCGAGGTCGGGCCAGAGCATGTCGGTCAGCCGCTCGCGGGCCAGCGCCTCGGGCCGCATCGCGACCGCGACCAGCAGCGCGTGCTCGCGCTCGGCGAGCGTCACCGGCGCGCCGTCGCGCAGCACCCGGCCGGTGACCAGCTCGATCACGAGGCCCACGCGCGGCACTTCGGCGGCGGGGCGGTAGCGGCGCACTAACGGGGCCAGGAACGCGCCGTCCTCGCCGCGCGCGAGGGCGGCCAGCGCGTCGTGCAGGGT
>CAXTNU010000062.1:0-14881 GCA_964245595.1 uncultured bacterium | reverse complement strand
GGATCGCGGCGTTCACCAGCGTCGCTGCCACCAGCGCGATCGCCGTCTCGACGACCGCCAGGCGCTCGATGCGCGGGCGCGCGGCGGCCGGCACACCCGCCAGCCGGTCGAGCACCAGCCCGCCGTGGAGGAACAAGTTGTGCGGCATGATCGTCGCGCCGACGATGCCGACCACCGCCAGCAGCGCACCGGGCCCGGGAAAACCGGGAATCAGCGCGCCCGCCGCGATCGGCGCGACGGCCGGGCGCAGCATCGCGCAGTCGATCGCATAGGCGATGGCGAGCAGCGCGGTCGTCGCGATCGCGAACCGCTCGAAACGGCGCGCGCTCGTGCCGCCGCCCAGCAGCAGCGCCAGGAACAGCGCCGCACCGGCCGCGACCGCGCCGGCGCGCGATAGGTGCAGCACGAGCTGCAGGCCCAGCACGACGCCGGTGAACTCGGCGACCTCGGTCGCGACGATGGCCAGCGCGTACAGCGGCCACAGCAGCGCGGCGGCGCGCGGCCAGCGGCGCGCGATCGCCGCGGCGAGGTGTTCGCCGCTGCCCGCGGCGTGGCGCACGACGAGCACTTGCAGCAGCACCGCTGCCAGACCGCTGAGCAGCACCGACCACAGCAAGGCATACCCGTAGCGCGTCGCGTCGAGGTCCGTCGCCCAGTTGCCCGGGTCCATGTACCCGATGCCGACCGCGAACGCCGCGCCGGTCGCGGCGAGCGTTCCGGCCGACGCCGTCCGGCCGTGTCCGCGTTGCTCCACGTCGCAGTCTATGCACTATGCGCGCGGTGCGAAAACCCGCTAGGCCGCTAGACTGGTTAAGGATTCGCTCGGCTTCGCGGTACGGATCGCACCGACGGGCTCAGATTTCGGTCGTATGATGACTGTTTTGATAGACTTCCCTGAAGACCTCGCGCGAGTCGGGATAACAGCTGCAGGTCAGCGTTTCGAGAATCGGCCGGTCGACGATGCGCACGCTGTGGCGGCCCGACGATATCGCGCACGCCGTCACGAGCAGCGCGATCGCGCGCGTGACCGTCGGGCGGCGCACGCCCAGCATCAGCGCGATCGTTTCGTGGGTCAGCTCGAAATCCGCTCCGCCCGCGCGATCGCTCATGCGCAGCAGCCAGCGCGCCAAGCGTGCGGGCGCTTCGTGACGGGCGTTGCAGCCGATCGTGATTCCCGCCGCGCGCAGCCGCGCCGCCGCGTAGCGGTGGACCAGCCGGTGCAGGCTCGGGTCGTCGTCGCGCAGCTGCCGCAGCGCGCCCAGCGGAATGGCGAGCGCGCGGGTCGGGACCTGAATGGTGCGCCGGAACTGCTCGGCGCCGGCGTCGAGCAGCGCTTCGATGGGGCTGACGCCCTCGAAGCCGACCGCGGTCACCTCGACCGAGCCGCCGTCCCGCCCCTCCTCGACCTCCGAGACTGCGCCGTGCAGCGGGAACAGCACGTCGGTGAAGCGGTCGCCTCGCTGGGCGATCACCATGCCGGCCGCCAGCGCGACCGGGCGGGCCCGTTCGACGCAGCCCCGGCGCGCGCCCGGCGCGAGCGAGTCCAAGAACTGGTTACCGGTCGTCGTGCGGTCGCCGAGCTCGTTTGCCGTCATCTGCGAGCCGGTTGCACCGGCCGGTCGGCCGAGCCCTGCGGCCCGCTGGCAGCGCTCTCGAGCCGCTTCGTACGGCGCGGCCGGCCAAGCTGCCGGGCTCCGGCGAGCGTCAGAACCAGTGCTTGTGGCGGAAGTACCACAGGAGCGCGGCCAAGGCCGCGACCTCGCTCCCGATGCCCAGCTCGGCGAACGACGCGGAACTCGTGATGTGGTTCATCAGCCAGCCGAAGTTCTGCCCGAAGAACCCGGTGATGAAGGTCAGCGGGAGAAACACCGTGGCGACGATCGTGAGCTGCTTGGCGACCTCGTTCTGGCGGTGCGAAGCCATCGAGATGTGCGTGTCGCGCGCGTTGTTGACGAGGTCGCGCGCGTCGTCGAGCTGGTCGACCGCCCGCGCGACGTGATCGAACACGTCGCGAAAATACGGCAGGTCGTGCTGCGGCAGCAGGCCGATGTCGCCGCGGATGATCGGCGTGAGGATGTCGCGCATGGGCACCACCGCCCGCCGGAAGCGGCTCAGCTCTTTCTTCATCTCGTAGATCGCGAGCAGCACGCTCTCGGTCCGCGTGCCGCGGCTCAGCAGCTCGCCCTCGAGCAGCTCGACGCGGTCCTCGAACGCCTCGGCGATCGGGGTGTAGCCGTCGACGATCGTGTCGAGGATCGTGTAGAGCAGCGCGCCGGGCCCGGCGCCGACCCCGTTGCCGCCGTGCCAGCGGTGCTGGATCTCCTCGATCGGGTAGAGCGGCAGGTCGCGCACCGTCACGACGTAGCGCGCGCCGACGAAGATCGCGATCTCGTGGATGCGCAGCACGTCCGCCGCGCGCGTCGCGCCGTGCACGACGATGAACCAGAAGTCGTCGTAGGCCTCGAGCTTGGGCCGCTCGTGCGCTTTGACCGCGTCCTCGACCGCCAGCGGGTGCAGCCCGAACTCGTCCTGGATCAGCTTGAGATCGTCGGTCCCGGGGTCGGCGACGTCGAGCCAGACGAACGAGTCCGTCTCCTTGAGGATGTCGCTGATCTGGTCGAGATCGCTGATCTCGCGGGCTTGCGCCCCGTGGCGGTTCACCAAGCACGCCGAAGCCTTGACCGGGGCGGACGGCTTGGCCGGGGACGATTGCATGACGGGCGCTTCGTCCTCGCTGCCGGGAGACCCCACGCTGCGGGCTCGGGTCAGCGCTTCATGTCCATCGTCGGCGTCGGCGCGGCGGCCGTTCCGCCGACGCTCTTCGTGGCTTTCCAAGCCGCCTCGACTCGCTTGGGCAGCGCGTCCATGTGCTTGAGGAACATGGCGACCTGCCAGATTTGCTCGTCGCCGAGCGCGTGCGCGAACGCCGGCATCGCCGAGAACCGGATGCCGTGCCGGATCTTCCAGTACGTCGCGCCTTCGGGGTCGTCTTCGGCCCCGTCGGTCGCGAACTGCGGTGACGGCACGTAGAAGCCGGCCGCGATGTTCGAGGCCTTCCCGTCCGCCGCACCGTGGCAGGTGATGCAATTCTGCCGGTAGACGTCCAGGCCGGCCATCAGGTTCGCGTCGGTGGTCGGGTGCGGATCCTTGCGGCCTCCCATCTGGCGCTCGGAGATCGCGTGGACCGCCTTCATCGCCAGACCGGCTTCGAGCGACGAGGGTTTGGAGTCGGCGGCCATCGGAGCGAAGCCCATGTACGCGGCGGCCACGACGGCGCCGGCCACGACGACCAGGAACGCCACGATGCCGATCACCGCACCGCGCAGGTGCGGCATCAGCGGCCGCCCATCGTCATGCCGCCCATCCCCGCCAGGGCGTGCGCCATGTCCGGCGGGCGGATGCGGAAGAAGACCTGGTATCCGACCGGCGTTCCGCTTCCGTAGTACGAATCGAGGCCCGCGCTCTTGGAGCCCAGCGTGACCTGCGCGCCCAGGCCGATGCTCGCGGCAGCCGGGTTGCGCGTCAGGTCGTGGACGGCGCCGAGCGCGTACGTGCCGACGCTGTACACGCGATCCGGGTCGACGCCGGGGAGCACCAGATCGCGCGCCTTGCGCGTGCCCAGTTCGGCGCGCGCGAAGAGCGTGTCGCGGCCCGCCTGGTAGTCCGTCTCGGCCAGATACGAGCTGGTGCGCGCGCCGCTCTCGGTGTTCTGGCCGAAAACGAGGCCGCCGTACCAGTTGCGGTCCTTGCCGAGCGGCTCGTTGAGCAAGAGCGACGCGACCACCCGGTGCTGGTCGATCCGCGGGTCCGCGGCCTCAGGGCTCTTGATGAACGCGTACGACACTTCCGCCGCCGCGTTGTCGCTGGGGTTCCACGACAGGCGCTGGCTGTACGAGTCGAGGTGAACCGGGTCGAAGTTGGTGCGAATCTCGTCGGGCTCGCGGCCGGTGAAGGTGCTGGCCTCGAGCTTGAAGCGCGAGCTGGGCGCGAAACCGGCCGTCGCGACGCCGAACTGGATGTGCGAGGCGTCCTGCCAGTGGTGACCGATCGTCGAGTCGGGCATGTCGTACGCGATGCGGCGGTGCATGAACGCCGGCGGCCCGAGCGCCGGCTCGCCCGGATAGCCGAGGTAGAGGTATGCCGCAGCCGTCTTACCGAGGCGGGCCGAATAGTCGACGGCCAGCTCGGAGAACAGGTCGTGCGGGTGCTGGTGGTCGTGCAGCGGCGCGCCGTGCGCCGTCTCGCCGGTCTGGAACAGCAGCGGGTACCCGCTCTGGTTCTCGCTCAGCGCGTCGGCGCTCACCATCGCCGTGTACGCGAACTGCGATGTCGCGCCGATCGAATGCGTGCCCATGAACATCAGCCAGTTGGGCGCGTCGGCCCGCCGGTCGCCGCGCAGCGAGCCGGACGACACGTAGCGCGGAAACAGCGCGCCGTGCGTCATCTGCGCGTCGCGCCCGCCCTGGCGCATCCAGCCGAACATCTGGGTCGAGCGCGGCACCCACGACGTACCCGAGCCGTCCTGGCTCATCGGATCGGCGAGGTCGGCCGCCGAGCGCATGTCCATCGCGCTCGCCGAGCCGGCCCCGCTCGTCCCGGGCCCCGGCGCCATCGTCATGCCGGGCGCCGGCGCCATCGTCGGCGCGGCCGGGCCGGGCGACGGGGACATCGTCATGCCGGGCATGGGCGCCATCGCGCTCGCGCTCGTGGGCTCGGCGGCGGCGAGGATGACGATGATGGCCCACATGGGGACGAAACGGACGAGCGACAAGCGAAGATTCCTCGAGCGGTCGTGCCGCGCCGTGTCGTATGCCCGATGCCGGCGCCGTCAAGTGCCTTGCGCGAAGTCCAGCAGCACCTCGGTCGCGAGCGCGACGACGAAGCCGGCCGCGAGCATCGAGCTGGACGCGACCGTCAGGCCGCTGCGCTTGAGCACGCCCCACAGCTCGCCGACCACGAACACCAGCGCGCCGACCGCGGTGGTCAGGAAGAACGCTTGCAGGATCGGCGAGGAGAAGTGGTAGCCGATCATCGTGCCCAGCAGCGTCGGGCCGCCCGCGACCACGCCGGCCAAGCCGATCTGGGCCCAGGTCGGCGTCGCGCCGCGGCCCGCCAGCGGCGCGGCGATCCCGAACCCTTCGGTCGCGTTGTGCAGCGCGAAGCCCAGGATCAGCCCGAACGCGATCGCCGTCGCGCCCGACGCCGCGGACGAGCCGATCGCGAGGCCCTCGGCGAAGTTGTGCGCGCCGATGCCGACCGCGATCATGCCGGCCAGCACGAGCGGCTTCTCCGCTCCCGGCGCCGCCGCGCCGGCCTTGGCCATGCGCGTCGCGATCACGCCCAGCCCGACGATCCCGGCCAGCAGGCCGGCCACGTAGGCCACGAGCATCGCCAGCGGCAGGGGCGAGAGCGCACCGTGCCCGGTCGTGCCGCGGTGCCAGCTCCCCAGCGACCGGACCAGCGGCGCGGTGGCGTTGTTCGCGATCTCGACGATCAGGAAGACCAGGATGCCGATCGCCAGCGCGTTGAGCGCGCCGATCGTCGCGGGCGAGAGCCGCCGGGCCCGCGCGATCGGCAGCCCGAGGAAGATCGACAGGCCGGCGAACGCGCCCAGCAGCGCCGTCGTGCCGAACGAGAGCGGCCCTTGCGGGTTGCCGTTGGACGAGTCGGCCATGTGGCGGTGCATCGCCGCGCCCATCAGCGCGAGCTTGTTGGGCGTGCCGGCGTAGTGGATGGACGTCACCAGCCCGGCCGGCATGCCCATCCCGTCCTCGGTGTGGTCGAGCACGTGGCAGTGCACGGCCCAATTGCCGGGCTGCGCGTTCGCGACGACGACCGTGTCGAGCCGCTGCCCGGGCCCGAGCATCACCGTGTCCTCCAGGTCGCGCGCGGAGACCGGCTGCGCGTCGCGCGCGATCACGACCTGGTCGTGACCGTGCGTGTGCATGGTGTGCACGTTCTCCGAGGACATGTTGATCCAGCGCAGCCGCGCGCGGTCGCCCTCGCGGACCTCGATCGGAACGGTCGCGGGGTACTCCTTGCCGTTGATCGTGAAGTGGTTCTCGGCCGCGTTCTGGATCGACCACGACGAGAGCAGCTCGACGTCGTCGCGCTGCACGCGCTCCTCGGAGCGCGGGTGCGCCGGCAGCACCACGATCGCGCCGTAGAGGCCGCTGTTCACCATCTCCTCGTTGTCGTGGCTGTGGTAGATGAACGTGCCGGGCTGGTTGGCGGTGAACGCGTAGCGGAAGCGCCCGCCCGGCTCGATCATCGGCTGCGACATGCCGGCCACGCCGTCCATCGAATCCGGAATGCCGTGGATGCCGTGCAGGTGCAGCGTGTCCGCGACCGTCATCGCGTTGCGGAAGTCGATCACGACCCGCTGGCCCTGGCGGACCACCAAGGTCGGGCCCGGCACCACCCCGTCGTACGTCTTGGCCATCACGGTCAGCCCGGGCTTGAGGGTCCAGGGCGCCTCGCGCGCGACGAGGTGGAACGTCGCCGTCCCGCCCGCCGCGTCCGGCACCGCCGCGAAGGTGCCGTCCTCGCGCCGAGTCAGCCGCGACTCGCCCGGCGCCGGCGTCGCGATCGGAATGGCCCCTTGCAGCGGCTGCAGGCCGACCGTGGTCGGATCCACTCCGGCCATCGGCGCGTCGGCGTCGGCGCTCGCGCACAGCGGCGCCACACCGAGGAACAGTGCGAGCAGCGCGACCAGAGCGATCAGTGCGGGGGGCAGCCCGAGCGAGGCACACCAAACTCTCGATTTCGGCACGCCTAACACCTTGGCCGCGGGCAGCCAGGGTGCCTGTCGGCCACAGGGCGCCGGCTGAGGGGCGATCAGGCTAGAGCGGCGCGCCGGCTCTGGAGCGTGGCCCGGCCGCCGAGCGGGCGGCGATCAGCCGGTCCAGCGAAATGCTCCCGGGCCCGGTTAGAACGAGCGCTGCCATCGTCAGCAAGTAGACCGCCGGCGTTTCATAGGACCCCGGGCCGCCGACGAAGCGCCCTCCGCTCGGCAAGTGGACGGCGACGATCGCCACGAGCATGTCGCAGAAGATCAGCGCGGCGACCAGCGGCGTCGCCAGCCCCGCGATGAGCGCCATGCCGCCGAAGAACTCGACCACCGCGACGACCGCTTGCAGCCAGCCTGGTGCGAACGCGTGCGGCCCCATGCCCAGCGTCATCCAGCTCGTCGCGTGCTGGATCTTCGGGTAGCCGTGAAACACGAACGCCAGCCCGACGATCGCTCGCAGGACGAACAGGCCCGCCGCTGCGCGGCCCTCCAGGTACGGCGGAGCGAGTCTGCTGAGTATCTCCATCGTCGTGTCTTACCATCGGAAGATGAAATATGCCTGAGTTGCGCATGCGCCGTGCGCGATGCAAAGGCCGTGGACACCCCAGGTGGGGTGTGGTACGCTAGCGCCGATGGCCAAGAAATCCGTCGAGCACAAGAAGATCAGCAGCCTCAGCCGCGAGCAGAAAGCCGACGTGCTCAACCGGCTCAAGACGGTGCGCGGGGTGACCGAGGGCATCCACAAGCTGGTGGAGGACGACGTCTACTGCGTGCAGGTCGTCAAGCAGATCTCCGCCGTGCGAGCGAGCTTGGACAAAGTCGCGCGGATTCTGCTCGAGAACCACTTCTCGCACTGCTTCGTCGACGCCGTGAAGGCGGGCGACGCGGACGCGGCCGTCGCCGAGCTGATGGAAACGCTGAACTTCCACCGCGAGCTCGTCTGATGCTGCACCAACTGGGCGAAGCGCTCGTGCTCGCCGCCGGCATGATGTGGCAGGTCGGCTGGAGCCTGATCCTGGGCTTCGCGCTCTCCGGGCTCGTGCAAGCCGTCGTTTCCAAGCAGCGCATGCAGCAACTGCTCGGCCGCGACGGCGTCCGCGAGGTCGCGCTGGCGACCGGCTTGGGAGCGGTGAGCTCGAGCTGCTCGTACGCCTCCGCGGCGCTGAGCAAGACCCTCTTCAAAAAGGGTGCCGGGCTGATCCCGAGCCTGGCCTTCCTGTTCTCGTCCACGAACCTCGTGCTGGAGCTGGGCGTCATCCTGTGGCTGCTGCTGGGCTGGCAGTTCACCGCGGCGGAGTGGATCGGCGGGCTCGTGCTCGTCGCGGTCATGGCGCTGCTGGTGAAGCTGACCTACCCCAAGCGGCTGGTCGAGGAAGCGCGCCGGCACGCCGACGAGACGGGCGGCCACGAGCACGGCTCGATGGAAGGCGAGGGCCGCGGCATCCTCGCGCGCCTGCGCGACCCGGGCACGCGGGTCGCCGTGGCGCAAAACTTCGCGATGGACTTCTCGATGCTGTGGAAGGATCTGCTCGCCGGGTTCCTGATCGCCGGTGCGCTCGGCGTCTTCGTGCCGGGCGGCGCGTGGAAGGCGCTGTTCCTCAGCGGCGCGGCGCCGGGCGCGCAGCTCGTCGGCAATGCCGTCATCGGTCCCGTCATCGCGGTCCTGTCGTTCGTCTGCTCGATCGGGAACGTGCCGCTGGCGGCGATCCTGTGGGCCAGCGGGATCTCGTTCGGCGGCGTGCTCGCGTTTCTGTACGCCGACCTGATCGTGCTGCCGCTGCTGGACGTCTACCGCAAGTACTATGGCGCGCGAATGATGCTCTACATCTTCGGCGTGTTCTTCGTGACGATGGTCGTCTCGGCGGTCGCCATGGACTTGGCGTTCTCGGCGCTTCACCTGGTGCCCAAGCCCAACCCCAGCATCCGCCACGACCTGACCATGTTCTCGTTCAACTACACCTTCTGGCTCAATCTCGTCTTCGGCGCGCTCGGGCTGTACCTGTGGCGGCTCGACGCCAAGCACCCGATGCAGCACGGCTGCCACGCCGAGCACGACTTGCACGCGGCGGCCACCGGCTAGCCGCAGCGGCTAGGATGTTCGAAGATGACGAATCTACGCTTCGTCCGACGGACCACGGTCGTCAAGCATGCTCAACCCAACCGCGCTCAAAACGGTCCTGCCCGAGCGCTGGTGCCGAAGCGAGGATTCGTGATGCCGCTGCGCTTGGACCAGCGCGTCGTCCTGGAGCTCGTGGGAACGGCGCTGCTGCTCGCCGCCGTGGTGGCTCGGGCGTCATGGCGCAGAACCTGGCCGGCGGCAACGCCGCCCTCGCACTGCTGTGCAACACGCTCGCGACGGCCGGCGCCTCGATCGCGCTGATCGCGTCGCTGGGCCCGCTCTGCGGCGCGCACCTCAATCCCATCGTCACGGCGGTGGAAGCGCTCGCCGGCCTGCGGCCGTGGTCCGAAGTGCTGCCCTATGCGCTGGCCCAGATCCTCGGCGCGCACGTCCGCTCGGGGCCCGCACAGCTCCTGGGCGAAGCGGTCGCCACGTTCGGCCTGGTCTTCGTGATCTTCGTCTGCTCGCGCGCCCGCCCGGCGGCCGCTCCCTACGTCGTGGCGGCGTACATCACCGCCGCGTACTGGTTCACCAGCTCCACCTCGTTCGCCAACCCCGCCGTGACGATCGCGCGCTCGTTGTCCGACACCTTCACCGGCATCAGGCCGGCCGACGTCCCTGGCTTCATCGCCGCCCAGGTCGCGGGAGCGCTGGCGGCGCTGGCCGTTCTGCGCTACGCCCTGGCGGCGACGGTGGAGCGCCGCGTCAGCGCTCGGCCGACCCGACCTTCTCCCACGGGATAGCCGAGAGCTCGATCGTCGTCCCGATCCAGAGCGGTCCGCCGGGCGCGTTCGCGACCCGTTCGGCGCGCGTGAAGTACCAGTGGTACGTGCCGTCCGCATGCCGCACCCGCGCGGTCGTCTCCCAGGGCGTTCCCGCGTCCAGCGCGCGCGTCCAGCGCCAGACCGCCTCCTCGATGTCGTCGGGATGGACGACGTGGACCCAGGCTTCACCGAGCACCGCGTCGCGGCCGATGCCGGTGGCGCCGTACCAGCGGTCGCTGACCCAGTCGATGGCGCCTTGCTCGCTGGCCGTGAACGCGATCGCCGGCAACAGCTCGAGCGCGGCCCGCAGGTGCGGATCGAGGTTCACGCGCTAGCCGTTCTGAGAGGCGACGCGTTCACGCTCGAAGAGCAAGCCGCGGGTGATGAAGCGGCTGGTCGCGCCCTTGAAGGTGCTCGACAACTGCAGGAAGTGCATCGCCGTTTGCTTGCTGATGCGTTCCTTGGTGAAGAGGATCGTCGAGACGAACATCGGCTGGACCACGTACGATCCGCCGAACCCGAATACGGTGCCGATCCCGTGCTCGCTGACGAAATCGGCGGCCGGGACGACCTTGCGCCCTTTGTCGTCCAGGGTCGTGGCGGCATCGGAAACGTAGAACAGACCGTTCGCGTTGGCGAAGGCGCGCGTGACGAACGGAGCGGGATCGCTCGTGTCCGTCTCGAGCCGGAAGCGCAGATCGCTCAAGAGCCGCGAGATCATCGGCGTCTCGTCGATCTGCCCGCGGTTCAGCAGCGGCAGCGCGAGGTGAGCCCGCGACCGCCGGCGCGCGTTCCACTCGGGCCGGCTTCCCGCCGTCCCGAACAGCGTCAGGACCTCGGTCGTGGGGAAGAGCGATAGGCTGCCCGCGGCCGCGGCCGCGAACGTGCTCTCCGGCACCGGCAAGCGCGCGTGCGCAACCGTCGCGAACACCCGCGCGAGCGCGATCGAGGGGAAGCGAGCGACAAGCTGCTGGGCGAACCACTGCGCGGCATCCTCGAACGAACGAGCCGACCGAAGTCCGCCCGACAATTCTTGGGCGAGCTGCTCGACCTCGTGGTAGGTCGTCCGCTCGATCAGCGCCATGTCCTACCGAGTTACCCCTTCGCGGCCCGTCTCCCACTGCGCTTTTGCGCATGCCCGCCTGCGCGGGGCCTCTGGCTAACCTGCCGCGATCGCGGTCACCCGGTGGGCGATCTCGTCGGCGTAGTGAGCGGCTTGCTCGTCGCTGGTGCCCTCGGCCCAGATGTTGACCGATGCTTCGGTCGCGTCGGGCAGCACCAGCACCCAGCCGCCGTCGCGCGGCAGGCGGATGCCGTCGATCGTCTCGACCTTGCCGTTGCCGTGCGTCGCCTCGTCGTGCAGCGAGCGCATCACCGCGCCCTTGCGGTCCCACGGGCAGGGCACGATCCGGCCCGCGACGTGCCAGGGCGGGATCATGTCGACCAGCTCGGAGAGCTTGCGGTGCTCGGCGGCGAGCAGCTCCATGATCTTGGCGGTCGCGTAGATGCCGTCGAAGGCGGGCTGGAACTCGGGGAAGATCAGCTCGTAGTTCATCCCGCCGGCCAGCGCCAGGGCCGAGCCTTCCTGCTCGGCCAGGCTCATCAGCGAGCGGCGGTCGCTGGGCGTGCGCACGATCGTCGCGCCGTTCTCCTGCGCGATTCGTTCCACCACCGAGGGCACGGTGAGCGGGAGCGCGATCCGCGCGCCGGGCTGGGCGCGCGCGACGAGCAGGGTGAGCAGCGCCATCAAGCGGTTGCGGCCGACGATCCGGCCCTGGTCGTCGACCAGCGTGACGGTCTCGCCGTCGGCGTCGATCAGCACGCCCAGGTTGGCTTCGAGCGAGGTCACCACGGTGGTGAGCTGGGCGAGATGGCGCTCGCGGTCGTCGCGGAACGTGCGCACCTTGCCCGCGTCGAAGTACGCGTTGAGCGCGATCTGCTCGACGCCCAGGTCGCCCAGGATCTTGGGCAGCACGATCGACGCGTTGCCGAACGCGTAGTCGATCACGACCCGGAAGTTCGCTTCCCGCAGCGCCTGCGCGTGCAGCGCTTGCGAGAAGGCGCCGGTGTAGCGCTCGAGCGCGCGCGAGGGGAAGTCGAGCGTGCCGACGTCGTCCATCGGCGTGCGCCGGAAGTCCTCGCGGAAGAACAGGTTTTCGACCTTGCGCTCGGCGCCTTTGTCGATCCCGATCCCGGTTCCGTCGAAGAACTCGAACACCAGCGAGTTGGAGTCGTCGGGCGCGACCCGCACGTGCACCCCGCCGTTGCCGCCGACCCGCACCGCGTAGCGCGCCAGCGGGAGCGGGTACGAGCGCAGGTCGAGCACGTTCACCCCGACCGACAGCAAGCCCGAGATGACGCAGCGGTTCATCACCCGCGAAGCCGGGTGCGTGTCGCGGCTGGTCATCACCGCTTGGCCCGGTTTGAGCCACGAGCCGAACGCCTGGCCCAGCTTGAGCGCGAACTCGGGCGTGATCTCGAGGTTCGCCAAGCCGCTGATCCCGGTCGCGCCGAACAGCGAGCCGGGCCACTTCTGGCCGTAGATCAGCGACATCGACACGATCGAGCCGGCGCCGACCCACTTGTCGGGCCACAGCTTGAGGTGCGCGTTGACCGTCGCGCCGGCGCCGATCGTGCAGCCGCGCCCGATCACCGTGTTCTCGTGGACCGTCGCGCGTTTCTCGACCGTGTTGCGGTCGGCCACCGTGCAGTCGCTCAGCGAGGCCTCCTCGCCGACGTAGACGTCTTCCCAGGCCACGGTGCGGCAGATGCTCGCGCCGCGTTCGACGATCGCGCGGTCGCCGATCGCCGTCGGGCCGGAGATCGACGCGCCGGCCGCGATGCGCACGTCGCGCCCCAGGATCACCGGGCCCTCGATAGTGGCCTCGGGGTGGATGCGGGCGCCCTCGCCGGCCCGCACGCCGGGCCGGATCTCCTCGCCCGGCAGCTCGAGGCGCACCTTGCCCGCGAGCGCGTCGTAGTTGGCCTGCTGGTACTGCTCGAGGTTGCCGATGTCGGTCCAGTAGGCCTCGATCACGAAGCCGCCGAGCTTCGCGCCGTCGCGCAGCATCGCGGGAAACAAGTCCTTGGACCAGTCGTACACGCGGCCGCGCGTCATGCGCTCGAGGATCTCGGGCTGCAGCACGTAGATGCCGGTGTTGATCGTGTCGGAGAAGACCTCGCCCCACGACGGCTTCTCCAGAAAGCGCACGATCCGCTCGTTCTCGTCGGTCACGACCACCCCGAACTCCAGCGGGTTGGTGACGCGCTGCAGCGCGATCGTGACGTCGTTGCCGCGCTCCTGGTGGTGGCGCACCAGCGCGCTCAGGTCGACGTCGGTCAGCGCGTCGCCGCTGATGATCAGGAACGGCTCGCCGGCCAGGTGCTCGTGGGCCAGTTTGACCGCGCCCGCGGTGCCCAGCGGCGTGTCCTCGACGACGTAGTGCATCCGCACGCCCAGCGCGCTGCCGTCCCCGAAGTACGTCTCGATCTCGTCGGCCAGGTAGTGCAGGGTCGCGACGATCTCGGTGAAGCCGTGCCGCCGCAAGAGATCGATGATGTGCTCGGCGACGGGTTTCCCCGCCACGGGCGCCAGCGGCTTGGGGCGGCGGGAAGTGAGCGGGCGCAGCCGGGAGCCCTCGCCGCCGGCCATGAGTACAGCTTTCACGTTGCAGTTCTCGGGCGGATGTCGCGCAGTGTGGTGCAGAGCCGGGTCAGGCGCTCGTCGGTCCGCAGCGCCTCCAGGGGCGTGGCGAGCTTGCGGCGCCAGTTCGGGTACTGGGTGGAGGTTCCCGGGACGTTCGCCGGCGCCCGCTCGCCCAGCACGTCGTCGAGCTGCGCCATGACGATCGCCGCGGGTGCCGCGGCCAGGTAGCGGTTGGCAGCGATCACCACCGCCGTCTCGTCGCCGCGCGCGCCCGGGGCCAAGTCGCCGTGCGCGACCAGCGCGTCGAGCAGCCGCTCGCGCTCGCCCTCGCGCGCCGCGCGCTCGGCTTCGAGCGGGGTCTCGAGCAGGCCCAGCTTCGCGCGCAGCTCGACGTCCTCGGCGTACAGCCAGGCCGGAATCGTCGGCAGGTCGTGGGTGCCCGAGGCCGCCAGCGCCAGCGCCGGGTAGTCCTCGGGCGCGACGAACCCGCCGTCCGCCGTCCGCTCGAACGCGAGGATGCGGTACGACAGGATGCCGGTCGCCGCCATCGCCTCGCGGAAGCCGTCCGGCACGGTGCCGAGATCCTCGCCGATCACCACGCAGCCCGCGTGCCGGCTGGCCAGCGCGACGATGCCGCGCATGTCGTCGAGATCGTAGGCGACGTAGGTGCCGCTGCGCGCGTCGTGGCCGTGCGGGATCCAGTACAGCCGCGCCAGCGACATGGCATGGTCGATCCGCAGCGCGCCCGCGTCGCGGCAGTTGGCGTCGAGCAGCTGCAGCAGCTCGGCGTAGCCTTCGCGCGGCAGGCCGCGCGGGTCGAGCGGCGGCAGGCCCCAGTCCTGGCCCTGGGTGTTGAGGATGTCGGGCGGGGCGCCGGTCGAGACGCCCGCAACGTAGGCCTGCGCGTCGGCCCAGACGTCGGCCGCGCTCTCGTCGACGCCGACCGCGAGGTCGCGGTACAGCCGCACGCCGTGCGCGGCGGCGTCCTCGGCGACCGCGTGGAGCTGTGCCGCCGCCAGCCACTGCAGGTACATCGCGTAGCCGATCTCGCCCGATTCGGCGGCGGCGAAGAACGCGATGTCGGGCGAGGTCGGGGTGCGCAGCGTCGCCGGCCAGGCGGCGCGGGCGCGGCCGTAGCGCCCGACCAGCGTCTCCCAGACCGCGAAGCGGGTCAGCGGCTCGCCCTGCTCGGCGCACCACGCCTCGAACGCCGCCTGCCGTCCCGCGTCGTCGCGCAGGGCCGCGTGGCAGCTCCGCAGCACGCGCTCCTTGAGCGCCGCGACCGCGCCGTAGTCGACGTTCGCGCTCGCCCGCGCCGCCTCGGCCGCGGCTTGCGCGGCGGGCTCGGCGAGCAGCGCGCGCACCGCGGCGGCGCGCGCCTCGGGCACCTCGTCGAGCGCGATGCAGAGCCAGTTGAGCCAGCGCCGCGAGGCCGCCGCGTAGGGGCTGGCCGCTTCGGGATCGCTGCGGAACGAGGCGTGCAGCGGGTTGACGCCGACGTACGAGGCGCCGCCGTCGCCGGCCAGCGCGCACAGCGCGCGCAGGTCGGCGAAGTCGCCGAT
>CAXTNU010000061.1:0-14994 GCA_964245595.1 uncultured bacterium | reverse complement strand
CTTCGGCGAGAGCTATCCGGCCCGCCCGCTGCCCGGGATGATCGACGCGCTGCGCGCCAAGACGCCGCACCTGGTCGCGAAGGTCACCGTCGACGAGCGCGGGCGTGCGACGAACGTGGTGGTCGTCACGGGCGCCGACGACGCGGCGCAGCGCGAGGAGATCACCCGCGCGCTGCTCGCCGCGACCTACATCCCGGCGAGCTGCAACGGCCTGAGCTGCACGCAGACCTTCGACCTGCGAACCTGAGGTTCGGCATAGCCGAACCCACCCGGTCGTCAGATCATTTCTGTTCGATGTCGAACGGGATGCCGAGCTCGCCGGCCAGCTTCTCGAGGCCGTTCCAGACCTTGACGTGGACCGGCACGCCGTGCTCGCGGTTGAACAGGGTCTTCTCGTACTCGATCTCGCCCGCGACGTAGATCCGGTCCTGGCCGGGCGACTTGGCCGAGTCCTTGAACGCGCGCAGCTCGGCGTCCATGTCGGCCTTGAACTGCGCGGGGTCGCGGAAACCGTCGATCCGGAAGGCGGCGAAGAAGTGCGAGATCTTGCCCGGCAGCGGGCCGTCGGTGGGCAGCGGGAGGTCGTTGCCGAACGCCCCGCCCGAGAGCACGCCGCACAGGATGTCGACCAGCAGGCCCAGGCCGTAGCCCTTGTGGCCGCCGTTGTCGACGCCGTAGCCGCCCAGCGGCAGCAGCGCGCCTTTGAGCGCGACCTGCGGGTCGCGCGTCTCGTGACCTTGCGCGTCGATCGCCCAGCCCGGGTTGAGCTGCTTCTCCTTGCGGTTGTAGACCTCGAGCTTGCCCTTGGGAACCGTCGTCGTCGCGAAGTCGAGCACGAAGGCCGGCTCGCTCCGGGCCGGGATCGCGAACGCCAGCGGGTTGGTGCCCAGCATGATGTCGCGCCCGAAGGTCGGCGCGCCGTAGCGCACGCTGTTGGTCGAGGCGATCCCGATCATGTCGCGCTCGAGCGCCATCATCGCGTAGTAGCCGGCGATGCCGTAGTGGTTGGAGTTGCGCACCGCCCCGAAGGCCGCGCCGCGCTCGCCGGCCTTGGCCAGGATGCGCTCCATGGTCCGCTTGGCGGTGGGGTGGCCCAGGCCGTTGCCGGCGTCCACGACCAGCGAGGTCGCGGTCTCGCGGACGGTCGTCACCTCGGGCTTGGCGACCAGTTGGCCGGCCCGGATCCGGCTGACGTAGTACGATTCCAGCCGCGCGACGCCGTGCGACTCGATCCCGCGCAGGTCGGCGGCGACCAGAACGTCGGCGACGGTCGCCGCGTCCTCGGGAACGACCCCGGCCTTTTCCAGGATGGTGATAACGAAACGCTTGAGCCGGGGCTCGGCGGAAAGCCGGTACTCGGACGTGATGACGTCGGCCATGCCGGTAGTGTACCCCGCTTGGAGCTCAGATCGTAGCACCGTGGTCGCAGGCCCTCGCTTCCCTTCCCTTGCCGGAGCGCACCGGGCGGGATAACATAGCCAGCATGCTGCAGGCTCGGTTCGCGAAGCGATTCGTCGCGGTGTTCGCGCTCGCGGCGCTGGCGGTCGCGTTCGCGGTCGCCATCTCGGCCGCGGCCTTCGGCCGGATCCAGGACCGCCTGGTCCAGACGCGCGCCGCGGTCGACGCGTCCTTCGCGATCCGCTCCGCGTTCGGGGCGCTGGTCGACGAGGAAACCGGCGTGCGCGGCTACGCCGCCGGCGGCGCGCCGCTGTTCCTAGAACCGTACCGCGCCGGGCGGCAAGCTTATGCGGCCTACCGGGCCCACCCGCCCGTGCTGAGCGAGCGCGCCGAGGTGCTCGCGCAGGCACGCTTTCACCGCTCGGCCGACGCGCTCCAGCCCTTTTTCCAGGCCCAAGTCGCGGCGGTGGCGCGCGGCGACCGGCAGGCCGCGGTGCGCAACCTGCCGGCCGAGAAACTTGCCTTCGACCGGCTACCCCGGGACGAGGCGGCTGCGACTGCCGCCTTGGACCGCTCGCTCGCGGCCAGCCGGGCCTCGACCAGCGCGGCGCTGGTCGCCGGCCGGCTCGCGACCCTGCTGACCGGGCTGGTGCTCATCGTGTCGGGCGGGCTGGTCGTGGCGCTGGCCGGGCGGGCCCGGGACAATGCCGCCCTTGCGCGGCGGGACAGTCTCACCCGGCTGCCCAACCGGCGGGCTTTCGACGAACGGCTCGAGGACGAGCTGAACGCGCTGGGCACCGCGTCGCTGGCGGTGCTGTACATCGACCTGGACCGCTTCAAGCCGATCAACGACCGGCTGGGGCACGCGGCGGGCGACAAGGTGCTGGCGATCTGCGCCGAGCGGCTGCGCGCCGGCCTGCGGCCCAGCGACTTCGTCGCGCGCCTGGGCGGTGATGAGTTCGCCGCGATCCTGTGCGCCAGCGACGGGGCCGCGTCTCAGACTGTCGCCGACCGCGTAGCGGCCGAGATCGCGGCGCCCATCGCGATCGCCGGTACGGCGGTTCAACTGAACGCGAGCATCGGGATCGCGGTTGCGCCCGACGAGGGCCGCGACGCGGGCGAGCTCGTGCGCGCGGCCGACGCCGCGATGTACCGCGCCAAGCGTGAGGCGCGCACCGGCGATCGAAGAGTTCGCGCGCCCAGCGGCCGAAACGCGCTCGGATGATCGACGCGCAGCCCGGCTTGGTCGACGCGCTGCGCGCCGCGGTGCCGGGCGGGGTGCTGACCGAACCGGCCGACCTGATCGCCTACGGCTTCGACGGCACGTTCTACGAGCACACCCCGCCGCTGGTCGTGCTGCCCGCCACGACCGCGGAAGTGGCGGCCGTGCACCGCATCGCGAGCGCGCGCCGCATCCCGCTGACGCCGCGCGCGATGGGCAGCGGGCTGTCGGGCGGCGCGGTGCCGCTGGGCGGCAGCATCGTGCTCGGCGTGGCGCGCATGGACGCGATCCTGGCCATCGACGAGATCGACCGGGTGGCGGTGGTGCAGGCCGGGGTGATCAACGCCCGCCTCCAGGCCGAGGCCGAGAAGCGCGGCATGTTCTACCCGCCCGACCCCTCGAGCCTCAAACAGAGCGCGATCGGCGGCAACGTGGCCGAGAACGCCGGCGGCGCGCGCTGTTTGAAGTACGGCGTGACCGGCGACTACGTGCTCGCGCTCGAGGTGGTGCTGCCGGACGGCACGGTGATCCGCACCGGCGGGCGGACGGTCAAGAACGTCACCGGCTACGACCTGCGCCGGCTGTTCACCGGCGCGGAGGGCACGCTGGGCACGATCACCGAGATCACCTTGAAATTGCTGGCCAGACCCAAGCACGCGCGCACGGCGCTGGCGGTGTTCGACCGCATCGAGGATGCGGCCAACGCCGTGACCGCGGTGATGGCGGCGGGCATCCTGCCGACCGCGATCGAGCTCCTCGACCAGCTCACCATGCGCTGCGTCGAGGAGAACGACCCGATCGGGCTGCCGCTCGACGCCGACGCGCTGCTGATCTTCGGCGCCGACGGCGACCACGAAGGCGTGGTGAACGAAGAGATCGCCGCGATCGGGGCGATCGTGCGCGAGCACGGCGCGCGCGAGGTCACCGTCGCGCGCGACGCGGCGGAGTCGGAGCGGCTGTGGAGCGCGCGGCGCGGCATCTCGCCCGCGCTGGCGCGCCGCCGGCCCAACAAGCTGGGCGAGGACATCTGCGTGCCGCGCCGCGCGATCGCGCCGATGATCGCCCGCGTGCGCGAGATCGCGGCCCGCCACGCGCTGGAGATCCCCGTATTCGGCCACATCGGTGACGGCAATCTGCACCCCAACATCCTGTGCGACAAGCGCGACCGGGCGGAGATGGCGCGCGTGCGCGCCGCGGCGACCGAGATCTTCGAGACGGCGGTCGGGCTGGGCGGCACGCTGTCGGGCGAGCACGGCATCGGCCTGCTCAAGAAGCAGTTCATGGAGCTCGACGTCGGCCCCGGCGCGCTGGCCGTCATGCGCGCGATCAAGGACGCGATCGACCCGCTGGGGATCATGAACCCGGGCAAGGTCTTTCCCGACCCGGGCGGCGCGGGCGCGTTCGAGTTGTGATCGATGTTGAGAGCGGCATGGTTTTTTCCGCTACCTCCGAAGCAACCACAATGGGTGCTAATTACGAACAAAATTCAATTCAGCCAACATTCAGCGAGAACAAAATTGTCTCTGCGATTGCTGAAATGGCCTGCCGGATGCATTTCACTGAGCTTGGCTATGTTGTGGAGTCCTTTGGACAGGAGCATATATATCCGGCGTACCTTGCCTTCAAGTCGCAGCATTTGGAACTTGGACAGTACACGCAAAACGTCGAGTCTTTAATCGGAGAACAACAACACCAACCAGATTTCCTGATCTCACGTATCCAACGTAGCCAGAACGACGCACCGATTACTCAGGCTTGTCTCGTCGAAGCGAAGTTTCGATCGACGGCTCCTAAAGAGGGTGATGGTTTTACAAAAAAGCTATTCGCTGATTATGCTCAGTATATCGAAAAGAACCAACACATCGTCTTCTATGTGGTGACTGGCGTAGAAAAAGGCGCAGATCCGGCCGTCTACCTCAACTTCACTCTAGCCCCGCGGTGGTATCGAGCTGACGCAAGACGGCTACTTGAGTTCGACTTATATTTCGGAGCTCAAGGGAGAGCCCGTACATATAATGTTTGGAAAAAGAATCAAGCTGATGAATGGGAGCGACGTCAGAGTAACAAATGGATACGTGAAGACCTAAGAGAATCAAAGGAAACTACACTGGCAGGCATCTATAACGATGTAGTTCGTCCTGCTTTGATGCGGGTTTTTCGGTGACGATCGTCGTTCGAACCGAAGGCTTCATGACAAGTAAGGCTTACTACGGATATCCTTCGCTCCATAAACCGAAATGGCCGTAATCCTCGCGCTCGACCAAGGGACGACTAGCTCGCGGGCGATCGTCTTCGACCGCGCAGGGAGCGTCGTCGCGTTCGATCAGCGCGAGTTTCCGCAGCATTTTCCGCGGCTGGGCTGGGTCGAGCACGACCCGCTCGACATCTGGAGCTCGCAGCTCGAGGTCGCGCGCGGCGCGCTTCGTAACGCGCGCTTGTCGGCGGCGGACGTGGCGGCGGTCGGGATCACCAACCAGCGCGAGACGACGATCCTGTGGGAGCGTGCGAGCGGGAAGCCGGTCGCGAACGCGATCGTCTGGCAAGACCGGCGCACCGCCGCGATGTGCGCGGACCTGGAAGTGCGCGATCTCGGCGAGCTCGTTCGTGAGCGCACCGGCTTGCTGCTCGATCCGTACTTCTCCGGTACGAAGATCGCGTGGCTGTTGGACAACGTCGAAGGGTTGCGGGCGCAGGCGGAAGCGGGCGAGATCGCATTCGGCACGGTCGACTCGTGGCTGATCTGGAACTTGACCGGCGGCAAGCGCCACGTCACCGACGTGACGAACGCCTCGCGCACGCTGCTGTTCGACATCCACCGCTTGACGTGGAGCGACGAGCTGCTCGCCGCGCTGCGCATCCCGCGCGCGATCCTGCCCGAAGTGCTGTCGTGCAGCGCGGACTTCGGCATGACCAGCGTCGAGCTGTTCGGCGGCGCGATTCCCATCGCGGGCGTGGCGGGCGACCAGCACGCCGCATTGGTCGGCCAAGCCAGCTTCGAGCCCGGCATCGCCAAGAATACCTACGGCACCGGCTCGTTCATCCTGCTCAACACCGGCGAAACGCCGGTGCGCAGCGAGCACGGCTTGCTCACCACGATCGCGTTCGCGCTCGAACCCGGCCGAGCCGTGTACGCGCTCGAAGGCTCGGTCTTCGTCACCGGCGCGGCGGTGCAGTGGCTGCGCGACGGGCTGGGGCTGATCGAGCGCTCGTCCGACGTCGAGCGGCTGGCGCGCGAGGTCGCCGACACCGGCGACGTGTTCTTCGTACCGGCCTTCACCGGCTTGGGCGCGCCGTACTGGGACCCGTACGCGCGCGGTACGATCGTCGGCATCACGCGCGGCACGACGCGCGCGCACCTGGCCCGCGCGGCGCTCGAAGCGATGGCCTACCAGAGTGCCGACGTCATCGCCGCGATGGAGCGCGACGCTGGCCTGCGCCTGAGCGAGCTGCGCGTCGACGGCGGCGCGGCGGCGAATGACCTCACCATGCAGTTCCAGGCCGACGTCCTCGGCGTGCCGGTCGTGCGGCCCGCGGTACTGGAGACGACCGCGCTCGGCGCGGCGTATCTGGCCGGCCTGCAAGTCGGCTACTGGCCCGACGTCGCGACGGTCGCGAGCCAATGGCGCGAGGAGGCGCGGTTCACCCCCGCGATGGATGCCGCGCGCCGCGAAGCCCTGCTCGCGCGCTGGCGCCGCGCGGTGGAACACAGCCGCGGCTGGGCGGAAGCGTGAGCCTGTACTCGCGCCGGGCAGCGTGAGACCGCGAGTAGCGGGCGCGTGAACCGCGCCGCCGGTATCGCCCGGCTCGAAACCGAGCCGTTCGACGTGCTCGTGGTCGGCGGCGGTGCGACCGGCTTGGGCGCGGCGGTCGACGCCGCGGCGCGCGGCTACCGCACCGCGCTGATCGAGGGCGAGGACTTCGCCAAGGCGACCTCCAGCCGCTCGACCAAGCTCGTTCACGGCGGCGTGCGCTACTTGCAGCAGGGCGATATCGGGCTGGTGCGCGAGGCGCTGCGCGAGCGCACGAACCTGCTCCGCAACGCGCCGCACTTGGTGCACGAGCTGCGTTTCGTCGTGCCCGCGTACCGCTGGTTCGAGTTGGCGTACTACGGCGCCGGTCTGGCCGCGTACGACCTGCTCGCCGGGCGCTCGGGCTTCGCCCGCAGCCGCATCGTCGGGCCGCGCCGCGCTCGCGCGCTGATCCCGGCCCTGCGCGCCGGCGGCCTGCGCGGCGCGATCGTCTACTCCGACGCCCAATTCGACGACGCCCGGCTCGCCGTCACCCTCGCCCGCACCGCGGTCGACCACGGTGCGGCGGTGGCGAACTACGTCCGCGCGACCGGATTCGTCTATGACGAGCGACGCACGGACGGCGGCCACCTCGCCGGCGTCGATGCGCTCGACCGCGAGACGAACCGCACCTTCACGATCCGGGCGCGCGCGGTGATCAACGCGACCGGCATCTTCGTCGACGAAGTACGCTCGCTCGACGACCCTGCCGCCAAGCCGCTCCTGACCCACAGCCGCGGCTCGCACGTCGTCGTCCGCGCGAGCGCGCTGGGAGCGGATGGAGCGGCGCTGCTGGTGCCCGAGACGCCGGACGGCCGCGTGCTGTTCGCACTGCCCTGGCACGAGCGCGTCGTGATCGGCACGACCGACATCGCCGCCTCGCAGGCCGAGCTCGACCCGGTCCCGACACCCGCCGAGATCGCGTACCTCCTCGAAACCGTGAACCGCTATCTGACCGAACCTCTCGCCGAAGGCGACGTGCTGGCCGCGTTCGCCGGCCTGCGCCCGCTGGTCGACCGCAAGGCGACGACGAGCGCCAAGCAGTCCCGCGAGCACCTCATCGATGTCTCGCCGTCGGGCCTGGTCACGATCGCCGGCGGCAAGTGGACCACGTACCGCAAAATGGCCGAAGACGCCGTCGATGCCGTCGCGCGAGCCGGTCTTCCCCAGCGGCCGTCGCCGACCGCGACGATGGCACTCCACGGTGCGCCGCACGCGGACGCGCGACGCGCCCACGAAGGTTCGCTCGCCGTGTACGGCACCGATGCGATCGCCGTCGCCGCGCTGCGCGCGGACGATCCCGGCTTGCGCGAGCGCTTGCACCCCAGCTTGCCGTACACGGGCGCCGAGGTCGTCTACGGAGCACGGCACGAGATGGCGCGGACCGTCGACGACGTCCTCTCCCGCCGTACCCGCGCGGCGTTTCTCGACACCGCGGCCGCGCGGGCGAGCGCGCCGACGATCGCCGCGCTGCTGGCGCGGGAACTCGGCCGCGACGAGGCCTGGCAGGCGGCGCAAGTGCGCGCGTTCGGTGCCCTGCTCGAGCGTTTTCCGGCGCCGGCCCAACCGGGCGAGGGACCGCGTACGGCGACGCCGTAGCTTCGTTTCCCCGCTTTCGTGAGGAAGTCGCCGTGGCCGATCACTCCGTCTTAGCCGAGCTGTTGTGCGCGCTCGCCAAGGAGCACGCGCGCGCGCTCGTCGTGGGCGGTCTGGCGCGCAAGCTGCACGGCATCGCGCTGGAGGCGAGCGACCACACGCTCTGGTACGACGCGGACGAACCCAACGCGGCGCACGTCTACCGCGCGCTGTCGCGGGTCGGCGCGCCGCTCGACGGGGTCGAGGTGCCCGACCTGGCCGACGTCGCCTACGAGTTCCGCTACGTCGTGGACGACTGCGAGATCGTGCTCGTCGCCGGCCTCGACGGCACGACCTTCACCGACGCCTGGGCGGAGCGGGTCGAGACCCGCTGGCGCGACGTCCCGATCCGCGTGATCGGGCGCCGCACGCTGCTCGCCAGCGAACGCGCCGCTCGGGCCTGAACCGCCGCGCGGCCGGAACACGGCGCCTACGCCGCCTCGACCGTCTCCGCCGGCTCGGTGAACGAGACGCCCCGCCGCTCGCGCCCGACCGCGGTCAGCACGAACACCGCCGCGAAGACGACCACCATGACGATCGCCATCGCCCGCCCGTAGTCCGCGCCCGCCGGCGGCGCGAGCGGAAAGCTGCGCGTCGCGTACGCGGCTTCCCACTGCGCCGCGAAGGCCGAGAGCAAGTTGCCGATCTGGTACGTCAAGCCCGGAAACGTGCCGCGCACGCCGCCCGGCGAGAGCTCGTTGAGGTGGGCCGGGATGACGCCCCACGCGCCCTGGACGAAGAACTGGATCAGGAAGCCACCCAGCGCGAGCAGCGGAATCGACACGCCGAGCGCGCCGCTCCAAAGCGGGATCACCAGCGCACCGAGCGCGCACGAGGCGAGGATCGTCACCCGCCGGCCGAAGCGCTGCGAGAGCCCGCCCAGCAGCGTTCCGCCGATGATCGCGCCGATGTTCGCGATCACCGCGATCGCCGAGACGATCGAGGGCGGGAAGCCGTGCTGCTTGGTCAGGAACGTCGGGAACAGATCCTGCGACCCGTGCGACATGAAGTTGAACGCCGCCATCAGCAAGATCGCGTAGACGAACAGCAACGGCTGGCGCAAGAACGAGCTCCACAGATCGTTGCCGGTACGGCCCAAGCGCGCCGCCCGGCCCGCTTTCCAAGCCGGCGACTCCTCGACGCCCGAGCGGATGTAGAGCACCAGGAACGCCGGCAGTGCGCCCAGCACGAACATGCCGCGCCAGCCGATCCGCTCGAACAGGAAGCCGAACACCAGCGCCGCGATCAGATAGCCCGTCGCGTAGCCCTGCTGCAGGATGCCCGAGGCGATGCCGCGCGCCTGCGCCGGCAAGGTCTCGAGCGCCAGCGCCGCACCGACGCCCCACTCGCCGCCCATCGCGATCCCGTACAGCGCGCGCAGCACGATGAACACGCCGAAATTCGGTGAGAACGCGGTCAGCAGCTCGAACACCGAGTAGAGCAGCACGCTTGCCATCAGCGGCCCGCGCCGCCCGAAGCGGTCGGCCAGCAGGCCGAAGATCAGCGCCCCGAGCGGCCGCATCATCAGCGTGATCGTGATCGCGAACGCGACCTCCGGAATCGCCTTGCCGAAGTCGCCCGCGATCTTGGTGACGACGAAGGTCACCAGGAAGAAGTCGAACGCGTCCAGGCACCAGCCCAGAAACGCCGCGATGAAGGCCCGGCGCTGCTTGGCATCCAGCGTCCGCAGCGGTGCGAAGATCCCCATGCCGAGGCTATACCCGCCCCAATCCGGGCCCACGGAGCCAGCGCCACCTCACCCCCTGGGCAAAGGAGCGAGCCTCGCATCGTACCGCCCCGAACGAGCGTTTCAACCGAGGTCGTCCATCAGGACGCGTGCTTCGGCGTCGGCCTGGGCGAAGGTCGTCTCGCCGTCGACGCTGCGGTCGTACGCGGCGGCGATCGCGCGCTTGACGTTGGTCTGCGCGCGCTCGTGCTCGAAGTCGCGGTCGGTCGGGCGGTACATGGTGACGTACTGGGCGAAGTTCTCGCGCGCTTCGCTCAGCGAGTAGTCGTGATTGACGCCGCCCACGACCGCGTCGGGCAGCGGCGCGCCGGGCGGCTTGCGGTCGGCATCGTCTTGGCCGTCATCTTCCCAGCCGCACAGCGCGCAGATGTCGAGCGTCGCGCGCCCGATGATCGTCGGGTAGCCGCAGCACGGGCAGGTCGCGCGCGCGTGCTCCACCATCTGCTCGCGCAAGCGCTGCTCGGGGGTGAGCTCGGGGGCGAGGATGTCCTCGAACGTCTCGCGCCGCAGCTCGAAGGCGGCTCGGTCGAAGATCAAGAGTCTTCGGAGAACTCGGGCCGTGAGGTCAACAAGCGCGAGCCGGTATACGGCAGTTCGAGCGGAAATCGGCTCGGGGCGACACCCGTCTCGAGCGCTGCCATGTCTCGGGCTGCCTCGTACCCGTCTCGTGCGTACTCGTCCAAACGATTGCGGAGCGACGGGCTGTCCGTGAGAAGGTCTTCGATTCGAGCTTGTTGTTCCCGAATCGTCGAGAGCCATGAGCCCGAGCGCTGCTCGGGCTGAAAATCCCACTTCAGCCAGTGCATGATGAGGACTCGCAAACGGCTGCGCACTTCACGATGCAGGCTCTTGCTCAAATCCTCGATCTCTTCGGCCAGGTTTTCGGTATCGACGTGGTCCCAGTACCGTTCGCGAATCGCTTGGGCCTGCGCTTGGGCCCAGCGGGCGAAGTCGTCGTCGTATTTCGCGGGCGCCCCGCCGATGGCAGCGGCACGCGTCGTCTTCGCGTCGACGAAGATGAAGAGATCGCGGTCCCCGGTGCGCCCCTTGAGCACGTAATCGGCGGCTTGCCACCCGGTGCGGTCGTCGGGAAGGAACGAGTACTCGGGCTGCAGGTTCAGGTCGCCATGAAGATGCAGAATCTCGAACGTGAACCGTTTGCCGAACGCTTCGCGCGACGACTCGAGCTCCGCTGGCAAGGCGACGAAAACGTGCAGCGCCGCGCCGACATGGCGGACGCTATAATCGATACGCTTGCGCTCGAACAGCTCGAAGAGCGGCTCGGTCCCGGGCATGGCGCTCAGAGCGTCGTCTTCCCCAGCGCGCTCAGGATCAGTTCCACCGCCAGGATCGCGGTCTGGTTCTCGCGGTCGAGGATCGGGTTGATCTCGGTGATCTCGAGCGAGCCCAGGGTGCCGCTCGCGGCGACCGCTTCCATCAGGGTGTGGGCTTCGCGGTAGCTGATGCCGCCGCGCACCGGGGTACCGACGCCGGGCGCTTCCCGCGGGTCGATGCCGTCCATGTCGAAGCTGACGTGGACCGAGTTCTCGCCGTCGGCCACGATCGCCAGCGCTTCCTCGACCACCCGGCTCATGCCCAGGCGGTCGACGTCGGCCATCGTGAAGGCCTTGACGCCCAGCTCGCGGATGATCCGCTTCTCGCCCTCGTCGACGTCGCGCAGGCCGATGAAGACCATCCGGGCCGGGTCGACCGCGCCGTCCTCGAGCACGAAGTGGACCGGCATGCCGTGCACGTTGCCCGAGTGCGAGGTCAGCGGGGTGTTGATGTCGCCGTGCGCGTCCACCCAGATCAGCCCCGGCGGCGTACCGCCGCGGGCCCGCGTCACGCCGGCGATGGTGCCCATCGCGATCGAGTGGTCGCCGCCGAGCACCAGCGGGAACGCGCCCCCGCGAATCACGCCCTCGACGATTCCGGCCAGCTCCTTGCAGACGGCCTGGATGATCGGGAAGTACTTCGCGTTCTGCACCGCCTCGGACGCCGACTCCGGCACCGGCACGCGCAGGTTGCCGTGGTCGGTGACGTCGATCCCCAGCCGCTCCAGCGACTCCTTGAGGCGGGCGTAGCGGATCGCGGAGGGTCCCATGTCGACCCCGCGGCGGTCGGCGCCCAGGTCCATCGGAACGCCCACGACGTCGACCTTGGCGATGCGCTCGCGAGCCGGGGCGGCGGGGGCGGCGGAAGGCTGCGTGATCACGCTCGAAGAGTTCGGCGCCTCAGCCGCTCCGCCTCGCACCGCCGGCCGCGCTCTCGGCCAGCGGCTCCTTGGTGAGCTCGGGCTGGGCGGTCCGGCGCGACACCGGCGCGGGCACGAACTGCTCGCGCAGGACGCGGATCATCGCCGCGGCGGGGACGGCCAGGAACGTGCCGATCAGGCCGAACAGCTCGCTGAAGCTCAGGATCGAGATGATGATCCAGAACGGCGACAGCCCGACGTTGTCCTTGAGCACGCGCGGCGCGACGAAGTTGCCGTCGACCTGCTGGATCACCGCGAACAGCGCGGCCACGATCAGCGCGTTGGTCGGGCCGTTGTAGGCCAGCGCCAGCAGCACCGAGGGGATGAAGCCCAGCACCGCCCCGGCGTAGGGGATGAAGTTGAGCAGCCCGGCGCAGATGCCGATCAGCAGCGCGTAGGGCACGTGCATCACCAGCAGCATGATGACGATCATCACGCCCACGATCGCGCCGTCGATCAGCTGCCCGCGGATGAAGCCGCCGACCACCTTGTCGAGATCGTCGAGCACCGCCTGGCCCTTGGCCTGGTGCTTGGCCGGCAACAGACCCAGGAACGACTCCTTGAGGTTCTCCAGGTCGAGCAGCATGTACGCCGCCAGGATCGGCACGATCAGGACCGTCGCGACGACCGAGAAGGTCGAGAGCACGACGGTGACCGTCTTGGTCGCGAAGTCTTGCGCGTTCGTCTGCAAGAACGTGCCGAGCTGGGTCGGGAGCGAGGCCAGGTAGAGCCGCTCGTCGATCGGCAGCCAGCGGATGAAGCGGTTGTTGGGGTTCTGCAGCTCGGTGCTGAGCCGCCCGACCAGGCCGGGCAAGTTCTTGGCCAGGTTCTGGATGTCGGACACCAGCGCGGGCACCACGAGCTGGACCAGCAAGACGGCCACCAAAGCGATGAACAGGTAGACGATCACGATCGACCAGATCAGCGGCAGCCGGTCGTTGAGCCGGCGCACCAGCGGGTAGACCAGGTACGCGAAAAAGATCGCCGCGACGACCAGGATGCCGGTCGCCTTGACCGCGCCCAAGAAGTTGAGCAGGCCGACGAGCAGGTAGATCGCGACCGCGATCAGCCCCAGCGTCTTGAGCCAGAGCGTGACGCGGCGCTCGGTGCGCGAGATGCGGCGAATCGGACGCACTTGGCGCTCGTCGGCCGGACGAAGGGGGTTCACGAGGAGACGCTTTCCCCGAACGCCGGGTTTTCCCCGACCGAGAGGCGGCCAAGCGCCAACGTCGTAGGAGCCGCCAATGCTCTCCCGTCGCGCGGCGATCGCTCTCGCGCTGGTTCCGTTCTGCACGTCCGTGACCGGCTGCGCGCGCTCGCGGAACGCCGCCGGAACGGTGCGCATCGGGATGGTGACCGACGTCGGCGGCCTGGGCGATCGCTCGTTCAACGACTCCGCCTACGCGGGCCTGGTGCGAGCCAAGGAGCGGCTCCACGTCGAGACGACCGTCCTGCAGTCGCGCTCGGCGGCGGACTATCAGGTCAACATGACGGTGCTGGCCAACAAAGAGTACGACGAGATCTTCGCGATCGGGTTCCTGATGGCCAAGGACGTGACCGAGGTCGCGGAGCGCTACACCAAGCGCCACTTCGCGATCATCGACGCCGTCGTCCCCGCGCCCAACGTGACCTCGGTGACCTTCAAAGAAGAAGAGGGCTCGTTCTTGGCCGGCGCCCTGGCCGCGCTGACGACCAAGACCAAGACCATCGCCTTCCTGGGCGGCCTGGACATCCCGCTGCTGCGCAAGTTCGAGGCCGGCTTCGCGGCCGGCGCGCGCCAGCTCGACCCCGCGGTGCGGGTCGAGGTGAAGTACGTCGGCTCGTTCGACGACGTCGCGGCGGGCAAGGAGCTGGCCGGCGTGCTCTACGGCCAGGGCGCCGACATCGTCTACGTCGCCGCCGGCAAAGCCGGCCTGGGCGCGATCGATCAGGTCAAGGCCCGCCCCGGCGCCTATGTGATCGGGGTCGACTCCGACCAAGACGCGCTCGCGCCCGGCAAGATCCTGACCAGCATGATCAAGCGGGTCGACGTCGGCGTGTTCCGGGTCAGCCAGGAGATGGCGGCGCACCGGCCGCGCGGCGGCAACCTGGTCCTGGGCCTCAAAGAGGGCGGGGTCGGGCTGACCGACTTCCGCTACACCAAAGCCGTGGTCACGCCGGACAAGACCGCCGTCCTCGACCGGCTCAAAGCCGCCATCATCGCCGGCAAGCTCGCCGTGCCGACCACCCGGGAGGGCCTCGCATCGTTCAAGCACGTCCAGCTCTGACGCTGCGCGGCGTGCGCCGGCGCTTCGGCTCGGTGCAGGCCGTCGACGGGGTCGACCTCGAGCTGCTGCCCGGCGAGATCCACGCCCTGGTCGGCGAGAACGGCGCGGGCAAGTCGACGCTCGCTGCGATCGCCTACGGCGCCGTGCGCCCCGACGAGGGCACGGTCGAGGCCGCAGGCCCGGTCGGCCTGGTGCACCAGCACTTCAAGCTGATCGAGCGGCTGCGGGTGTGGGAGAACGTGCTGCTCAACCGCGAGCCGCGCCGCGGCCTGACGATCGACGTCCCGGCCGCGCGCGAGCGGGTCCGCAAGCTGGGCGCGGCCTACGGGCTGGAGGTCGACCCCGACGCGGCGGTCGAGAGCCTGCCGGTCGGGATCAAGCAGCGGGTCGAGCTGCTGCGCGAGCTCGACCGCGAGCCGGCCGTGCTGCTGCTCGACGAGCCGACCGCGGCCCTCGCGCCCAGCGAGATCGCGGCCTTCTTCACCACCGTGCGCGAGCTGGCCGCGCGCGGCGCCGCGGTGCTGGTGGTGACCCACAAGCTGGGCGAGGTGATCGCCTACGCCGACCGGGTCACCGTGATGCGGGCCGGCCGCATCGTGGCCCGCCACGCCGTCGCCCAGACCGACGCCGGCGCGATCGCGCGCGAGATGGTCGGCGGCGAGGTGCCGGCGCTGGCCGCGCGC
>CAXTNU010000060.1:0-15129 GCA_964245595.1 uncultured bacterium | reverse complement strand
CACCGCCGCCCCCCCCCCCCCCCGGGGTCGTGGTTGGCCCGCCCGGGGGGGCCCGCGCGCCGCGGGCGCCCGCGCCGCCGAGCGGAACGCGGCGCACCGGCGCCGTCGTGCGGACGTTCGCGGGAACGGGAGTGACCGGTCGCGGTACGGGTGCGCCGGCGCCCGGCCGGCCGGGCCCGCCGGCCCGTCCGCGGGCCAGTTCGACCGCCCGGGTTCGTGCCGTCGGGTCGGCGGTGGCCGCTTGCAGGCCGGCGGCGAAGCGGCGCAAGCCGCGCACGGCCCGCGCGCCCCAGCCGAGCGCGATCACCGCGACCACGATCCAGGGCCCGAGATGGTCCATCAGATCGGCGTGACCTGCGCCGCGGCCGGCGCGATCGGCGTGCCGCCGTCGGCGCCCATGCCTTGGCCGATCGCGCCGCGCATCTCGGTGTCGGCCTTGACGTTGTTGAGCTTGTAGTAGTCCATCACGCCCAAGTGGCCGGCCCGGAAGGCCGCGGCGATCGCCTCGGGGATCTGGGCCTCGGCCGCGACCACCTTGGCCCGCATGGCTTGGGTCTCGGCCTTCTGCTCCTGCTCGGCGGCCTGCGCCGCGTACTGCCGCTCGGCAGCCTTGGCCTGGGCGATGCGGCGGTCGGCCTCGGCCTGCGAGGTCTGCAGGTCGGCCCCGATGTTCTTGCCGACGTCGACGTCGGCGATGTCGATCGAGACGATCTCGAACGCCGTGCCCGCGTCGAGTCCTTTCGAGAGCACGGCCTTGGAGATGCGGTCGGGGTACTCCAGCACTTCCTTGTGGTCGACCGCGGCGCCGACCGCGCTGACCACGCCCTCGCCGACCCGCGCCACGATGGTCGGTTCGCCCGCGCCGCCGACGTAGCGGTCGAGGTTGGAGCGGACCGTGATCCTGGCCTTGACGTTGAGCTGGATGCCGTTCTGGGCGACGCCCTGGAAGATCGGCGTCTCGATCACCTTGGGGTTGACCGAGGTCTGGAGCGCTTCGAGCACGTCGCGCCCGGCCAGGTCGATCGCCGCCGCGCGCTGCCACTCGAGCGGAATCTGGGCCCGCTGCGCGGCGATCATCGCCAGCGTCACCTTGTCGATGTTGCCGCCCGCCAGGACGTGCGACTGGAGCTGGTCGACGGTGAGCGGAATGCCGGCTTTGCGCCCGCGCACCAGGTTCGAGACGATCACGCCCGCCGGCACGCCGATGATGCGCATGCGGATCAGCGAGCCGATCGAGAGCGGCACGCCGGCGGCGATCGTGCGAATCCACAGCCCGAGCGGGAAATAGTACAGGAACAGGATGATGACGACGATGATCGCGATCGTGATCACCACGCCGAACAAACCAATCGCGACCATGGGCTCTCCTTACGCTTCGGGTCGCACGAAGATGCGCGAGCCTTCCACGCGGGTCACGCGGACTGGTGTGCCGGAGGGGACGAAATCGCCTTCCGACAGCACGTCGACCCGGGTCTCGCCGAAGACCGCCAGGCCCGCCGGGCGCAGGAACGAGAGCGCCGTGCCGCTGCGGCCGAGCAGCGCGCGGTAGTCCGGCGCGGCCACGTAGTCGGGGCCTTGCGCGCCGGCGAAGGTCAGCCGCTTGACGAACGCGTTCTCGGGCAGCACCCGCTGGAGCAGCGCGAACGAGACCGCGCTGAGCACGATCGCGACCGCCAGCGCCTGCAGCGCGCCGACGAAGAACGGCAGCCCGAAGGCGAGCAGCACCGCGCCGAGCAGGGTCAGCATCCCGATCGTGCCGGCGATGCCGTGCCCCGGGAGCACGTGCAGCTCGACCAGGATCAGCAGGATGCCGGCCAGCGCCAGCCCGACCACCAAGCCGCCGGAGAACCCGGCGTAGACGTGGGTGCCGAAGAACAGCGCCAGCGCGCTCGCGCCGGCCAGCCCGGCGACCAGGTGCAGCGTCTGCAGCTCGATCAGCAGGCCCAGGAATCCGATCGCGAGCAGGATGCCGCTGATCTCGGGATTGGTCGCAAAGCGCGCGATCTGCTCGCCCCAGGTGTACTCCGCGCCCGCGCGCGGCACGCCGGCCAGGTCGAAGTGCGCCAGCGCCGCATCGAACGAGGACGCGCTGCCCTCCGCGATCCCGGCCCAGCGGGCCTGGTCGGCGGTCAGGCTGAGGACGGCGCCGGGCGCCTTGTAGGACGGCACGTCGACGCTAGCGTCGACCATCGCGGCGGCCAGCTTCTCGTCGCGGTGGTGGCGAGCGGCGGTCGCGGCGAACTCCGCGCGCAAGGCCGAGACGGTCTTGATCGTCTTGGGGATCGGCTCGGCGGCGCCGATCGAGGCGCCCGGCGCCATCTCGATCCGGCCCGCGCTCAGCGCGACGAGCGCCCCGGCCGACCAGGCCCGGCTGACGTAGGCGTCGACCGGGACGGGCGAATCGAGCAGCGCGTCGCGGATCTCGGTCCCGGCCGAGACCAGCCCGCCGAAGGTGTCGACGTCCAGGACGATCGCGCGCGCGTGCTCGGCCTTCGCTTCGGCGACCGCGCGCGCGACCAGATGAGCCATGCCCTCGTCGATCGTACCGTGGACCGGAACGACGACGACCGCAGCGCGGGTCGCGGCCCGGGCCGAGCTCCACGCCGCCACCGCCCCGAGCACCAGGCAGAGGATCACGGCGATGCGGCGGACGGTCACGACCGTGCGTACCGCGCTCGCCGGCCGGAGTTACGCCTGGGCCGAACTAAACGGAGGCGAGTTCCTCGGCTGCGATCCGGCGGACCAGGTTGCCGTCCGCCAGCCCCTTGAGCCGCGGCATCACGGCCTTCATGAGCGCGCCCTGGTTGCGGCCCTCGGCCGGCAGGCCGGCCAGCGCTCGGCGCACGACGTCGCGCACCTCGTCGGCGGACTTCTGGGGCGGCAGGTACTGCTGGAGGATGCCCCGCTCGCGGGTCTCCTTGTCGGCCAGTTCCGTGCGGCCGGCTTTGGTGAACTGCGTGATGGAGTCGTCCCGCTGCTTCACCAGCCGCTGCACGACCGCCAGCTGGTCCTCGTCCGAGAGCTCGGCGCCGGCCTCGATGCGGCGGTAGTCGAACGCCGAGACGACGCCGCGCAGCGTGTCGAGCCGCACCTGGTCGCGCGCTCTCATCGCGTCCTTCATGTCGGCGGTGATCTGCTCTTTGATGCTCATGGGCGGGCGGCAGTACGGGGCATCGCCGGGTTTTCTTTACCGCCCGTGCGCCGTCCCGCACCGCCGCGCCGCCCCGGCCGCGCTAGCGGCCGGTGTGCAGCCGCAGCTGGAGCCGGACGACGCGCGGCGGCGCGGCGACCAGGGTCGGCGTGAACGACGTTTGCTGCACCGAGGTGAAGTTCACGTCGGTGGTCGCCGCGGTGAGCGGCGTGCCGAGGTTGGGCAGCGCGAGATACTGGTTGTAGGTGTTCGTGTTGAGCAGGTTCTCGATGCCGACTTGCAGCTCGAGCATCCGGGTGACCGGCTTGCGGAAAGTGAAATCCAGCAGCGCGAACGGCGGCTGGAAGTACGCGTTGTTCTTGCCCTGGTAGCTGAGCCCCAGGCCGGCGTACGTGCCGTCGCGCCAGGTGTAAGTCAGCTGGCCGTAGCCTTTCAGATAAGGGATGCAGGTCGGAATGCCGGGCGCCGCGACCCCGTTGCCGCAGATCTGCACGTCGTTGACCGGGAAGCTGCCCGGTCCGCCCGGCGTGTAGAGGTTGGGCGTCAGGCCGTCGACGACGGAGCGCTCCGCCGCGAGCTCCGCGCTGTAACCCAAACCGGCGCGCGGAGCGTAGCGGTACTTCAGCGCCGCCAGCTGCGTGCGCAGCCGGGCCGCGTTGATCGGCAGGAAGATGCCCTCCAGGCCGGTCGGCGACTGCACCGCCGAGGTCAGCTGCTCGAAGACGCTGTGCACCACGGTGTTCTGCAGGTCCAGGCTCGCGACGCCGCCGTTGCGAAAGCGCTGGTCGATCCCCAGACCCTCTTCGATGGCGACCTCCGGCACGAGGTTGGGGTTCTTCTCGGTCAGGGTGCCGCCGAACTGGAACGGCGGGCCCAGCGATGCGGCCGGGGTTTGATAGGTCGCCAGACCGCTGACCTGCCCGATGAACGGGAACGTCGCCGACGTTCCGTACGAGGCCCGGTACGCGAGCCCCCCGGCCGGGCGATACACGAACGCGACGTGCGGGTCGAAGCGCGTGACCTTGCGCGACAGCCCGGTCAGCGAGGTGTCGGTCAGCGACGCGGGGTTGGCGCGCTGCACGCCGTCGACGCTCCAGGTGGTGTCGTACAGGCCGACGTCGATGCCCAGGTTGCGGATGAGGTGCAGGTCGCCGGTCAGCGAGAACGTCGAGTACCGGTTGGTCGAGAACGGCACCGAGACGAACGACGGGTTGTCGATGTACGCGTACGTGCTCTGGCCGTGGAAGTCGTAGGTGAAGTTCAGCAAGCTGTCGCCGAACGGGTGCAGGAACGAGAACGTCGACCCGTACAGCTTGTCCTGCTCGAACGTCGTGTACGCCCCGCCGAAACACTCGGTCCGGCCGTTGACGACCGTCACTCCACCCGCCGGATTGGTCGGCGTGCCGAAGTTTCCGCTGCAGTCCTTGACGAAGTTCGTGTAGGGGTCGTTGGGGTCGCTCGGGTTCGAGTTCGCCGGGGTCGCGTTGGGCGGCGAGAAAAAGTTCGGGAAGGACGTCTGGCCCGCGCCCAGGATGATCTCGGGTTCGATGACGCCCACGTACGGGCGCACGAGCAGCGTGTTGCTCCCGATCGACGTGCGCAGCTGCGCGTCGAAGAGCGTCTGGTTGTTGTAGACCGACGAGCCGGTGTACCAGCCGTAGCCCGGCACCTTGCTGCCGGTGAGGTACGCGAAGTTCGGGTTGGTGCACTTGTCGGCGTCCGAGGTCAGGCACGGCACGATCGTCGTCGCGCCGAGCGACGTGCCCCAGGCCGTGCCCTGCGGGTTGTAGCCGCCCCACGCGCCGACGAAGCCCGCTTCGAACGACGTCGCGGGCGAGAAGTTGTAGCGCAGCTTGAGCACCTCGCCCTTGTTGAAGAACGAGCCGCTCGCGTCGGTGCAGGTCTGGACGATGCCGGTCGCCGCGGGCGTGTTCTCGTTGGCGCCGAAGGCGTCGGGCGTGACCAGGCACTTCTTCGTGCCGAAATACGGACCGTTGTACCCGTCGGTGCCGGCGCCGACGACGTACTGCAGCTTGCCGGCGGAACCGCTGGCGAGAAAATGCGAGTACTGGGCTTGGTAGTTGTCGTAGCCGGTGGCGAACTCGGCCGTCGGGAGCGTGGTGAAGCCGGGCGTGAGCAGGTTCGCGGTGCCGCCGACGGCGAGGTTCGCGAACGGCGTGGTGTTGCCGGCGCCGGACTGGGTCTCCGCGCCGCCGATCAGGTACGACGGGAAATACTGGCTCAGCCAGACGCCGTACTGCCCCAGCGCAATCGGGTGGCCGTCGATGAGGACCTGGGTCTCGTAGGGCTGCACGCCGCCGACGATGATCGTGGTGTCGGGCTGGCTGCCCATGTGCTGGATCGTGACGTCGGGCAGGCGCTCGAGGACGTTGTTGATCTGCGGGTTCGCCAGGTTCGCGAACGCTTGCCCGCCGATGAAGCTCGAAGCGGCGGTTCCCGTGTTGATCGCGCTGCCGCTGCCGCGGCTGACCGACGACGTGCGGCCGATCGTTTGCAGCGAGGTCAAGTCGGCCTGGTAGAGCGTCACCGTCAGCGGCACGGTCGTGCCGGCGACGACCGCGAAGTCCGACAGCACCGCCGCGACGTAGCCGCTCTTGCTCGCGGCGACGCGGTACACGCCCGGCGGGAGGGCGACGGTGAAGGCGCCGTTATCATCGGTCGTCGCGCTGCTGATCGCCGCCCCGCTGAAGCTGACCGTCACCCCGCCCACCGGCGTGCCGCCGGCGGTTCGGACCGCGCCCTGGACTTGCGCGGTCTGGGCGGCGGGCGCGGCCGCTTGCGCGACGACCGGCACCGGAGCGGCGACCGCGGCGCCGGCCGGCGCCGCGGCGAGTACGCCGAAGACGGCCGCCAGCCAACCCGCGCGCCACGAAACCTCGATCCGCATGACGACCTCCCACGAACGACTCCGTATCCGCCCCACAGCGGTTCGCTCACCTTTCGGTGTGTGGCGGTGCCCTCGCCTGGGCGTTCGGTTCGCCAATCGGCCAAGGCCGCGCCGGAGCGCCGCGTCAGCCGGCGAAGCCGCGCGCCGGAGCGTCCGGGCCGCGCTGCAGCCAGTTGGTGGGCGCGTAGCGCGCCGTGCCATCGACGGCATGCAGCGTATAGGCGTGGCGCGACGACTCGGAGCGGTTGGGCGCGCTGTAATGGGGCAGCAGACCATGGAGCACGACGAGCGTTCCGGCCTCGACCTCGACCGGCTCGGCGTGGTCGGGTGCGGGCCAGGGCGTCGGGTCGAGCCGTTCGAGCCGGCTCCCGGCGGCGTCGACCACGAAGCGCTCGCGCAGCGGCGTGCGGTGGCCGCCGCGCTGCACCCACAGGCAGCCGTTGCTCGCATCGGCGCGCTCCAGCGCGAACCACAGCGTCGTGACGGTTATCGGCGCGGTGTCGAAGTAGGTCGCGTCCTGGTGCCAGCGCACCTCGCCGCCGATGCGCGGCTGCTTGAAGATGTACATCGACTGGTAGACCAGCGGCTCTGCCAACCCCAGCGCGACGGTCAGATCGTGCAGGCGCGGGTCGTGCGAGAAGCGCTCGAAGACCGGGTCGAGGTCGTGCAGCGCGTGGCCGATCTTGTTGATCGAGAGCGCCTTTGGGCCACGCAGCGCGCCCGCCGCGTCGAACGCCTCCTCCTCGAAGAAGCAGCGAATCTTGTCGCCGGAGGTCAGGAAGTACTCGTCCGACGTCGTCGCCGGCGCGCCGTCGCGGGCGCTGAACGTCCCGTGCGCGGCGGCCGGGTCGAACGCCGCCACGATCTCCTCGGCGCGCGCGCGCAGTTCCGCGACCGCCGCCGGGGACGCGAAATCCGGGAGCACCAGGAAGCCGTCGCGCGCGAAGCGGGCGCGCAGCTCAGGACCGCTCTGCATGGAACCCGAGCGTTCGCGCCGGGAAAGAAAACGCCCGCGGCTGGCGGGCGATCTCGGTTCGGCGGCGGCTGGGCGAGCTAGCTGCGGCGCTTGCGCGCGGCGGCGCTCTTCTTCTTGCGGCGGACGCTGGGCTTCTCGTAGTGCTCGTGCTTGCGCGCTTCCGCGAGGACGCCGGCCTTCTGGGTCGCCTTCTTGAAACGGCGCAGGGCGCTCTCGATCGTCTCGCCGGGTGCGACTCGAATCTCCATCTACGTGAACACCTCCCTCCGCACGGCAAAAGCCGGGTCGTGGCCTGCTCGATAGGCCCGAAGGGAGACGATACCACAACTCGGGCCGGCCGTCAAAGAAACGCTCAGCCCGGCGGCCAGCTCATCTGGCGCCCGGCCAGGACGTGGGCGTGGAGGTGGTTGACGGTCTGCCCGCCCTCGTCGCCCTCGTTGATCACCACCCGGTAGCCGCTCGGGCCGAAGCGCTGCCCGAGCTCGGCCGCGGCGGTCAGCAGGCGCGCTGCCTGCGCCCCGCCGACCGCCGCCGCGAACGCGCTCAGGTGCGGGGCGTGCGCGGTCGGGATCACCAGGACGTGGGTCGGCGCCTGCGGGTTGAGGTCGTGGAAGGCCACCACGTGCTCGTCGCGCAGCACTTCCTTGGCCGGAATCTCGCCGCGCACGATCTTGCAGAAGATGCAGTCGTCGTCCAGGGCCATCGCTACGAGGCCGCCGGCGCTTGGAGCAGCTCGAAGTGGTACGACGTGTTGGGGCTGGGCACGAAGCCTTTGAGCGCGGACTTCATCACCAGCGGGACGGTGGTGTGGACCAGCGGCACCGCCGGAGCCTGGTCGCGCACCATCGCGTTGGCCTGCTGGTAGATCGTCTTGCGCTTGGCCTCGTCGACCGTGTTCTGGCCGGCCAGCATCAGCTTGTGGAAGTTGGGATCGCGCCAGAACGAGTAGTTCTGCGCGGTGCCGTCTTTGTGGGCCGAGTCCTGGTCGAGCAGCGGGTAGAAGAAATTGTCGGGATCGCCGTTGTCGCCGGTCCAGCCGATCAGCGCCATGTCGTGCTCGCCGTGGCGGATCTTGTCGAGGAAGACGCCGAACTCGTACGGCTGCAGGGTGAGCGTGATGCCGATGTCGCGCAGGTTGGCCTGGAGCGCCTCGGCCACGCGCTGCGGTTCGGGCAGGTACGGCCGCGGCGCGGTCGGGTAGAACAGCGTCGTCGCGAAGCCCTTGGGGAAGCCGGCCGCGGCCAGCAGCGCCTTGGCTTTGGCGACGTCGTGCGGGTAGCTCTTCACCGCCGGGTTCTCGCCCAGCATCCCGGGCGGGGTCCAGTTGTCGGCCACCACCGCGCCGCTGGAGTACAAGTTCTTCGCCATCGCGGGCTTGTCGAGCGCGTACGCGACCGCTTGGCGCACGCGCAGATCGCCGAAGGGCTTCTTCTCGACGTTCATCGCCATGTAGCTGACATTGTTCGAGGGCTGCTGGGCGATCGTGATCCCGGTCTGGCTCGCGAGCGACTTGGCGTCGTCGGGGCGCGGATCGGTCAGCATGTCGATGTCGCCGTGCTGGATCGAGAGCACGCTGGTGGCCTGGTCGGGGATGTCGCGGATGATCACCGTGCCGTAGCTGGGCTTGGGCCCGTCGTACTTGGGGTTGGCGGCCAGCGTGATGTGGTCGTCGCGCACCCACTCGGCCAGCGTGTAGGGCCCGCTGCCGACCGGCTTGCGCTCGAAGGCCTTGGGATCGGCTTGGATCGCGGTCGGGCTGCCGATCGCGAACGACTGCTCCGCGATGTTGCGCAGGAACGGCCCGAGCGGGTTGGCGAGCTTGATCACGACCCGGGTCTTGGTCGGCGCCTGCACGTCGACGATCGCGCCCGGGAAACCGCCGAAGACCGAGGCGTAGTACGAGTACGCGAACGGCCCGTGCTTGGCGGGCAGGCGCCAGCGGTCGAAATTGAACTTCACCGCCGCGGCGTCGAGCGGCGTGCCGTCGGAGAACACCAGACCCGGCTTGAGGTCGAAGGTCCAGGTCTTGCCGTCGGCGCTGGCCGACCACTTCTGGGCCGCGCCGCCGACGACGTCGAACGAGCCCGGCTTGAAGGCCACCAGGGTCTGCATGACTTCGTTGGCGGTGTTGAGCGAGAGCCCGTCGGTGGCGTGCGAGGGATCGAGCACGACCGCGTCCTTCACGCGCGCCATCACGAGCTGCGCGCCGTTGCCACCCGAACCGGCGGAAGCCGAACTGCCGCCGCCGCAGGCGCTGGCCGTCAGCGCGAGCGCGAGCGCCGCGAGCGTGGACCTCAGAGCGATGTGTGCGATGGCGATCTCCTCTAGTTGTGCGAGCGGACGGTGAACGAGAAGCGGCGGGTCGTGCCGTTGCCGGCGTTGTCGGCTACGGTGACGATCACGGTCACGCCGCCGTCCGCGAGCGGAACGCTGGGGCTATAGGTGATGAACGAATCGGTCCGGGTCGCGGCGGCGGTGACGTCGAGGCCGTTGACCTCGATTCGCACCCGCGAAGGATCGATGCCGACGTCGGTCGGCGAGCGGTACGTGGCGTAGATCGAGGGCTTGTTGTTGTTGACGGTCAGCCCGTTGCCGGGCGCGATGTCGACGATCTGGGGCGGCGTCGTGGTCACCGCGACGAGCTGCGAGGCCTCCGCGCGCGGCGCTTCGGAACCGGCCACGTTGAGGTGGCCGTAGACGGTGGTGCGGCCGAAGTTGACCCCGGCCGGCACGGTGTAGCTCGCGCTGTAGACGCCGGGCTGCGTCTCGCGCATCGGCCGGCCCGCCACGTAGGTGCCGATGTCGAAGCTGGCCCGGCCGCCCGGCGTGCCGCGCAGCGTCACGGTCAGCACGTCGCCGGCGTGGAGCGCGCCGCGCGCGGCGATCGACACGTCCGCGATCTGGGCGGTGCCGGCCGGGCCGGGCGTGGCCGGCATCTGGCGCGCGACCAGGATCTGGCGCTTCTCGCCGGTGTCGGGGTTGAGCCGCACGGTCACGCTGTCGCCGACCTTGAGCTCGGCCAGCGTCGCGGGCTGGGCGTTGAGGGTGATCGCGGTCGACTTGTCGGGCGTGACGACGTACCCGCTCTGGAGCACGAAGGCGCTGGGCGACACGGCCGCGATCGTTCCCGCCCGCGAGGCGAAGCGGGCCACCACGCGCTCGACCCGGCCGTCGGAGCGCAGCAGGATGCCGACCGCGTCGCCGACGTGCAGGTCGCTCAGCGCGGCGGCGGTCTCGGTCCGGGTGACGACGTCCTGGACCATGATCTTGGCGTCGGAAGTGATCGCGATCGTGCGCTCCGACGGCCCGCGGGTGACGGTGATCGACTCGGGCGCGGAGTTGAGGTCGATCGCGCTGATCCCGCCGACGATCTGGGTCGTGCCGCCGCTGCGCTGCTCGAGCCCGGGCGTGCGCCCGACCACCGTCGAGATCACCTCGACCCGCGAGCCTTTGGAGTCGTAGGACACCTGCGCGCCCAGCGAGTCGGCCACGAAGCGCAGCGGCACGTAGGTCGCGCCGTCGATCGTCTGGGCCGGCGCCTCGAGCTGCACGCGGCGGGTGTCGACCGTGGCCAGGCGCGAGCCGGTCCGGACCACGATCCGCTTGGCGGGTGCCGAGGCGACCAGCGAGTCGCCCTCGCGCGCCACGCTGATCCCCAGCGCGCTGTAGATGCGCACCACCGGCACGAGCAACCGGCCGCCGACCATGCGCGGGGCGGGATCGCGCGCCAGCTCCTCGCCGTTGACCACGATCGCGATCTCGCGCACCGGCGCCTCGTCGCGCTTGGGCGGCGCGGCCAGCCCGGCGGCGGGCACGGACCACGTCAGCGCGAGCGCCGCGAACAGCGCCGCGAGCGGACGGGCGGACCGGAACAGGGGCATGAGGCCTAGGTATACGCCCGCGGTCCGACGCCGCCCTCGGGCGGGCCCGTCACGAGCCCGCCGGCGCCCCGATCAGCTCGAAGTGGTACGACGTGTTGGGGCTGGGGACGAAGCCGCGCAGCGACGATTTGAGCAGCAGCGGCACGGTGGTGTGGACCAGCGGCACCGCCGGCACCTGGTCGCGCACCATCGCGTTGGCGCGCTGGTAGATCGCGCGCCGCTTGGCCTCGTCGACCGTGTTCTGGCCGGCCAGGATCAGGGCGTGGAAGCGCGGGTCGCGCCAGTAGGTGTAGTTCTGCGCGGTGCCGTCGGTGTGCGCGGAGTCCATGTCCAGCTCGGGATAGAAGAAATTGTCGGGGTCGCCGTTGTCGCCGATCCAGCCCAGCAGGCACATCTCGTGGTCGCCGTGCTTGACCCGGTCCAGGAACTGGCGCAGGTTGTCGAACGGCACGAGCCGCACGCGCACCCCGGCCGCGCGCAGATCGTCGCGCATCGCCTCGGCCACCCGCTGCGGCTCGGTCAGGTACGGCTGCGGCAGGGTCGGGTAGTACAAGTTCGTCGCGAAGCCGTGCGGGTAGCCGGCCGCGGCCAGCAGCGCCCGGGCCCGGGCGACGTCGTGCGGGTAGGCTTTGACGGCCCGGTTCTCACCCAGCATCCCGGGCGGGGTCCAGTTGTCGGCCACCAGCGCGCCTGCGGCGTAGAGGTTCTTCACCATCGCCGACTTGTCGAGCGCGTAGGCGACCGCCCGGCGCACCCGCACGTCGCCGAACGGCTTGCGCTGCACGTTCATGTCGAGGTAGCTGACGTTGTTGGAAGGCTGCTCGGCGACCGCGATGCCGGGCTGCGCGGCCAGCGCCGTGACGGCCGCCGGCGGGGCGTCGGTGAGCATGTCGATGCGGCCGTCGCGGATGAGCTGCACGCTGGTCGCCGGGTCGGGGATGGCGCGCACGACGACCGTGCCGTAACCGGGCTTAGGGCCGGCATAGGTGGGGTTCGCGCGCAGCGTGATGTGGTCGTTCTTGACCCACTCCGCGACCGTGTACGGGCCGCTGCCGATCGGCTCGCGCTCGAAGCGCTGCGGGTCGGCAGCGATCGCCTTGGGGCTGCCGATCGCGAACGACTGCTCGGCGATGTCGCGCAGGAACGGTCCCAGCGGCTGGGTCAGCGCGATCACGACCCGGGTCGGGCTGGGCGCCTGCACGTCGGCGATCAGGCCCGGGAAGCCGCCGAAGTCCGACGAGTAGTAGGTGTAGAGGAAGCTCCCGTGGGCGGGGTGCGCGGGCAGCCGCCAGCGGTCGAAGTTGAACTTCACCGCCGCGGCGTCGAGCGGCGTGCCGTCGGAGAACACCAGGTTGGGCGCCAGCTCGAAGGTCCAGGTCTTGCCGTCGGGGCTGACCGACCACGAGCGCGCCGCGTCGGGCGCGATGTCGAACGAACCCGGCTTGAAGGTCACCAGGTTCTGCATCACTTCGTTGGTGATGTTGAACGAGCGCGACTCGACCGCGTGCGCGGGGTCGAGGTTGAGCGCGTCCTTCACCCGCGCCATCACCAGCTGCGGGCCGCCGGAATCGGCGCCGGCGGCGCCCGCCGCGCCCACGGCGAGCACCAGCGCGGCGAGCGCGGCCTTGAGAACGGATGAGCCGATGGCGATCTCCTCGTGCTGCGACGAGCGGGCGCGGAGCAAAGGAGGGATCGCGACGGAAACGGCTACCCCGACCGCTTCAATCCGAGGAGCAGGCTAGCAAATCCGGCCCAGCGCGTCAACGAACGCTTCACCGCGCCGATCTGACACTGGCCAGCGCGGGCGGGCGGAGGAGCTCGAAGTGATACGAGGTGTTGGGGCTGGGCACGAAGCCTGCCAGCGTCCGCTTGAGCACCAGCGGAACGCTGGTGTGGACCAGCGGCACCGCCGGCACCTCGTCGTGCACCAGCCGGTTGGCGTGCTGGTAGACCGCGTCGCGCGCGCGCTCGCCGACGGTGTTCTGGCCGGCCAGCATCAGGGCATGGAAGCGCGGGTCGCGCCAGAACGAGTAGTTCATCGCGGTGCCGTCGTGGGCCGCGTCCTGGTCGAGCACCGGGTAGAAGAAATTGTCCGCATCGCCGTTGTCGCCGGTCCAGTCGATGAGGCACATGTCGTGCCCGCCGTGCTTGATCGTGGCGAGGTAAGCGCGCAGCTCGTAGGGCCGCAGCGCGACCGTGATGCCGGCCGCGCGCAAGTCCGCCTGGAACGCCTCGGCCAAACGCCGCGGCGCGGGCAGATCCGGCTGGGGCGAGGTCGCGTACGACAGCGTGGTCGTGAAGCCGTGCGGAAAACCAGCCGCCGCCAGCAGCGCCTTGGCGCGCCCGACGTCGTGCGGGTAGGCTTTGACCGCCGCGTTCTCGCCCGCCATCCCGGGCGGCGTCCAGTTGTCGGCCACCACCGCGCCGCCGGCGTAGAACCGCGCGACCAGCCGGACTTTGTCGATCGCGTAGGCGACCGCGCGGCGCACGCGCACGTCGCCGAACGGCTTGCGCTCGAGGTTGAGGGCCAGGTAGGCGACGTTGTTCGAAGGCTGGCGCGCGATCGCCATGCCTTGCGAAGCCAGCGTCTCGGCGTCCGCGGGGTGCGGGTCGGTCAGCACGTCGACCTCGCCGGCGCGCAGCGCGCGCACCCCGCTCGACGAATCTGGAACGGCGCGCAGCACCACCGTGCCGTAGGCCGGCTTGGGCCCGGCATAGTGCGGGTCGGCGCGCAGCGTGATGTGGTCGCCGCGCACCCACTCCGCGACCGTGTACGGGCCGCTCCCGATCGGCTCGCGCTCGTACGCGGCGGGATCGGCGCTGATCGCGCGCGGGCTGCCGATCCCGAACGCCGGCTCGGCGATGTCGCGCAGGAACGGGCCCAGCGGTTTGGTGAGCGCGATCACGACCCGGTTCGGTGCCGGCGCGCGCACGTCGGCGATCGCGCCCGGGAAGCCGCCGAAGTTCGCCGCGTAGTACGAGTACGAGTACGCACCGTGGGCGGGGTGCGCGGGCAGGCGCCAGCGGTCGAAGTTGAACTTCACCGCCGCGGCGTCGAGCGGCGTGCCGTCGGAGAACACCAGGTTGGGCGCCAGCTCGAAGGTCCAGGTCTTGCCGTCGGGGCTGACCGACCACGAGCGCGCCGCGTCGGGCGCGAGCTCGAACGAGCCCGGCTTGAAAGTCACCAGATTCTGCAGCACTTCGGCCGCGGTGTCGAGCGAGCGCAGGTCGACCGCGTGCGAGGGGTCGAGCACGACCGCGTCCTTGAGGCGCGCCACCACCAGCGTGGCGTCGCCGCGATTACCACCGAACGTCCCGGCGGTGAGACCGAGCGCCAGCAGCACCGCCGACGCGAACGTAAAAGCCCGAAAGCGCATGAGAGCCTCTTTCGTGCGATACGGGCGAGCGACCGAACGAAGCGGCCGCGCGTGGTCGAGACGCAGCGCCGAACGCGCGCCAGCGCGCGTCCGATACGATCACCCGACATCGTTTTAGAATTGGGGAAAAAGACCCTAACAAATCGTCTGGTGCAACGTCAATGGGTCAAACTATCGACGCGCCGAACGGTGCGTCTCGACTATGTCGCGGAACACTGCCGCGCTGTGCGCGGCGAAGCGATCCCAGGTATACGGCCGCAAAGCTTCGGCCCCCGCGGCGGCGCGCGCGCGCGCTGCGCCGGGATCGCGCGCGGTTTCCAGCAGCAGCGCGTTCAGCGCGCGCGCGTCGCCCGGCGCGAACGTGCGCGCGTAGGGCGCGACGAGCGCCGGCACCGAGGTCGTGGTCGCGAGCACCGGCGTGCCGGCCACGGCCGCCTCGAGCGCCGGGATGCCGAAGCCTTCGGCCAGCGCGGGCTGCACGTAGGCCAGCGCGCCGCGGTAGCGCCGTGCCAGCGTCGCTTCGTCGAGCGTGCCGAGGAAGACCAGCTCACCGCGCGCGCGCCGATAGTGCGCCGCGACACTGGGTTCGGGCGGGCCGGTGAGGACCAGGTCGAGCGCGAGCTCGGCCGGCAGATCGCGCCAGGCGGCGTACAGCGTCGCCAGCCCCTTGTGCGGTTTGTGATTCCCCGCATAGAACGCGTACGGCCGCTCGGCGAGCCACGGCGCGGCGCACGGCGCGGCGTCGCCGTAGCCCAGCGGCACGACGCTGATGCGCGCGCGCGGCACGCCGCTCGCCAGCCACGGCAGCGCGAACTCCACTGTTCCATCAGCAATCC
>CAXTNU010000059.1:0-15135 GCA_964245595.1 uncultured bacterium | reverse complement strand
GCCGCGGGCGCTGCGGCGCCGCTGGCGGCCGGCGCGGCGAGCGGCGGCGGGAACGCGTCCTTGTAGCGGTCGTCGTAGACGTCGATCTTGGCGGTGCTGCGGAGCGACTGCAAGAAGGCCGGGATCTGCTGCGACTGCTGCTGCGAGGTGAGCTGGTCGCGAATCTGCTTTTCGACCGAGGCGTAGGTCGCCTTGGTCGCGGCCTTCTTTTCCTCGACCTGGATCACGTGATAGCCGAAGGGCGACTTGATCGGGCCGACGATCTGGCCCGGCTTGGCGCCGAACGCCGCGTCCTGGAACTGCGGCACCATCTGACCGCGGCCGAAGAAGCCCAGCTCGCCGCCCTTATCCTTGGTGGAGGGATCGGTGCTGTACTGCTTGGCCAGCGTGTCCCAGCTGCCGCCGGCCTTGAGCTTGGCCAGGACGTCCTTGGCCTTGTTCTGGTCGGCGACGAGGATGTGGCGGGCCCGGACCTGGGCCGGCTTGTCGAACTGGGCGTGGTTCTTGCCGTAGAACGCCTTGACGTCGGCATCGCTGACCTTGACCTGGGTGCCGACGGCCTTCTTGAGCACGAGCTGCTGGCGCAGGATCGTCTGGACGTCCTGCTCGGTCAGGCCCTGCTGCTTGAGGATGTTCTCGAACTGGCCGGGCGGGTACTTGGCCTTGATGTCCGACTCGTCTTTGTCGATCTCGGCCTGGGTGACCGTGACGTTCTTGTCCTTGGCATACTGGTCGATCAGGTCTTGCTGGACCAGCTGGGTGAGCGTCTGACGGGCGGCGGGGCTCGACTCGAGCTTGTGGTCGAAGTCGGCGCGCGAGATCTTCTGGCCGTTCACGGCGGCGACGTCACCACCGGCGGCGGACCCGCTGGCGCAAGCGGCGAGCGAGGCGCAGAGCGCAGCCGTGCCGAGGGCGGCGGCGGCGCGAAGCATACGAGACATCGGTTCTCTTTCGGAGGGGACGACGTGAAACGGCGGAGGATCGTACGCCTCCGCGCGACCTTCCCCGGTTCCGGGCCCTGCCGAAGCGCTCCTCCGGAGCGCGCTCCGCTCGTCGGGGGCTAGTCCGCCTCGGGGATCTCGCCCCGGGCCGGGGTCCGCTTCTCCAGCTCCCGGGCCAGCGCGTGAGGATCGGTCGGGAGGGTCAGCTCCTCGGCCTCGCGGTCCTCGCGGTTCTCGACGTTGGGCAAGTCGTAGCGCAGCTCTTCGAGCAGCTGGATGATCTTGGCCGTCTTGCGCTCGGCCAGCAGGGTGCTCTGCAGGTTGAGCCGCGAGCGCTGCTCGCCGAACTGGCTCTGGCGGTTCTCGGTGGTCAGGATCACGACCGTCATCAGCAGCGCGCTCAGCGAGACGAGCCCTTGCAGCCAGTAGTACGGCGGAGGGTCGAGCTGGGGCCGGCCCAGGAGCGCCAGCAGCCCGTTGAGCGCGACCCAGAACGCCACCCCCGCGAGCACGATCACCACCGTGCGCGGGCGCCCCACGGCTAGGGTGAAGCGCTCGATGGCGCGCTGCTGGAGCGACGCCTCGGCCAAGGCCCGCCGCTCCAGCTCGGCCACCGACTCGATCGTCTCGTCGATCTGGCCGCCCAGGCCGCCGTCACGCTGCACGCTTTCCAGGTACCCGTCCGAGCACCGGCGCAGACTCCCGCGTGACCGAGCCGGTCTTGCTCGTCCTCGGCTTGGCCGCCGCGATCGCCTTCGCGATCGTCGCCAAGCGGCTGGCGCTCCCGTACCCGATCGTGTTCGTGCTGGCCGGCACGGCGCTGGCCTTCGTGCCCGGCTTGCCGCCGGTGCGGATCGCGCCCGATTTCATCTTCCTCTCGATCCTGCCGCCGCTGCTGTTCAGCGGCGGCTGGGCCACCGACTGGGCGCTGTTCCGGGCGAACCTGCGCCCGATTCTGCTGCTCGCCGTCGGGCTGGTCGTCGCGAGCACGGTCGCGGCGGCGGGTCTCGCGGCGTGGCTGCTGCCCGGCCTGAGCTGGCCGGTCGCGTTCGTGCTGGGCGCGATCGTCTCGCCGCCCGACGCGGTCGCGGCTAGCGCGACCTTCGAGCGCTTCTCGCTCCCGCGCCGGATCGTCACGGTGCTCGAGGGCGAGGGCCTGATCAACGACGCCACGGCACTGGTGATCTACGCCTACGCGGTCGTCGCGGTGACGACGGGCGCGTTCTCGCTCCCGCGCGCGGCGGGCTCGTTCGTCGTGGTCGGGCTGGGCGGGATCGCGCTGGGGATCGCGGTCGCCTGGAGCGTCGAGCTGCTCGCGGGCTGGCTGCGCCGGCACGACCTGAGCGACTCCTTGATCGAGAACCTGATCATCATCGGCGCGCCGTACGCGGCGTACCTGGGCGGCCAGGCGCTGCACGTCTCGGGCGTGCTGGCCACGGTGGTGGCCGGGATCGCGGTCTCGCGCCGCTCGTCGGTCGCCTTCGGGCCCGAGTCGCGCCTGATCGGGATCAACGTCTGGTCGCTGTGGATCTACGTCCTCAACGCGTTCGTCTTTCTGGCGATCGGGCTGCAGCTGCGCTCGATCGCGGCCGGCTCGCACGTGCTCGCACTGCTGCCCGCGGCGCTGGCGATCAGCGCGGTGCTGATCGTGGTGCGGCTGCTGTGGATCTTCCCCACCGCCGTGCTGCCGCGGGTGCTCTCGCCCCGCTTGCGCGAGCGCGATCCGATGCCGCCGTGGTCGTGGATCCTGGTGATCGGCTGGAGCGGCATGCGCGGGATCGTCTCGCTGGCGGCGGCGCTCGCCCTGCCGCTGAATTTCCCGCAGCGCGACGCGATCGTGTTCGTCACCTTCGTGGTGATCTTCGCGACCCTCGTCGGCCAGGGGCTATCGCTGATCCCGCTCCTGCGCTGGCTGCGGATCAGCCAGGACGACGCCGGCGACGGCGAGCGGCGCGAGCTCGAGGTGCGCGTCGCCGCGCTCGAAGCCGGCTGGGGCGCGATCGCCCGGCTCGAGCGCGACGACCGCGATGCCGAGGAGCGCGAGATCTTGGCCCGGCTGCGGGACGAGTACGAGAACCGGATCGCCCACCTGCGCCACCACGAGACGCCCGGTGCTGGGTCGGAGACCGCCGCCAGCGCGTTCGACCACGAGGCCCAGCACGCCGCGGTGACCGCCGAGCGGCGCGCGATCCGCACCTTGCGCGACCGCGGCCGCATCCCCGACGAGATCTTCCGCAAGGTGCAATACGACCTCGACCTAGCCGAAACGCGGCTCTTCTAGCGACGGAGAACGAACGACACGTGACACGCCTCTTTCTCGCCTGCACGCCCCGGACCGGGAACACCTGGTTCCGCTCCTCGTTCGCGCATCTGACCGGGATCGTGAACTGGGGCGCGTACTTCCCGGGCGACGTGCCCTGGGAACTGCTGCCGCAGGACGTCTCGCTCTCGATGCACTGGCACCGCACGCTGCCGTTCGAGGGCTTTCTGCGCCAGTACGGCTTCCGCATCATGGTGATGGCGCGCCACCCGCTGGACGTGCTGCTCTCCATCCTGTCCTACGCGCAGCGCAACGAGGAGGCGACCCGCAAGTGGCTCTACAGCGAGTGCGGTGACGAGCGCACGCTGGTCGGCGCGACCCCGACCAGCGACGCCTTCGTGCACTACGCGCTGGGCTGGCGCGCGGCGACGCTGTTCAACGTCAGCGTGGCTTGGGCGGCGCGCGCCGCGGTCCACGTCCACTACGAGCGGCTGGTGCAGACCCCGCACGAGGAGTTCGGGCGCATCTGCACGGCGCTGGGGATGGAGCAGCGGGTCGACGTCGACACGGTCGTGGGGCTCTACACGCCCGACGCGATGCGCGCGGCGGTGCCCAACCACTACTGGCAGGGCGCGCCCGGCTTGTGGAAACGGCTGATCGTGCCCGAGCTGGCCAGCGCGATCCGCGAGCGGCACCCGGCGGCATTCGAGACCTTCGGCTACGAGTGCGATCCGGACCCGGGTCTGACCGTGCAGCAGGCGGCGGCGAACTGGGCGGCGTTGCGGCCCTCGTAACCACGCTCTTGCCGCACCGGCTCAGGTTTCGCCTGAGGCCTCCTCCGAACGGCATTCAGCCACGATGTCCCGCATGCGGCGCATGCCGAACTTCTCACGAATCGACTTGCACACCGTCCGGACGGTGTGAACGCTGACGCCTAACTCCGTGGCGATGGCCGGCGTCCGTTTGCCGTCGATCAGACGGGCGAGGATACGGCGCTCGTTCGGGGTCAGCTTTCTCGAGCCGCCCGGTTCGGATTCCGGATCACCTGCGCACAACGGCGACGCCTCCTTCGCGTTGGCGTCGATGATGCCGGTGCCGGGCTCGTGGCGTCGAGTCGGGAAGATGCCTTAATCTAGTTGGGTGCCGTTCGCTGCGGGTGGTGGAGCGTCACGATGCGGCGCCGGATGGCTTCGGCCGTCAGCTCGCCGCGGCTGTGGACCGCGAACTTGCGGAAGAGCGTCTGCACGTGGTTGCCCACGGTCTTGACCGATGCGCCACGGGCTGCAGCGATCTCCTTGTACGTCTTCCCCTGCGCGAGCAGCCGGAGAATTTCCAATTCCGTCGGGGTGACGGTCGGACCAGGCCCGGTCCGTATCTCGGCCAGCTCGCGTGCCATCCAGAACGACGGGCTCGCTCCTCGCAGCGCGGTTTCCGCGTACGCGATGTAGCTCTTCGCACCGGTCAGCCGCGCTAGCTGCAACGCGATCGATGTTGCACGACGACGGTATCCGAGCTTCGACAACACGTCGTAAGACCAGGTGAGCGCATGAACGGCCTCATCGGTCTCCCCGCGCGCTTCGAGCAGCACCGCCTCGATGGAGCGTTCCATCGCCACGTAGCGGTCGAGGTCTCCCGGTGACGTCTTCAGCATCGGCAGGACGATCTCACGGTATTGAGCGAGAAGCGGGTTCGCTGACTCGAGTTCGTTCGTCTGCACGACCTCTTCGGCCAGGTAGAGCGGCAACTGTTGGAGGTCCGATCCCAGGTCGCGCAAGTCGAGCGCGTCGTAAGCCTCACGCGCACGCTCGACCAAGTCCGCATGCGCGTGCCGCTCTCGAAGACCTCGAAAGACGGCAGCGAGCCGGCAGAGTGCGACGATACGATGTCCGTCGCTGCTTGCCGCGGCCTCGGCGTGCCGGGCCCAATGCCGCGCGCCTGGGATGTCTCCCGCAGTCTCGCACATCAGCGATGCCGCCAGGCTCGCCCAGAACCTCCCAATCGCAACGCCGCTGGCGGACCAATCGAACCGCCGCAGGCGGCGTTCGACCATAGGCCATTCCTCGGTCAACAGTAGTTCGGGACACAGCGCAGCGAGGCCGTAGAGAGACCTCGCCTCGACGTATCGATCGCGACGGCGGCATGTCGCGAGCGTGCCCAACGCCTCACGAAAATACCGTGCAGCAATCTCGAAGTCAGCGCGGGCATGCGCAGTCCAGCCGCGGTACTCTAGTGCGTGCGCCCGGACGATATCCACGTCGGCGGGGACGCTCGCCAAAAGGGAATCGGCCTCGTCGTACGCGCCCAAACGGAATTTCGCGATACCGAATTGCAAAGCAAGCTCCGCGCGTAGCGTCGAGTCGACTTTCTTGGCCTTTCCCATCGCCGCCGAAAGGATCGCCTCGCCTCGTTCCTTTTGGCCGAGCCGGACGTATGCTGCCCCGGTCAACATTTGCGTGGCGACGTAGTGATCGGCGGAGAGGGGCATGAATGCGATCTCACGCAGCGCATCGAGCGCGCGGTCACCGCGGTCAAGCCGCACGTGAACGCGCGCACGCAGCATCGCGAGGTCTACTTTCCTTGCATCGTCCCGCGTATCGACCATATCGCATAGCCTGAGGCACGTTTCGAACTCACCGTCGTCGTTCGCTTGCCGAGCGTCGGAGAGCGCTGCGTGTTCGTGAGCTTTGGTCGTCTTGAAAGGAACGGCTGACACCTCCCACACGCCGAAGAGGAGACGTGGCCGGGCGCATTCGGTGACGCCCGACCACGATACGCGACGGTTCGTTCGCCGTCGCGACCTCCGATCCGCTATCAGCCCAGCCCGGGCAGAAAGACGTCGGACGGGGTCACGGTGGCGCCGTTGCCCACGCCGTGATTTCCCGATGACGGGACGCCGCCCGCCATGGTAAGAGCTAGCCCTGCGATCAGTGCAAGAATTTGAACCAAGAAGACCATCCTGGAGCACCCTTTCGGCATCGAATGCCTGTCGTGCCCCAAGGTGCGTTCCCTAGGGCATGACGTGCTTTCTCCGCCGATTTCGTGGTGCCGCCTATGCAGAACCCTAGGGCATGACGGGCCGTTACACTGCGGTTGCGCCCTCTACGGCTCGACGCACCCCTGTGAGGGGACCTCGTTTAACCCGTCAGGTCATACATCGAAGTTTTCGGAACTGGCGTCCATGGCGCCGTGCAACACGCGCTCGATCACGACGGCCTTCCTATTGGCGTCGACGACGTAGAAGATGAGATATGGGTGCACCAGGTAAGAGCGCCGGCCATCTCGCAGATCTGGGCGTGCTCGTCCACCGTTTGGGAAGGTCCCGAGAATCCGAACTGCGGTCTGGAAGTCACTGAAGAACCGGTCGGCACCGGCGGGATGCCGCTCGTCGTACCAGTCCGCGATGTCATCGAGGTCGAGGTCGGCCTCGTCGGTCGTCTCGACGGTGTAGGGCCGGCTCAGATGCGTCCTCGACGCTTCGTGCCTCGATCTTTGGCGCGGTCGGTGATGGCGCGCAGTCGTTCGTCGGTTAGCGGCTTCGTGCGCCCGGCCAGGGTGTCCGTGTGACCTTTCTCCAGCGCGGCGAGGAGAGCGGCAGCCTTCCGCTTGCGCTCGCGTAGCAGGCGCAAACCTTCCCGAACCACGTCGCTCTGGTTGCCATAGCCGCCGTTGGCCGCCTCGTCCTGGACGAATGCGACGAGGTCATCGGGCAGGCTTACGCTCATGGTCCCCATGCGGTCAGTGTACCAAGAGTAACAACTATTGTTAAGGGCAAGCTTCGAAATGCCAGCGGCCGGAATGGTGGCCCGGCGGGTGATGGTTTAGGCAGTGTGTCAGGCTCATGGCACTCTAGTGTGCTACGCTCCAATATCCATGGGTGCTAGTTTCTCGCGACCAAACTGCCTAACATGCCCGACTCTAGGCCCAGGCTTGGATGCGGCCTATGTGCCGCTGCAATTGATAAGACCTCGACCGCAATCAGAAAGCGACGCGAAACTGTCAAACGGGCCTTTACGCGTCTTGGTGTCGCGCCGCAGGTTGGAGTTGGGCGAAGGGCTACCGCAAGATGCGGACAAGGACACTTCTGGCCGACACATACGCTTCCCGGGAGCGATACCGAGGTGGAGGATGCAACATGCCCCACATGCTTTGAGTATCTGGTACGCGTTGGGCTCATCCAGGGCGAATATGACGCCACCGTGGAGTGCTTGGACAACTGCAAGAACGCCAAAGACAACAATTTGCCGATGCTCGTGCGCGGGGACAAACCACGGCATGTACCTTGGAAAACTGAAGTACGTGAAGAGGGCCCGGCGGTAACTTGCGCAACCAATCGATTTACACACCGCTCGATTTCGAGCGGTGTGGTTGTCTTGGTCGGACGCTGAAGACGACAGTGAGGAAGTTATGGATAGTGTGTGGTTCGCGGATCTTGGAAGCCGTTCGGTTCATCGCCTCGCAGGCAAGGTCGAGCGCGCGCTGAGGGTGTTTTCCCAGAAGTAGATGCCGGAGCTGAGCCAATCATAATCGTTCTCGCTCGGCTTGAACTTCTCGCCCCTCAGCAGGCGTTCACCCACCGCCCGATCGCACCCATGGTACGCAAGAACGAACGCGGATGAGAGACGATGCACTCCTATTTCGAGCGGTACTTGGGAGCGAGGCGTCCCGACTTCGTCAGGACGCCTTCTTTCATGAGAGTCTCACGAGCGGTGGCCGGGAGCTCGATGCCTCACGCTTGTGGTCGGCAGCCGCTTTCTCGAACTCCTTCACGATAGAAGGGTCTTTCAAGTCGAACCGTGATCCGCTCATAGGTGCTCCTTCCGGTGCCGCCATGTTTTCCCGTTCCGAATGCGGTCACCAAAATCCACATTGGGCCGGCGGCGGCCATACCTGGCGGAGGCGTCACAGCGCTTCGAGCAGCGCCCGCAGCGTCGGCAATTGGTCGGCGGCGGAGCGGGCCGGGAGGTCGATCGTGATCTTGCCCTCGCCGAAGCGGAACTTGTTCTTGGTGATCGACTGCAGCTTGGGGATCGTGCCGGGGTCGAGGTTGAAGCCGCTCCCGACGCCCAGGGTCAGGCGCTGCTCGTTGATCACCACCCGCGTCACGCCGACCTCGAGCGCCATGACGCGCAGGCGCGTGATGTCGACCAGCGCCTCGAACTCCGGCGGGGCCGCGCCGAAGCGGTCTTGCACCGACTCCACCGTCTCGTCGACCTGGATCAGCGTGCGCGCGGCGGCAAGCTGCTGGTAGACCGCGATCTTCTGCGAGATCTGCGGGATGTAGTCCTCGGGCACGTAGGCGTCGAGCTTGACGTCGATCACCGCTTCGCGCGCGTCGGTCCGTTCGTGCGCCTGCCCCTTGCGGTCGGCGATCGCGTCGGCCAGCAGTTGCACGTAGGTCTCGAAGCCGACCGCCCCGATGTAACCCGACTGCGCCGCGCCCAGCAGGTTGCCGCTGCCGCGGATCTCCAGGTCGCGCATCGCGATCTGCAAGCCGCTGCCGAGGTGGCTGAACTCGCGGATCGCCTCCAGGCGCGCCTTGGCGTCCTCGCTGAGCGCCTTGTGGGCCTGGTAGAGCAGGTACGCATAGGCCTGGTGGTTGGAGCGCCCGACCCGCCCGCGCAGCTGGTAGAGCTGCGCCAGGCCGAACTTGTCGGCGTCGTTGACGATGATCGTGTTGACGTTGGGGATGTCGATCCCGTTCTCGATGATCGTGGTCGAGACGAACACGTCCAGCTCGCCCTCGATGAACTTGGACATCACCGGCTCGAGCTCGTGCTCGTGCATCTGGCCGTGGCCGACCCCGACCCGGGCCTTGGGGACGAGCTGCTCGAGCGCCTTGGCGATACCGTAGATCGACTCGATCCGGTTGTGGACGTAGTAGACCTGGCCGCCGCGGTCGAGCTCGTTGACGATCGCCCGCTGCACCACGGCGTCCGCGGCCGGCACGACGACGGTCTTGATCGACATGCGGTTCTTGGGCGCGGTCTGGATCAGCGACAGGTCGCGCACGCCCATCAGCGACATCTGCAGCGTGCGCGGGATCGGCGTCGCCGACAGCGTCAGCACGTCGACGGTGGCCTTGAGCTGCTTGAGGCGCTCCTTGTGCATCACGCCGAAGCGCTGCTCCTCGTCGACCACGATCAGGCCGAGGTCGCGGAACACGATGTCCTTCTGCAGGATGCGATGGGTGCCGACGACGACGTCGACCTTGCCCTCGGCCAGGGCGTCGATCGCGACCTTCTGCTCTTTCTTGCTCTTGAAGCGCGAGAGCTCTTCGATCCGGACCGGGAACGAGGCGAAGCGGGCTTGCAGCGTGCGCGCGTGCTGCGCGGCCAGCAGCGTGGTCGGGCAGAGCAGCGCGACCTGCTTCTTGTCGGCGATGGCCTTGAAGATCGCGCGCACCGCGACCTCGGTCTTGCCGTAGCCGACGTCGCCGCAAACCAGCCGGTCCATGGGCTTTGGCGCTTCCATGTCGCGCTTGGTGTCGTCGATCGCCTTGCCCTGATCGGGCGTGGGGTCGTAAGGGAACGACTCCTCGAGCTCGGCCTGCCAGGGCGTGTCGGGCGCGAAGGCGTGGCCGCGCGCGACCTCGCGCTCGGCGTACAGCTCGACCAGGCCGTCGGCGATCTTCTGCAGGTTCTCCGAGACGCGCGTCTTGGTGCGCGCCCAGTCGGCCCCGCCCATGCGCGACAGGCGCGGCGCGGCGCCCTCGGTCGCGGTGAACTTCGTGACCTGGTGCATCTGGTGCACCGGCACGAGCATGCGGTCCGTGCCGGCGTACTTGAGGTCGAGGTAGTCGCCCCGCGCGCCCAGGATCGTCTCGGTTCGCAGGCCGAGGTACTGGCCGATGCCGTGCACCGCGTGGACCACGTAGTCGCCGACCTTGAGGTCGGACAGCGTGACCGGCACGCCTTCCTTGACCGCGCGGAGCTTGACGCGCTTGGCCGGCTGGCCGAAGATCTCGCGGTCGCCCAGCACGTGCAGGTGCAGCGCGGGAATGGTGAAGCCGCTCTCGAGCGAGCCCCCGTCGACGAAGACCGTGCCGCTCTTGCGCATCAGCGCGACGCCGTCGGTGCCGGCCGCGCGCAGGTGAACGAACGGCGCGCTGCGCTCGGCGCTCACGCCCGCCGCGCGCACGATCTCGGCCACGCGCGAGGCGCCCGTCGCGACCAGCCACACCGTGTCGCCGGCTTCGACCCACTCGCGGACTTGTTGAGTGAACATCTCGATCCGGCGGTTGAAGTGCTCCGCCGGCCGTGTCTCGAGCACGAACGCGTCCACCACGCGCGGGAGCCAGGCCAGCTCGCCGCCGCCCTCGATGCCGCCGGTGACGACCAGCACCCGCCGTCGCGCGAACCGTTCGGCGTAGTCGTGCAGGTGCGGGTACGGCGCGACCACGTCGGCCAGCAGCGCTTCGCCGACCTCGTCGTCACGCACGTCCAGCTCGCCCGAGTCGACGCCGGCCATCAGCACTTCCGCGCCGCGCGCGCGCTCGTCGTCGAGGCTGCGGTCGACCGTCGCGAGCATGCCGGGCTCTTCGAGCACCACGAGCGCATCGCGGTCGAGGTAGTCGAGCACGGTCGCGCGCTCGTCGTAGACTAGCGACAGCCACGGCTCGGGCACGTCCGCGCCGGTGGAGAGATACGAGCGCAGCGCCGAGACGACGCCCGCTTCGCCGGTCGCGCGCTCGAGCACGGTGGCGCGCAGCGCCTCGTCGCGCAAGATCTCCAGCCACGGCGTGACGGTGATCTCGTCGAGCGTGCCGCCGGAGCGCTGCGAGGCCAGCTCGAAGGGCCGGATCGACTCCACCTCGTCGCCGAAGAACTCGACCCGCACCGGCGCGTCGGCGGTGGCCGGGAAGACGTCGAGGATGCCGCCCCGCACCGCGTACTCGCCCGCCGCGCTGACCACGTCGACGCGCGCGTAGCCCAAGCGGTAGAGCCGCTGCTGGACCGCGTCCCAGCCCGCTTCCTCGCTCACCCGCAAAACGAAAGAAGCGTCCTCGAAGACGCGGCGCGGCATGACGTGCTGGCGCAGCGCGGCGACCGGCGCGACGATCACCTGCGGCTTGCGCGCGCACAGGTCGGCCAGCAGGGTCATCCGCGCGCTGCGCTCGGAGGGCGACTCGAGCGCGCCGACCGTCTCGTCGCGCGGGCGCAGCAGCGCCACCGTGCGCGCCTCGCGCTCGCCGAAGAAGTAGGTCAGGTCGGCGAAGGTTCGCTCGGCGATGTCGCTGGTCGAGACCACGACGAAGACCTGCCCCCGCAGCGCGCCGTGGAGTGCGGCGAGCAGGTAGGGCCGGGCGCTGGCGCTCGTCTCGTGCAGCCCGAAGGCGAAGCCGCGCTCGGCAGGGAGCGGCGTGCGCAAGCGTTCCAGCAGCTCGGCGAGCGGCCGGGACGAGGCGGGCAGGGCACGGACGAGCGAGGGCGCGAGGGTATCGGGCACGGCTTCCAAGTGTACCACGGAACCGAAACCGACGCGGGTGCCCCGGCCCCGGTCGCAGGTCCGGCGTTACGCGCGCGCGAGGGACAGCCCGTGGAGCCGGAGCCCGAGCCGGCGGTCGTCGGGCGAGATGCCGCACTCCAGCGGCGAGCGCGCGGGGTCGATGTGGACGCTCAGCCGCTGCACGCCGCCGGCCGCGAACCGGACCGGCCGGCAGGCGAGCGCGTGCGGTCCCGGTCCGGAGAAATCCGCACCTGGGCGGCGCAGAACGTCCACCCCGTTCGCTTCGACGCGCAGCGCCGGCGCCTCGCCGGCTACCGGCACGAAAAGGCTGGCGTCGAGCGAGACCGCATAGTCGCCGTCCTCGGGCACGGTGAAAAACAGGTCCGCGCGCTCGCTCTCGCTCCATACCCCGTCCGGCTCCAGCATGCTCCAGCCCAGGCCCAGGCAGCGGCGCTCGCCCGTCGCGCCGTCGTAGCGGTACCGGGTGTCCGGGACGAAGGCGTCCGCGCAATCCGCCAGCGCGTCGAGCGCGCCGGGGTGCAGCCCGGTCAGCTCCTTGCGCTGCCAGTCGTCGATGGCGTCGCCGAACGCGGCCCGCACCGCTGCGCCTTCGTCGGGGGCCAGCACGTCCTTGGTAGCGGCCTGAGCGTCGATGCCGTGCTGCACCAGCTTCGCGGCACCGGCGGCCAGATCGAACCCCGATCCCAAGAAGCCGTCGATCGCCGCCGCCGTGGCGGTGAAGCGGTCCAGCAGATCTTCGTACTTCACCACCAGGCAGCGATCGCCGTAGCGCGCGACGTGCGAGAACAAGAGCCGCGTGTTCTGCCGGTATTCCGCGATCGCGGCGCCCACGTCGGCGAAGGGCCAGTCGTCCAAGCCGAGGCGGGCCCGGTTGCGCCGGTTCATCATGGAATTGATCGCCGCCAGCGGGTCGCGCACGACGAACAGGAACTTGATCGCCGGAAAAAACGGCGCGAGGAGCTCGTGATCGCGCAGGGCGACGCTGCCCGGCGTTTTCGAGCCGATCAGCGTCACGTCGCGTTTGCCGAGCGACGCCGCGACCACCGCCGCGACGATCGGCCCCAACCGCTCCGGGGTCGGAAACGTCGCCGCGAGCAGCGTCGGGCGGAGCTCGTTGTAGTAGGAGCTGTCCCGGTCGCCGGGCTGTGCCGCGGTCGCGAAGGTCTTTTCACGCAGTTGGACGTGGTCGCGAGCATAGGCCAGGATCGGCTGCAGATCGCGGACGAGCTGGCCCAGCGGGTACTCGAACATGATCGCCGCCCGGTCGCTGGCGTTGATCAGATCCGCCACCAGGGTCGTCCCGGACCGCGGGCAGCCGCGCACGAGCAGAACACCGGGTACGCTGAGGTCGGACAAGGGTGCCGGTCCGGAACGCGGCGATGGCAATGCGGAGCGCAAGCGGGGTTCCGTTCTCTCGGCTGCGCGGCGCTTCATGCCGCTTGCGAGTAGGCTTGCTCCCAGCTTGGGCAACGGGCAAGTCTGGCGCTCTTAGCAGAGTGTTGACAAGAGTGCTAAAGCACGCTAGAATCGGTGTGTCAATAAATATGGCCGTCCCAAGCGGGCGGCAGAGTTTGCGGAGGCAAGAGAGACAATGGCTGATTTGATGGTGCGCCCCAACGGCGCGGCGCGCGGGCTGGTGGGCGATCTGTTCGGATTCGATCCGTTCCGCGGGTTCCAGGGCAACGTCGGGGCCTACGGCCCCGAGATCCAGCGCAGCGAGAGCGGCTGGGTGGTCGAGATCCCGGTTCCGGGCTACCGGCCCGACCAGATCGACGTCACGGTCGAGGACCGCGTCCTGACCGTCGTCGGCAAGACCGAGCGCCGGAACTTCCAGCGCGCGATCCTGGTGCCGGACGAAGTCGATGCCGAAGGCATCGAGGCGAAGGTCGAGCACGGCATGCTGACCCTGAACCTCAAGCTGCACCCCAAGGCGCAGCCCCGCAAGATCGAGGTCAAGGTCGTCCAGTAACGTCGTCGAGACCCCGGTCTCCGCGTGAATGACGAAAGCCCCGCAGCTCTGAGAGCGGCGGGGCTTTTTGCGTTCGTGCGTGCGGCGATTTAGATCGTACTGCCCGATCGACCGGGTGGGTGGGGTGCTACGGTTGCAGAACTTTCCGAGCGAATTATCGCAAGAGGTGCGCATGTTCGACCAGGGTTCCGAGCTCGACGAGAGCTCGTTCTTCGAGATCTTCAGCGCGACGCCGAGCAAGGTGACAACACCGCCGCCGATTACATCAATCCGCAGTGCCCGGTCAACTACCAGATTCCGCTCAAGGACATTCGCGACTTCGACTGGTAAGCGCGCCTTGCCTCAGGCAAGCGTGATAGCGAACGGCATGACGGGCGACCTCGCACAGAGGCGCCCGTTCTCCGATTCGGCGTGGATTCGCGATCATGCCGACCGGCGCACGCTGCGCCGGTTCGCGCTCGTGCTCCAATCCATCGGCGACCAGACCGCGATACCCGAGGCGACCACGTCGTTCGTTTGCTCGGATCCGATGGTCCGCAACCTCGTCACGGCGCTGGGCGGCATGCTGCACGACGCGCGGGCGGACCGTCCGGAGCACGTGGCCGGCGAGCTGCGGCGGCGGCTGTTCTCGACCTGCGAGCGGGGGCGGGTTCTTGCTGCGCGCGCTGGATGCCGTCGGCCGGGCTCAGCTCGGCATGCCGAAGAGGAAAGCGAGTTCCAGGTTCACGCCGGCGCGTTGGCGAGCCGCGACTTCTCCGTCGCCGACGAGCGCTTCGATGCGTTCATGGCATGGCTGGACGGCCTCGAGCCGGCGACGTCGCAGCGCTTCGAGAAGAGTCTCGCCCCAGCGTTCGCTCCTGCGGCGAGCGCGCCGGACGAAGAGCAGCTTCCAACCGGACTCGGTCAGCCGGCCCACGCGCCGCTCGAACGCTATTCCTTGGCCCGCCGCGAGCGCGCGCGCACGATTCGAGCGCTGCTCGCGCTGGCCCCCGCCGAGCTGGCGCGCCACACCGATCGCCGCGCGGTGCTGACGTTCGCCCAGGCCGAGAGCGCCAACCTCGACAGCTTCGTCGACCCCGGCTTCCGCGACCGCCTGGTGCGCGAGCGCGCGCTCCAGCGCTCGGGTGCGATCCGCTAGCGCTGGAGGCGGATCGGGAGGCTGGTCGTCGCGACCCGGCCGTCGGCGGTGCGGGCGGTGAAGGTGACGGTGTAGTTGCGGCCCAGGTACCAGAAGGGGATCCAGCCCGGGAGCTGCTCCTGGCCGCCGAACACGCCGGGGCCGGCCTGGGGCAGGGTGAGGTCGGAGCCGAGCGCGTTGGCGACCACCGAGGTCACGTCCGGGCTGGTGGTGACCCGCAAGATCGCGAGCTGGCCGGGATGGAGCACCTTGTCGTTGGCGGCGATCTCGAGGAACTGCGGCTGACCGGACGGCGCGGGCGAGGGCACCACCACGTAGCCGAACGGGTTCGGCGCGGCCGAGGGTGTCGGCGGGACCGGAG
>CAXTNU010000058.1:0-15163 GCA_964245595.1 uncultured bacterium | reverse complement strand
GGCCTGCTTCGCCGCCCAGCGGCACGTTCGCGCGACGGCGACCTTCGTCAACCTCGACGCGTACGAAGCCTCCGCGCTGATGCGCGAGCTGGCCGGACTCGCGAAGGGACGGTATTTCGCGATCGGCGACGTCGTCGCCCGGATCGCCTAGGAGCAGCATGAAGATCGTCGGTTACTCCTCGTGGGCCCCGGACGAGCGCGCGAACGCGATGCGGCTGGCCTTCCCGATGCTGCGCGAGAAGACGGGCCAGGACTGGGCGCTCGAGCACTTCGGCGCGACGGACTTCAACGATCCCGGCGGTCTGGGCCGCCTGCGGGCGGCGATTCGCGACACCGACATCTTCATCGGCTGGCAGTCGATGTCGGGCGACGCGGTCGAGCGGGTCGCCCGGCTGATGACCGAGATGGACGCCGCGGGCGAGCTGCGCGACCAGATCGTCCTCTGGTACGACATCCCCGACCCGCGCCTCGAGAAGATCATGAACCGGTCGCTCGGCTACGACTACGACCACCGCAAGTCGGGCGCGATGCGCGAGCTGTCGCTGTCGTTCAAGAAGTTCTTCGCCCGGCGCCGCGGCGAGAAGATCGACAAGTTCTGGGAAGCCCGCCAAGGTTTTCTGGCCATGCAGAAGATGGTCGACTCGGCGCCGTTCATCACCAAGCTGACCAAGAACCCGCTCTTCCGCAGCCTGGTGCTGATCGGCTACTGGAACAACCGCAGCGTCGAGAACGCCGGCAACATGCTGCTGTACTTGATGAAGCACTTCATGAAGTGCGGGTACGCCGCCGACGTGCCGCTGCCCGACAAGGTCGAGAACGAGGGCATCTACCACCCCGCGCACCGCGGCATGTTCGCCAAGCCCGAGGACTACCTGCGCTGGTACGACGGCTGGTTCGCCAAGACGTACGGCACCAAGCCCTGGGACCGGATCGGCTTCGTGACCCACGACCTGTTCCTGCCGGAGTGGAACCGGCCGGTGCTCGACGCCGCGATCGAGGCTTGGGAAGAGCGCGGCGTCGGCGTGATCTGCTCGATGACCGCCGTCTTCAACGCCCACGTCGTGTCGCGCAAGCACCTGCTCGACAAGGGCGGCGCGCCGCTGGTCTCCGCGCTCTACCACAACGTGCCGCTGTACCTGGCCGGCTCGATGTTCGCCGGCAGCCCCGAAGCCTCGATCCGCTTCATCCACGAGCTGGGCGACCCGCGCGTCTACACCTCGCCGGTCAACGCCGCGCTGTCGCGCGCCGAGCTGGCCGCCTCGCCGACCGGCGTCGCGTCGCTGGAGTACATCGGCAACATCGTCACGCCCGAGACCGAGGGCATCCAGCCGCTCCCGCCGATCTGCTCGCGCGAGCCCGGCGAGTCGGTCAGCGCGCTCGAGCCGATCCCCGACCGGGTCGCGCTCGTCGCCGACACCACGACCCGCTGGCTCGAGCTGCGCCGCAAGCCCAACGCCGACAAGAAGGTCGTGCTGTTCGTCTACAACTTCCCGCCCGGCCCGGGCAACGTCGGGGTGGCGTACTTCCTCGACGTCGCGGCCTCGCTGCGCTCGATGCTGGGCGCGCTGGGCGAAGCCGGCTATGCGGTCGGCGCGCCCGACGAGAGCGACGCCGAGACGAGCCGCAAACTGCGCGCCATGTACGCGGGCGAGCTGCACGTCGGCGCGGTGACCGCGGGCGAGATCCGCGACTGGGTCCACGAGCTGCCGCCGCACCACGAGGCGCTGTTCTACGACGCCTGGGGCCAGCCGGCGGCGACGATTCCGGTCAAGGGCCTGCGCTACGGCAACGTGCTGGTGCTGCTGCAGGACATGCGCGGCATGGAAGACCTGACCGTCATCCACGACAAGAAGGCGCCGCCCTCGCCCTGGCTCTTGGCCTCGTACCGCTACGCGACGCGGCGCTTCGAAGCCGACGCGATGGTCCACGTCGGCACGCACGGCCTGGTCGAGTGGTCGCGCGGCAAGGAATGGTCGCCGCTGGCCGGCGACTACCCGGAGTATCTGATCGACCGCACGCCGCACGTCTACGTGTTCAACGTGCTCGACCCGGTCGAGGCCTCGATCGCCCGGCGCCGCTCGTACGCCACCATCCTCTCGCACCTGTGCCCGCCGCTCAAGGCGGTCGACGGCAGCCCCGACCTGCGCAGCCTGCACCGCCTGGTGCACGACTACTACAACGTCGGCAGCAGCGAGAGCGAGAAGCGGGCCGGCATCGCGCAGGAGATCGTCGAGCTGGTCGAGCGCACCGGCCTGCGCGTCGACGTGCCGCCGAACGCCGCGGAGACCGCGGTGGTCGGCGCGGTGCACGACGAGATCGTGTCGCTCGAGGGCGAGTTCGCGCCGGCCGGCCAGCACGTCTTCGGACGCGACCTCTCCGACGCCGACCGGCTCGACCTGTTCCACGCCTGCCTGGAGTTCGCCGACGTCGACATCCACCGGCTGGTCGCGAGCTGCTACGGGCTGGACTACGACGCGCTCGCCCGCGCGCCGCAGACGCGCGGGGCGGACGACCTCTACCACCACGAGACGCTCGATGAGATTCGCGACGCCTCGCGCGCGCTGATCGAGAGCGAAGTCTTCCGGGCCGGCACCAAGGCCGCGCGCAGCGCCGTCGTCGGCATCTTGCGCTCGCGCCCGCTGGGCGGCCAGGAGCTGCGCCGCGATCCGTTCGAGCTCGACGAGCTCGGCACGTACCTCGAGCGCGCGCGCCGGCTGTGGACGGAGCTGGGACGGGTCGGCGTCGCGGAGCGCGAAGCGCTGGTCCGCGCGCTCGACGGGCGCTACGTCGAGCCGTCCTCGGGCGGCGAGGTGCCCGGCGACTGGAACGTGCTGCCGACCGGCCGCAACATGGCCTCGACCGACGTGCGCATGCTGCCGCGGGTGAGCGCGCAGCGCAAGGCCGAAGCCACGGTGCGCCAGTTGCTCGACGCGGCGGTCGCCAAACGCGGCGCGCTGCCCGAAGCGGTCGGGGTCGTGCTGTGGGGCAGCGAGATGCTCGAGAGCGAGGGCGTGGGCATCGCTCAGGCGCTGGCGCTGCTGGGCGCGCGGGTCGCCAAGGACCACTACGGCCGGGCCGAGCGGGTCGAGCTGATCCCGCTCGCGGAGCTGGGCCGCCCGCGGATCGACATCCTGGCCAACACCTCGACGGTGTTCAAGAACACCTTCCCGATCGCGATCCGCTTGATCCACGACGCCGCGCGGCTGGCCGCCGGCGCCGACGAGCCGCCCGAGCAGAACTTCGTGCGCAAGCACGCCGACGCGCTGCTCGCGCGCGGCGTCGAACCGCGCCTGGCGACCGCGCGCTGCTTCGGGATGGCCGAGGACGCGTTCATGGGCAAGGTCGGCGCCATGCTCGACCGCGGGCAGTTCGAGGACTTCAACGACATCGGCGCGGCCTGGATCAGCGACAACGCGTTCGCGATGATCCCGACCGCCCACCACGTCAAGGTCGAGCCGGCGCCCGAGGTGCAGCGCTACCTGGTCGAGCTGGTCGAGGTGATCCAGCAGCCGCTGGTCGCGATGGGCGCCGGCGGGCCGGTGAAGGAGGACATGTTCGCCTCGTTCACCTCGGCGTTCGGCGCGGCGAAACGGTCGATCGGCGACACCGACACGATGATCGTCGTGACCGACCTGACCCGGCGCGAGGCGCGCGTGCGCGACTTCCGCACCGTCGTGGTCAACGGCGTGCTGACCCGCTTCCACTCGCAGAGCTGGCGCGACCGCATGATGGAGCACGGCTACTCGGGCGTGATCGAGTTCGGCGACATCTTCAAGGCCATGCGCTCGACCGAGGCCGCGCTGGGCGACACGATCTCGCCCGAGCTGTGGAAGCGCACGGTCGAGGTGACGCTGGGCGAGTGGGACCGCATCGCGGCGGCCAACGAGCACAAGACGCGCGAGCTGGGCGAAGTGCTGCTCGACACCCGGCGGCGCGGGATGTGGGAGGACGCGGAGCTCGAGCAGGCCCTCAAGGACCGTCTCAACGAGCTCGACGCCGACGTCGAGCTCGCGACCTGGAAACGCCGGCTGGCGGCGAGCGCGCAGTGAGCCGAGCGATCTGATGGCGATCGTCTGCCTGGGCCTCTCCCATCAGACCGCTCCGGTCGAAGTCCGCGAGCAGCACGCGCTGACCGGCGCGCGCAAGAGCGAGGCGCTGATCGCGCTGCGCGACTACGAGGCGATCGCCGAGGCGGCGATCCTCTCGACCTGCGGCCGGCTCGAGCTCTACGCCGAGATCGCCGACTTGGACGCCGGGATCGCGCAGCTCAAGCAGTTCCTGGCCAACTTCCGCCACGGCGGCGTGCCGGCCGCGATGGAAGAGCATTTGTACGTCATGCGCGGCGCCGACGCGGTCGAGCACCTGCTGCGCGTGTCGACCGGCTTGGACTCGATGCTGATCGGCGAGGCCGAGATCCTGGGTCAGGTGAAGGCGGCGTACGACGCGGCGCAGCGGGCCGGGTCGCTGGGCAAGTCGCTGCACCACCTGTTCCGCGACGCGCTCAGCGCGGGCAAGGCGGCGCGCTCGCAGACCACCATCGGCGGCGCGTCGGTCAGCATCGCGACGGCCGCGATCGGCTGCGCCAAGCAGCACGTGGGCCGTTTCGAAGGCAAGAACGTGGTGCTGGTCGGGGCCGGCAAGATGGGCGCGACGGCCGCCAAGCGGCTCGCGCTCGAGGGCGCGGACCGGCTGGTCGTCGTCAACCGCACCCACCAGCGGGCGCACGACCTGGTCGCCCGGCTGCGCTTGGGCCAGGCCGCCTCGCTGGTCTCGCTGGGCGAGGCGCTGGCCGACGCCGACGTGGTGATGACCTCGGTCGGCGCGTCGCACTTCATCCTCAAGCCGGGCAACGTCGCCGAGGCGATGCTGCACCGGCTGGACCGGCCGCTGCTGGTGATCGACATCGCCGTCCCGCGCGACGTCGACCCCGAGGTGGCGAGCATCCCGGGCGTGACCGTGGTCGGGATCGACGAGCTCGGCGCGACGGTCGACCGCACCCTGGCGGCGCGCCGCCAGGCGGTGCCGCTGGTCGAGCGGATCATCGCCGAGCGCGTCGCGGAGCACCGCGAGTGGTGCCGCTCGCAGGCCGCCGTCCCGGTCATCGCCTCGCTGGCGCAAAAAGCCGAGGCCATCCGCGACGCCGAGATCGAGCGCCTGTTCGCGCGCTGCCCGGGGCTGGACGAGCGCGAGCGCACGCTGATCACCGGCGCCTCGCTCTCGATCGTCTCCAAGCTGCTCCACTCGGCGATCGCGCGGCTGCGCGAGCGGGCCGGCGCGGACGACGCGACCGCGCTCGACCAGGCGCGCGTGCTCGACGACCTGTTCGACCTCCACAGCGGCGACCGCGCTTCTTAGTAGCTCGGAGCGCCCCGCTTGGATCGAACAGAGGTTCGATCGACGAGGAATGAGAAGGAGTAGGCAACGACGTGCCCTTGCCGCGGTGGCTTCTCGGCGTGAATGTCGGGTGACGACGATTCCGCCCGGTGCCACACATATGGCATGCAGGCGCGGTACCGTCGGATCGAACCGACAGCATCACCCGCACGGAGCACTCCATGGCCGACGACAAAGCCCTCGCCCTCTCCAACGCGCTCGCCCAGATCGAGCGCCAGTTCGGAAAGGGCTCCATCATGAAGATGGGCGAGCACGCCGAGAGGATGTCCTTCGAGGTCATCTCGACCAGCTCGATCGCCCTCGACCTCGCCCTGGGCGTGGGCGGCCTGCCCCGCGGGCGCATCGTCGAGATCTACGGGCCGGAGTCGTCCGGTAAGACGACCCTCGCGCTGCACGTCATCGCCGAGGCGCAGAAGATGGGCGGCACCGGCGCCTTCGTCGACGTCGAGCACGCGCTCGACCCGATCTACGCCCAGGGCTTGGGTGTCGACCTCGACAGCCTGCTGGTCTCGCAGCCGGACGCCGGCGAGCAGGCGCTCGAGATCGTCGAGATGCTGGTTCGCTCGAACGCCGTCGACGTGGTCGTGCTCGACTCGGTCGCGGCCCTGGTCACCAAGGCCGAGCTCGAGGGCGACATGGGCGACACCCACGTCGGCCTGCAGGCCCGCCTGATGTCGCAGGCCCTGCGCAAGCTGACCGCGGCGATCTCGCGCTCCAAGTGCGTGGTGATCTTCATCAACCAGCTCCGCGAGAAGGTCGGCGTGATGTTCGGCAGCCCCGAGACGACCTCGGGCGGCCGCGCGCTCAAGTTCTACGCCTCGGTCCGCTTGGACATCCGCAAGCTCGAGCAGATCAAGATCGGCCAGGACGTGGTCGGCACGCGGACCCGCGTCAAAGTGGTCAAGAACAAGGTCGCACCCCCGTTCCGGCAGGCCGAGTTCGACATCACCTACGGCAAGGGCATCTCGAAGATGGGCTCGATCATCGACGTCGCGCTCGAGCGCAACATCATCGGCAAGTCCGGCTCGTGGTACACCTACGGCGAGATGCGGATCGGCCAGGGCCGCGAGAACGCCAAGGCGTTCCTCGAAGAGCACTCGGACACCGCGGCCGAGATCGAGGTCAAGATCCGCGAGGCCCTCAAGGCGACGGTCTCCACGAACGGCCTCGCCAAGCCGGTCGGCGCGGTTGCAGGCGAGGAGTAGACCACCCGGCGGGCCCGCGCCGACCGGTTCGGCTCGGGTGTCGGCGCTGCGCATGCTCGCGCAGCGCCGGCTGACCGAGGCGCAACTTCACGCCAAGCTAGCCCGCAAGGGCTACCCGGACGAGGTCGTTGCCGAGGCGCTCGCGTCGTGCAAGCGCGCCGGGCTGCTCGACGACGGCCTCTACGCGGCCCTCTACGTCGAGGGCAAGCGCGCGGCCCTGGGCGACGCGCGGCTGGTGGGCGAGCTGGTCAAGCGCGGGATCGACCGGGACGCCGCCCGCGAGCGGGTCGCCGAAGCCAGCAGCCCCCAGGATGAGCGCGCCGCGGTCGCCTACGAGCGAATCCGGCGCACCCAGCCCGGAATCTCATACCAGTCCGCGGCCCGCAAGCTGGAGCGGCTGGGCTTTCCCGCCTCGCTGATCTACCGGGTCCTGCGCGAGCGGGCCGGGGCCGATCTGGGCGACGCGCTGGCGGACCTGGCGTAAAAGTCTGGCCGTCTCCGAGGAGGGTCCCGCCGGCGCATGGTAGGGTGGCGGTGACGATGGGCTATCTCGTTCGCGCGCTGGTATGGACGCTGGCGTTTATCATGTTGCTCGCGCCGCTGAGCGCGGCGGCGATCGAGCTGGACGCCGTGGCCCGGGCCGCCGCCGGCTACACCGTCGGCGACCCCAAATTGCAGTCGATGTACCGGGCGGCGCTGCTCAACACCAACAAGCAGGTCACCTACGCATCGGACGGGACCGCCTACGTCAAGACCGGCGACATCCCGGCCGAGTGGCTGCGCGACGCCAGCGTCCAGGTCCGGCCGTACCTGTTCTTCGCCAAGAACGACATGCAGGTCGACGCGCTGCTGCGCGGGTCGATCGCGCGCATGGGCAAGTACCTGCAGGTCGATCCGTACGCCAACGCGTTCACCCTCGACTACCGGGTGTGGGAGCAGAAGTTCGAGCTGGACTCGCTGGCCTATCCGATCTCGCTGGCCTGGACGTACTGGAAGCAGACCGGCGACGCGACGATCTTCACCGGCGACCTCTCGCGCGGCCTCGACAGGGCGCTCGACACGATGGAGCGCGAGCAAGACCACCCGCGCAACTCGCGTTATCAGCACAAGGAACTGGCGCAGGGCGGCAAGGGCAACCCGGTCGCCTACACCGGCATGATCTGGAGCGGCTTTCGGCCCTCCGACGACGCCTGCAAGTACAACTACCTCATTCCGTCGGAGATGATGGCGGTGGTGGCGCTGGGCGAGCTGCAAGAGATCGAGCGCGACGTGTACCACAACCTGATCAAAGCCCAGCGCGCGAAAGCGCTGCGCGACGAGGTCCAGACCGGGATCCAGACCTACGGGCTGGTCTTCACGCCCAACTACGGCTACGTCTACGCCTACGAGACCGACGGGATGGGCAACTCGACGCTGATGGACGACGCGAACGTTCCATCGCTGCTCTCCGCGCCGTACATCGGCTACGGCAAGAGCTCGTCGTTCATCTACCGCAACACGCGCAAGTTCTTGCTCTCCAAGGACAACCCGACGTACTACGTCGGCAAGCTGGCGCGCGGGATCGGCTCGCAGCACACCACCGACGGCTTCGTCTGGCCGATCGCGCTGCTGATGCAAGGCTTCACCGCGTCCAACGACCAGGAGCGCAAGGACGTGCTGTCCCAGCTGCTCGCCTCCGACCCCGGCGACCACTTGCTGCACGAGTCGTTCAATCCCGACGACCCGACCAAGTTCTCGCGGGTCGACTTCGGCTGGCCCAACGCCCTGCTCGCGGAATACGTCCTGACCTCGTTCGAGGGCGTGCCTGCGCTGCCCGTCGGCAGCACGACCGACCTCGACTTCCGCGGAGACACCTGACGTGTTCGCGACCCCGCCCGATCCCGCGCGGCCCGTCGACGTCTGCGTGGGTATCCAGTGGGGCGACGAGGGCAAGGGTCGCATCGTCGACCTGCTGGCGCGCGAGTACGACGTCGTGGCGCGCTTCGGCGGGGGCAACAACGCGGGCCACTCGATCCAGGTCGGCGAGGTCAAGGTCGCGTTGCGGATCGTGCCCTCGGGCGCGATGGTGCCCTCCACCAAGCTGCTGATCGGGGGCGGCACGGTCGTCTCGCTGCGTGGCCTCGTCGAGGAGCTCGACGCGCTGGCCGCGATCGGGGTCGACGTCTCGCGGGTCGCGGTCTCGGACCGCGCCCACATCGTCTTTCCGTACCATGCGATCCTCGACGCGCTGGGCGAGAAGCAGCGCGGCGGCGCGGCCATCGGCACCACCGGGCGCGGCATCGGCCCGGCTTACGTCGACCGGGTCGGCCGGTTGGGGATCAGCTTCGGCGATCTGGCCAAGCCCGAGGCGCTGGCCAGCAAGATCCGCCAGGCCCTGATCCTGCGCGCCCCGCTCTTCGCCGGCGCGGACGACCTGCCGCGCGAGGAGGACGTGGTCCGCGAGACGCTGACCCTGGCCGAGCGCGTGCTGCCGCACGTGGTCGACGGGGTGGGCTGGCTGCACGACGCGCTGGAACGGGGCGAGCGGGTCCTGGCCGAGGGCGCGCAGGGCACCATGCTCGACGTCTCCTACGGCACCTATCCGTACGTCACCAGCTCCACCACGATCGCCGGCGGGGCGACCACGGGCCTGGGCGTCGGACCGACCGTCGTCGGGCGCGTGCTGGGGGTGGCCAAGGCCTACTGCACGCGGGTCGGCGGCGGGCCGTTCCCCTCGGAACTCGAGGACGAGCGGGGCGAGCGGCTGCGCGCCCAGGGACGCGAGTTCGGGGTGGTCACCGGCCGGCCGCGCCGCTGCGGCTGGTACGACGCGGTCGCCGCGCGCTACGCGGCCCGGCTCAACGGGCTGGACAGCCTGGTGATCACCAAGCTCGACGTGCTGTCGGGCTTCGAGCGGCTGGGCATCGTGACCGGCTACCGGCGCGCCGACGGCAGCCCGGCCGGGATCGAGGCGATCGGCGAGCCCGGGCTGCGGGTCGAAACCGAAGAGCACCCCGGCTGGGCCGAGGATGTACGCGAGGTCCGGCGCATCGCCGGCCTCCCCGCCGCCGCCCGCGCCTTCGTCGGGCGCCTGTCCGAACTCACCGGTGCTCCGGTCGTCGCGGTGTCGGTCGGCCCCGAGCGCTCCGCGCTGGCGGTCTAGCCGCCCGCTCCCGGCTACGGGTCCTGGGACCCGTCTACCGGCCGGCTCGGACTCGCGTCGCAGTCTTGACGCAGCCGGGTTCGAGCCGCGGCACCCGCGATAAAGACGCGCCGCTTTCCGCCGATAGTATCCTCAGTGCCGGGCATGGACGCCCGGTGGGGCAGCCACGGTCGGCATCCCGCACGGAGTCGTTCTACGCACTCCGCGAAGGTGGCTTTTGGAACGTCTGTCCTCGTTCGGGTTCTCTCCCGGGCGTCTGCGCGATTGGTGGAACCAGCAGAGCGGCACGAACCGCATCGTCTACGCGGCGATCGGCGTCGTCCTGGCGCTGGCACTGGTGTTCTTCGCGATGTTCCGCCTGCGCGGCCCCGCCTACGGCGTGCTGTTCTCGAACTTGCAGCCCGACGAGATGACCGGGGTCGTGCAGAAGCTCGAGGCGTCCAAGATCCCGCACCGGCTCGCCGACGGCGGCAGCACCGTGCTCGTCCCGCAGGAGAACGTCTACGAGGAGCGCGTCGCGCTCGCCGGTCAGGGCGTCGTCAAGGGCGGCGGCACCGGCTTCGAGCTGTTCGACAAGACGAACCTCGGCATGACCGACTTCCAGGAGAAGATCGCCAAGACGCGCGCCACCGAAGGCGAACTGCAGCGCACGATCTCCGCCCTGACGCCGGTGCAGTCGGCGCGGGTGCACATCGCGACCCCCGAGGCGTCGCTCTACTCCACTACCCAGCAGCCGACGACGGCCTCGATCGCGATCCAGACCAAAGCCGGAATGCAGCTCGGCGCGCAAGAGGTTCGCGGCATCACCCAGCTCGTCGCGGGCGCGGTCGAAGGGCTCAAGCCCGAGAACGTCACCATCGTCGACCAGAACGGCACCGTGCTGCGCCCGTCCGCGCTCGCCGACCAAAGCGGCGAGGACACCGCCACCGCGCTGCAGCTCACGCAAGCGCAGCAGGTCGCGAAGGAGAAGTTCGAATCCGACCTGCAGCAGTCGCTGCAAGGTCTGCTCGACGTGACCATCGGCGCCAAGCGCTCCGCGGTCCGGGTCGCCAGCACGATGGGCTTCGACGCCAACCAGACCGAGACCAAGAGCTACGCCCCGCAGGGCACGGTGCTCTCGGAGAAGACCAAGCGCGAGTCGTACACCGGCAACGGCAGCGGCAAGAACCCCGCCAGCGGCGTGCCCGGCACGACGACCAACGTCGTCGCGACCTATCAGGGCCAGCAGAACCAGCAGGGCAACAACCGCTACAACAACGCCGAGGCGACGCGCAACTACCAGGTCGGCGAGCAGACCACCAAGCACGTCGACGCGCCGGGCAAGATCCAGCGCCTGTCGGTCGCGGTGCTCGTCAACGCGCCCGCCGCGGCCATCACCGCCGCCGGCAATGCGAACGCCAGCGCCAACGCGCAGGCTCAGTACGCGGTCAGCGCGGCCGACGTGCAGAAGATTCGCAACGTCGTCGCGGCCGCGGCCGGCATCGACCTGGCCCGCGGCGACCAGATTTCCGTCGAAGCGATCCCGTTCGCACCGTCCGCCGCCGCGACCGGCGTCGCGTACGGCACGAGCTCGACCGTGCTCGGCCTGCCGCTGGTGCCGTTCGTCGCGCTGCTCGCGATCCTCGGCCTGGCCGGCGCGGGCGCCGCCTTCGCCCTGATCCGCCGCCGGACGTTCCGCCCCGGCAACGAGCTGCCGACGTTCGACTCGTCGCTGGCCGAAGAGCTGCCGTCCTTCGAAGAGCACCCCATGCTCGACGGCACGCCGTCGATCGCCGCGCCGATCCGCTCGGCCGCCGACCTCACCCGCGAGCAGATGATCGAGTACGTCACCACCGTCGCGCAAGAGACCCCGGACAACATCGCCAAGCTCGTCAAGCTCTGGCTCGCGGAGTAGCATCACGTGATCACCGATAAGCCCATCCTCACGCTCGGCGACGACTTCGGCGGCGCGTTCGGCAACGACTCGTACAACGCGCCCGCCGTGCCCGACATGACCGGGCCCGAGAAGGCCGCGATCCTGATGATCACGATCGGCCTGGAGCTGGCCGCCTCGATCTTCAAGTTCCTGCGCCAGGACGAGGTCGAGCGGATCGTGCTCGAGATCGCCAAGATCTCGACCGTCTCGATCGACAAGCGCGACGCGGTCGTGCAAGAGGCCTACCAGCGCGCGATCGCGCTCAAGTACATCAACGAAGGCGGCATCGAGTACGCCAAGGAGATCCTCGAGCGCTCGTTCGGCGCCGGCCAAGCCGACGACATGACGAACCGCCTGTTCGCCGCGCTCAAGCACGGCAACCCGCTCGAGCTGGTGAAGAAGACCGAGCCCGCGCAACTGCTCGAGTTCATCAAGGAAGAGCACCCCCAGACCGTCGCCCTGATCCTGGTCTACATGTCGCCCGACCAGGCCGGCGCGGTGCTCTCGCAGCTCGAGCCCGAATTGCAGGGCGAGGTCGCGATGCGCATCGCCATCCTGCAGAAGACCGCTCCGGAGATTCTCGAACAGTTGGACGAGTTGCTCGGTCGCCGCCTGATGGTCAGCGGCTCGGACTTCACCAAGGCCGGCGGCGTGCAAGCGCTGGCGCAGGTCATGGGCTTCGTCGACCGCGAGACGGAGAAGAACATCCTCGACGGCCTCTCGCGCCGCGACCCCGCGGTCGCCGAGGAAGTCAAGAACCTGCTGTTCGTGTTCGAGGACATCATCAACCTCGACGACCGCGCGATCCAGCGCGTGCTCAAAGAGGTCGACGGCAAGGACCTGGCGCTGGCGCTCAAGACCGCCAACGACGAGCTCCTGCGGCTGGTGTTCAAGAACATGTCGACTCGCGCCGCGGCGACGCTCAAGGACGACATCGAGGTCCTGGGGCCGGTGCGCGTGCGCGAGGTCGGCAAGGCCCAGCAGAACATCGTCGACGTCATTCGCACGCTCGAGGAGAACGGTCAGATCGTGATCGCCCGCGGCGGCAAGGACGACCGTATCGTATGACGAGAGAGGTGGCGGAGCGAGCGCAGCGGGATCGTGCTCGTACCGCCATGTCGTTGCGAGCTTGGGCTGGGGGCCCCGCGCCGCAGGCGTGGGGGGCGCGTAGCCCGGGGCGGAGCGACCTATAATGGGCCGGGTCGTCAAAGGCGCGCTGTTCCGGACCGAGCGGTACGCGCTCGACGTGCCGGAGATCGCGCCGCCCGTTCTGCTCGACCCGGTCGACGCGTTCGCGCCGGATTCGTACGACTTCGGGTTCGAGGGCGGCATCCTGGACGCGCCGCTGGCGCCGCCGGAACCCGAAGCGCCCGCTTTCGACACCGAGGCCGTGCGGGCCGAAGCGCAGGCGCTCCTCGACGAAGCGGCCCGCAACGCCGAGGAACTGCTGGCCGACGCGCATCAGCGCGCTCGCGCGCTGGTCGAGGACGCCGCCGCGCGCGCCGATGCGATCGCGCAGGACGCGCGCGCCAAGGGCCACGCCGAAGGCTTCGGCACGGGCCGCGCGCAGGCCGAGCGCGAGATGGACGACATGCTGGCGACGATGCGCGAACTGCTCGAGATGGCGCGCCTCGAACGGCGCAAGCTGCTCGAAGACGCCGAGCCCGAAGTGGTCCGGCTGGCGCTGGGCATCGCCGAGCGCGTGCTGCACCAGCAGGTCGCGCTCGACCGCGGCGTGGTCGTCCAGATGGCCAAGACCGCGATCGCGCGCCTGATCGAGCGCGACAGCGTGACCGTGCGGGTCAGCCCGGCCGATCTCGAGCGGATGCGCGAGCACCGCGAGGACCTCGTCGCGATCGGCGACATCCGCAACCTGCGGGTGGTCGAGGACCAGCGCGTGGGGCGCGGCGGCGTGGTGGTCGAGACCGAGGCGGGCACGATCGACGCCCGGATCGCGACCCAGCTCGATGAAGCGCGCAAGATCCTGCACATCGAGGACGACGTGGTGGTCGAGCCCGCTCCGCACGCCGACGCCTTCGCGCCGACCTCCGGCCTGACGGCGCGCGCCTCGTGACCGCCGCGCCCGAGAGCGCGCCGCGCGCGTTCGACGCGAGCAGCTATCTCGACGAGCTGCGCAGCGTCGACCTGATCCGCACCAACGGCAAGGTCCGCCAGGTGATCGGCACGGTGATCGAGTCGAACGGCCCGCCGATGGCGATCGGCGAGACGGCCTCGATCCGCTACAGGCGCACCGCCCAGCCGGTGCTCTCCGAAGCGGTCGGCTTCCGCGACTCCAAGGTGCTGCTGATGCCGCTGGGCGAGCTGGGCGGCATCGCCGCCGGCAACGAGGTCGTCGCGCTCGGCAAGCCGCTCCAGATCGGGCTCTCCAACAACCTGCTGGGGCGCGTGCTCGACGGCCTGGGCCGCCCGCTCGACGATCTCGGGCCGATCCTCGAAGCGCGCCGGGCGGAAGTGGCCGGCACGCCGCCGAGCTCCCTGCACCGGCGCCGGGTCACCGAGCCGCTCAGCGTCGGCGTGCGCGCGATCGACGGGCTGCTTTCGGTCGGCAAGGGCCAGCGGGTGGGCATCTTCGCCGGTTCCGGCGTCGGCAAGTCGACCGTGCTGGGCATGATCGCGCGCAACACCTCGGCCGACGTCAACGTGATCGCGCTGGTCGGCGAGCGCGGCAAGGAAGTGCGCGACTTCCTCGAGCGCGACCTCGGCCCCGAGGGCCTGCGGCGCTCGGTCGTGATCGTCGCGACCTCCGACCAGCCCGCGCTGGTGCGGATCAAGGCGGCGTACGTCGCGACCCGGGTGGCGGAGTTCTTCCGCGACCAGGGGCTGGACGTGATGCTGATGATGGACAGCGTCACGCGCTTCGCGATGGCCCAGCGCGAGGTCGGCCTGGCGATCGGCGAGCCGACCACCACGCGCGGCTACACGCCCTCGGTGTTCGCCGCGCTGCCCAAGCTGCTCGAGCGCACCGGCACTTCCGAGCACGGCACGATCACCGCGCTCTATACGGTGCTCGTCGACGGCGACGACATGAACGAGCCGGTCGCCGACGCCGTGCGCTCGATCCTCGACGGCCACGTCGTGCTCTCGCGCAAGCTCGCCGCGGCCAACCACTATCCCGCCATCGACGTGCTGGCCTCGGTCAGCCGGGTCATGCCCGACGTCGTTCCCGCATCGCACAACACGGCCGCCTCGACCGTGCGCGACATCCTGGCGACCTACAAAGACGCCGAGGACCTGGTCAACATCGGCGCCTACGTCGCCGGTTCGAACCCGCGCGTCGACCACGCGCTGGCGCGTATCGACCAAGTCCGCGCGTTCCTGCGCCAGGGCATTCACGAGCGTTCGGACTTCGCCGCGGCGGAACGCGCGCTGATGGGTCTCGCATGACGAGCGCGTGGCCGGCGTGAAGAACTTTCGCTTCCGTTTGGACCCCGTGCTCGGGCAGCGCGAGCGGGTCGAGCAGGAGCGCGCCGGCGAGCACGCGCGCGC
>CAXTNU010000057.1:3347-15183 GCA_964245595.1 uncultured bacterium | reverse complement strand
GCCGTGCAGCGCCGCATAGGCGCGGACCGCGGTGCTCTTGCCGCTGCCCGCCCCGGCGACGACGAGCGTCAGCGGCGCCGCGCCGGCCGCGTCGAAGCGCGCGTGGAGACGGTCGCGAGCGAAAACCGGCGCGGCTGGGAGAGCGCTCGAGACGTTTCCGGGGCCGGAAACGGAAGGTGATTCACCAGACATGCGGAGGCACGACTCGCTTCTGCACCGCTCGGCAAATCCCGGTAGACGCTCCGTCGGTCGTCAGCCTGATGAGTTCCGGTCGCCGTGCCCGAGATCACTGGCGCCGTCGCGCCCGGCGAAGCAGGCGGGACGGCCGTTCCGTGCGCGAACGTACGCGCCGATGTCGTTTCTCGAGGTCATCGCCGCGATCGAACACGGGGTCGCCGCGATGGCGCCCCGCGGCTCGTACCATCACGGCGTGGTCGGCCGAACGGGCTCCTGGCGCCGGCCCGACCGCTACCGCTTCGCCGAGGTGCGGCACGACGACGCGCAGCGCGCCTTCCTGCTGATCCACCGCAACGCCCGCGAAGTCGAGGAGACGCCTTTCGACGCCTCGCAGCCCCAGGCGTCCGACGAGATCGCCCGCCGGATCGTCGCGCACCTGGAGATCTAGCCGGCCGCGGCTGGTTAGCCGGTCGTCTTCTTCGGCCGCCCGCCCCGTTTGCCGTTGCGGCGCGCAGCGGCCGCCCGCGCCGCGGAGGTCGTCGCGGCGGCGCGGCGCGGTTGGTCGTTGAAGCCGAAGACCTCGCGCAGCAAGCCGCGCACGGAGTAGTCGAGGTCGAGCCGCGGAAAGCTCAGCGACGTGCCGTTGGGCGAGAGCTCCGCTGCCGCGAGGTCCTCACCCGTCGCCTCGCCCAGATGCGGAACGAGCCCGCGCGGAACGGCAGTGACGATGCCCGAGCGCATGGTGAGCACGATCGCATCGCGCTCGGCGTCGAACGCGACAGCGGACGCGCCTTGGCGCTCCTCCTCGACGCCACGCCGCTCCGCGGCGGTAAGCTGCGCGCGCTGCGCGGGGCCATGCTTCATCGATGCCACTTCTTCCACTCCCTCCAGCAGGCGAAGAGATGGTACTCTACGATCTGCTCCGCCTCGCGCGCTTCGGCGCTGGTCGTCTTCTCTCGGCCGCCGCGCGAGATGACGCACGCTTCGTTCGCCGCCAGCGCCACGCGGTATTCGCGTCCGCCCTTCGACACGTGGACGTGCGGGCCGTCGCCGTCTTCGACGACGTTGACGAACACGCGAAAACCGCGCACGCGAACTACCGTTGGCATCAACGATAACCCGGCGACGCTGGGTTTGTCAAGAAAGCCGCGCTCACGATGCGGCTCGGGCGTGATAAACGTTCCACGCCCCGCTATCACGCCGTGGCGAGCCTTCGTCAAGGCCTCATTGCGAAGGGCCGGCGGTCAGCCTGCGGCTTGGGCGATCGTGCGGACCGGGCGCGGGCCCGCGAGCAGGCCGGCCGCGAGCTGGAGCGGGTCGTACGCGCCGACCTCGATCACATCGGCGTCGGTACCGGCGCGGCGCGCGGCGCGCAGCGCGTCGAGCGCTTCGGGTAGCGCGAACTGCTCGCCGACGTAGCCCGCGACGAACCGGCCGCCGCGGATCTCGCCGCGCGCTTCCATTCGGCGCAGGGCGCCGAGCAGCTCGCGCCACGGCGGCGCGAGCGTCTCGCGCGCCACGACGTCGCGGAAGACGACGCCCCAGCGCGCGAGCAGCCGGCGCGCGAAGGCGTCGGCGTCGATGCGCTCCGTCTCCGACGAGAGCAGGGTCCAGCGGCCGCTCGACGAGCGGGGCCGCGCGCGCAGGCCCTTGTCGCCCAGCCGGCGCTTGGCGTCGATCAGCGAGCGCAGCGCGTCGAAGCCGTCGGCGGTGACCAGGCCCGCCGCGACGAGCTGCCAGAGCGCTTCCTCCACTTCGGCGGGCAGGCGCTTCGTGCCGCGTACGATGTCGGCGAAGAACGGTGCGCCGCGCCGGCCGATCTCCTCGAGCACCTCGCGTGCCGCGTGCGACAGGCCGGCGGTCTCGCCCGCTCCGCGCAGCACCAGCGCGTCGGCGTCCTCGCGCGCGAACAGCGCGATCGGAGCGAGCTTGGTCGGGCGGACCTTGCGCCCGGGCTTGTCGTCATCGGGGGCGAGCGCCGGGTGCGGCGAGAGCCGGCCCCACATCACGTCGCCGGCGTAGCAGAGGCGGTCGAGGAACTCGCGCTTGTAGCCGGCCACGCGCGCGGGCAGGATCGAGCTCTCCCAGGCCGCGGCCGGGATCTCGTAGCCTTCGAGCTGCTTGACGACGTGCAGCGTGCCGTCGATGCCGTGCAGGCGCGCACCCGGCGCGACGTGCTGCCAGCGGAACAGGAAGCGCACGAACTCCGCCGTCGTGACCGGCTCGATCTCGCGCCGCAGGGTGCCCAGCGTGAGCCGGTGGATGCGCGCCAGCACCCGGCGGTTGCACCACTCCTCGTCCGCCCCGCCGCGGAAGCGCCCGCGCAGCAACTGCCCCTCGGTCTCCAGCTCGAGCAGCGCGAACTCGATCGTCGCCGCGTCGACCGCGAAGCGCTCGCTCAGCTCGGCGACCGTCAGCGGCCCCGACGACTCCAGCCAGCCGCGCAGAATTTCCGTGAACGCGCCATCGCGCGACTCCGGCAGCGCACTGCTGGGCGGCAACGATGCGATCTCGGGCGCGGCGACCGCAGCGGGATACGCCATGCGGGCAAGGTCGAGCCGCTCCGCGCACGTCCAAAACGCCGCCGTATCATTCGATCGAGCACCAGCCGCAGCCGAAACATCATCCAGCGCCGCGGCGCGCGGCACGGACAGCGTCGCCGCGCGGCGCTGCGCGACCAGCTCGTCGAACCAGGTTCGCCATTCCGTCACCGGCGGCAGCACGGTCAGGGTGGCGAGCGCGTCGTGGAGCTCGTCGGCGTCGCGCACGACCGGCCAGACCGACTCCGTCACCTCGGCGATCGCGGCGGGGTCGAGGATGCCGCTCCCGTCGTTCGCGCCGGCGCGAACCGTGCGGCGCAGCGTCACGGCGCGCGCGCGGCGCTCTTCGAGCGGCGCGTCGTCGAGGTAGGCGTAGGGGTTGGCGTTGAGGATCTCGTGGCAGAACGGCGACGGCTCGGGGGTGTCGACCGCGACCGTGCGGATCGCCCCGCTCTCGACCGCGCGCAGCACGGTGAGGAGGCCGGCGAGGTCCATCGCCTCGTGCAGGCAGTTGTCGATCGTCTCGCGGACGAGGACGTGGTCGGGGATGCGGATCGGCCCGCTGAGGTTCTCCGCGCACGCGGCTTGGTCGGGGAAGACGGACGCCAGCAGGTCGTCGGCGCGCATGCGCTGGAGCTGCGGGGCGACTTTCTTGCCGGCCCGCATGCGCAGGATCGCCAGCGCCCGGGTCGCGTTCCAGCGCCAGCGCGCGCCGAACATCGGCGCGTCGAGCATCGCCTGGGTGAGGGTGTGCTCCACGCTGGCCGACTTGACGTACTCGAACACGATCTCGAGCGGAAAGGCGTGCTGGTCGGTCAGCGAGAGGCAGATCCCGTTGTCGGTCGCGGCGGCTTGCAGCTCGAGGTTGAACGAGCGGCAGAACTTCTTGCGCAGCGCCAGGCCCCACGCGCGGTTGATGCGCGCGCCGAACGGGGTGTGCAGGATGAGCTGCATCCCGCCGCCCTCGTCGAAGAAGCGCTCGGCGACGATCGTCGTGCCGGTCGGCACCGTCCCCAGGATGGACTTGCCCGCTCGCACGTAGGCCACCGCCTGCTCCGCGCCGGCGCGGTCGAGGCTGCACTCGGCCATCAGCCACTCGAGCGCCGCCGCGTCGTCGCGCTCGTCGATGGCGGCGCGCAGCGCCGAGACCTCGCGCGACAGCTCGATCGTGCGGCCCGGACTCTCGCCGTTCCAGAACGGGATCGAGGGCGGCGCGCCGTTGGCGTTCTCGACCCGCACCACGCCCGATTCGACGCGCCGAATCTGCCACGAGGTCGAGCCGAGCAGGAAGATGTCGCCCGCCATGCTCTCGACCGCGAAGTCCTCGTCGACCGTGCCGACGACGTGGCCGTCCGGCTCGGCGACGACGTTGTAGTTCGCCGTCTCGGGGATCGCGCCGCCCGACATGATGGCGGCCATCCGGGCGCCGCGCCGCGCGCGCAGCCGGCCGTTGACCCGGTCGTGGTGGAGGAACGCGCCGCTGCGCCCGCGCGAGGTCGCCACGCCCTCGGCCAGCATGGTCACCACGTCGTCGAAATCCTTGCGCGCGAGGTCGCGGTACGGGTACACCGAGCGCACCGCGGCGTAGAGCGCGTCGGCTTCCCACTCGTCTTCCGCCGCGCAGAACGCGACCAGCTGCTGGGCCAGGATGTCGAGCGGCGCGCCGGGGATCGTCAGCGCGTCCATCGCGCCGCCGCGGATGCCGCGCACCAGCGCCGCGCACTCCAGCAGCTCGTCACGGGTGGTGGCGAACAGGCGCCCTTCGGGTTTGGCGCCGACCCAGTGGCCGGAGCGGCCGATGCGCTGCAGCGCGACCGCGATCGAGCGCGGCGTGCCAAGCTGCACCACCAGGTCGATCGAGCCGATGTCGATCCCCAGCTCCAGCGAGGCGGTGGCGACGACCGCGCGCAACTCGCCCTTCTTCAGCCGGTCCTCGGCCTCGAAGCGCTTCTCGCGCGACAAGCTGCCGTGGTGCGGCAGCACGATGCCCTCGCCCAGGCGCGAGCTCAGCGCGAACGCGACCCGCTCGCTCATCCGGCGCGTGCTGACGAAGATCAGCGTCGTGCGGTGCGCGCGGACGTGCTCGGCGACGCGGTCGTAGATCTCGCCCCACATCTCGTTGCTCGCCACCGGGCCCAGCTCGTCGCCCGGCACCTCGACGTGCAGATCCATCGCGCGCCGGTGGCCGACGTCGACCACCGTCGCCGTGGGGCTGAGGAAATGCGCGACCTGCTCCAGCGGGCGGACCGTCGCCGACAGGCCGATGCGCTGCGGCTTGGGGCCGCCTTCGCGCCGCACCAGCTCGTCCAGGCGCGCGAGCGTGAGCGCGAGGTGCGAGCCGCGCTTGTCGGCCGCCATGGCGTGGATCTCGTCGACGATGACCGTCTCGACGTGCTCGAACAGCCGGCGCGACTTCTCGGCGGTGAGCAGGATGAACAACGACTCGGGCGTGGTGACCAGCACGTGGGGCGGCTTGCGCAGCATGCGCGCGCGCTCGGCCTGCGGGGTGTCGCCGGTGCGGGTGGCGGTGCGGATCGGGGCCAGCGCCGTCCCGTTCGCCGCGGCCGCCGCCAACAGCTCGCCCAGCGGCGTCTCGAGGTTCTTGCGGATGTCGTTGGTGAGCGCCTTGAGCGGCGACACGTAGACCACCAGCGTCCGGTCTGGCAGCGGCCCCGCGGCGGCCCGCCGGACCAGGCCGTCGAGACAGATCGAAAAGGCCGCCAGCGTCTTGCCGGAACCGGTCGGAGCGGAAATCAGCACGTCGCGGCCGGCCCGGATCAGCGGCCAGCCTTGGACCTGCGGTTCGGTCGGCTCGCCGTAACGGGCGCCGAACCAGGTCGAGACGAGCGGGTGGAATTCGCCCAGCATGAGGTCCTCATGACCCGGCGGCGGGGGCGGACGTTGCGGTCCGCCCCGGAGCTCAGGTCGCCACGGCCCCCGAGACGCGGCGCGCGACCTCGTCGACGTGCCGGGCGACGACCAGTTGGGCCAGCGCCAGGGTGGGCGACGTCTGCGCGCCGTCCGGGCCCGCGTACGCGCCCAGCCGTTCGGGGTGCGGCCCGCTCGAGTGCTCGCCTTCCTGCGCCCGGGCCCGCTCGGCGTCTCCGGGGACGGCGATCTCGAGCGGCGGCCGGCCGCGTTCCGAGAGCGTCATGCCGCCGCGGGTGAAGCGCACGCCGACCTCGGCGTACGCGGCCTGCGGGGCCAGATAGGTCGCGTAGTCCGCGCGACGCCGCTCGCCGGCGGTGCCGCCCACCTCGCGGTGGATCGTCCAGGCGAGGGTCAAGCCGGGCTCGCGCTCGAGCCAGACCCCCACGTCGAACAGGTCGCGCAGGACGTGGGTGTAGAGCGGGAAGCGGCCCTGCACGAGCACGATCTCGCGCGGCTTCACCGTCCGGCTGCCGGACACCGCGCCCATGGCGTGGTCGTAGACCGGCGCGGTCACGGTTTCGCCGTGGGCGAGCCGCCACAGGCCCTCGTCGATCGCCGCGAAGTCGTGCGTGCGCGGGTCGAGCGGGGTCAAGCCGACCGCGTTGCGCTGCGCGCGGTTGAGGGCGAAATAGCCGTCCAGGTGCAGCTCGCTGCAGCGCTCTTCACCGAAGACTTCGCGCAGGCCGGCGCACAGCGCCGCCTTTCCGGTGCCGGAGTCGCCGCCGACGGCGACCATGATTGGGCGTGTCATCGGAGTCCAGAATACCCTGTCGGCCCGGGCGAGGCCTCGCAGAGCCGGGCTTCGATGCGGCCGCTCAGAGGGCGTCGGCGCTCGCCCGCTGCCGGGCGGCCGCGTCGACGAGCCGCGCGACCACCAATTGCGCCAGCGCCAGCGTCGGCGACGTCGCCTCCCCGTTCGGGCCGGCATACGCGCCCAGCCGGGCCGGATTGGGCACGCTCCAGCCGTCGGTTTTGAGCGCCTGGGCATCCGCGGCGGCCGCCGCGGCGTCGATCTCGAGCGGGGGCCGGCCGCGCTGCGTCAGCGTCATGCCGCCGCTGGTGAAGCGCACGCCGACCTGCGCGTGCTCGGCCTGCGGCGCCAGATAGGCGGCGTAGTCGGCCCGCCGCCGCTCGACGTCCACCCCGCCGACGGCCCGATGGATCGTCCAGTCCAGAACGAGGTTCGGCTCGCGCTCGAGCCAGACGCTGACGTCGAACAGCGCACGCAAGGCGTGCGTGTGAAGCGGAAACCGGCCCTGCACGAGGACGATGCCGCGCGGTTCCACGGCCCGCTGACCCGCCACGGTGCCGGATGCGTGGTCGTAGAGCGGTGCCGTCACCGCGCTGCCGTGGGCGAGCAGCCAGAGGTCCTCGCCCATCGCCGCGAACTCGTGCGTGCGCGGGTCGAGCGGCGTCAGGCCCACCGCGTTGCGTTGCGCGCGGTCGAGGGCGAAGTAGCCGTCGAGGTGGAGCTCGCTGCAGTGCAGTTCGCCGAAAACCTCGCGCAGGCCGGCGCACAACGCCGCCTTGCCGGTCCCGGAGTCGCCGCCGACGGCGACCATGATCGGTGTCATCGCAACCACAGTACCCCGTTCGTACGAGCGCGGCCTCGCGGTCCGCGAGCGGCCGAACCAGGAACGCCGCGCTCGGCCGGTTTATGTGGCCGCATGCAGCTCGTACGAATCGGCGCGGCGCTCGCGTGCGCGGCGCTCCTCGCCGCCGCGCCGCGCGGCCCGGCCCCGGTGAACGTGACGATCCAGACCTCGGCCGGCACCATCGTCGTCGCGCTCGACGTGGCCCGCGCGCCCGTCACCGCGAAGAACTTCCTGCACCTGGTCGACACGCACGCCTACGACGGCGCGACGTTCTACCGCACCGTCGTCGCCGCGCCGCCGCGCCCGCGCTTCATCGAGGTCATCCAGGGCGGCCTGGGGGACAAGGCCGCCGGCCTGACCCCGATTCCGATCGAGCCGACCACCAAGACCGGGCTGCACAACACGCAGGGCACGATCGCGATGGCGCGCACCAGCGATCCCAACTCGGCCAGCAGCGAGTTCTTCATCGACGTCGGCGACGACACCGTGCTCGACGCGCAGAAGTTCCGCGACGGCGCGGGGTACGCCGCCTTCGGCCACGTCGTGAAAGGTTACGACGTGGTGCTCAAGGTCCACCGCGCGCACGCGGACGGCGAGGCCATCACCCCGCCGGTCCGCATCGTGCGCATGACTCGTTCGCGCTAAGCCAGGGCGGGCTCGTAGACGTTGGCTTCCTGCTCGGCGAACAGCGGGCTGGACAAGTAGCGCTCGCCGGTGTCGCAGCCGATCGTGACGATCAGCTTGCCCTCGTTCTCCGGGCGCGCGGCGACTTGCAGCGCGGCCCAGACGTTCGAGCCGGCGGAGATGCCCACCAGGATGCCTTCGTCGCGGGCGAGCTTGCGCGAGGTCGCGATCGAGTCCTCGAACGTCGCCTTGATGACTTCGCTGTAGACCTTGGTGTCGAGGATCGACGGGACGAAGCCGGGCGCGAAGCCCTGCAGCTTGTGCGGGCCGGGCGAGCCGCCCGACAGCACCGTGGACGTGTCGGGCTCGACCGTGATGCACACGACGCCGGGCTTGCGCTCCTTGAGCAGGTGGCCCGCGCCGGTGATCGTGCCGCCGGTGCCGACCCCGGCGACCAGGATGTCGACCTTGCCGTCGGTGTCGCGCCAGATCTCCTCGCCCGTGGTGCGGTAGTGGACCTCGACGTTGGCCGGGTTGTCGAACTGGCCGGGCGAGTAGTACTTGCCGGGGTTGGAGGCGACGATCTCCTTGGCTTTGGCGATCGCGCCCTTCATGCCCTCAGCGCCCGGGGTCAGCACGAGCTGCGCGCCGTAGGCCTTGAGCAGGTTGCGGCGCTCGACGGTCATCGTCTCGGGCATGGTCAGGATCAGCGGGTAGCCCTTGGCCGCGCAGACGAAGGCCAGCGCGATGCCGGTGTTGCCGCTGGTCGGCTCGACGATCACGGTGTCGGGCCGCAGCTTGCCGTCGCGCTCGGCGGCCTCGATCATCGCCACGCCGATGCGGTCCTTGACCGAGCCGGCCGGGTTCTTGGACTCGAGCTTGACCAGGACTTCGGCGCCCAGGCCCTTGGTCAGGCGCGACAGCCGGACGAGCGGGGTGTTGCCGAACGTATCGGCGATGTTGTCGTAAACGCGCACGCTTGCTAGCCTGCTCCTTGCATCACGGGGTTCGTTGCTTCGGTTAAACCTGGCAACCCGGTAAAGGGTGCGTTTCGGTCCGGCCGCGAACACCCGTTCGCTCCCGTGTTCTCGCTTTCGCAACGGTCGCTCTACGTGGCCGATCTCGACCTCTGGATCGACTCCATGCGCCCGCGCGCGCGCTGCTACGTCTCGCACGGTCACTCCGACCATGCCCGCGAGCACGAGACGATCGTCACCACCCCGGCCAACGCCGCGGTGTGCAAGTCGCGTTTCGGCCGGCGCGCGGCGCGCGGCAAGCAGCCCTCGCTGCTGCCGGCGGTCAAGCCGCTCCCGGCGTGCGATTTCGAGCTGCACGCCTTCAACGAGCCCTGGAGCGACGGCGAGCACGAGCTGACCCTCTTCCCGGCCGGGCACGTGCTGGGCAGCGCTCAGCTCATGATCGCGGGCGAGCGCGGGCGCTTCGTCTACACCGGCGACTTCAAGCTGGCCCGCTCGTACACGTGCGAGCCGCCCGAGGTCAAGCCGTGCGACACGCTGCTGATGGAGTGCACGTACGGCCGCCCGCAGTACGTCTTCCCCTCGCGCGACGAGGTCGAGGACACGCTGGTCTCGTTCGCGACCAAGGCGCTCGAGGACGGCTGCGCGCCGGTCTTCTACGCCTACTCGCTGGGCAAGGCGCAAGAGGCGATGGCGATCCTGGGCAAGGCCGGCATCCCGCTGGCCGCGCACGGCGCGGTCTACGAGATGGCGCGCGTCTACGAAGCCGCCGGCGTGCGCATGCCGCCCTACGAGCGCTACGACGCCGAGACGTACGAGCCGACGCGCGCGCTGATCTGGCCGCCCTCCGGTAAAGCGCTGCCCAAGGCGCTGCAGGGCAAGCCGATGCGCAGCGCCATGCTGACCGGCTGGGCGCTGGGCAAGGGCGCGGCGTTCCGCTACGGCGTCGACGCCTGCATTCCGCTCAGCGACCACGCCGACTACGCCGCGCTGCTGCGCTACATCGAGCTCGCGCAGCCCAAGAAAGTGCTGCTCAACCACGGGTGGAAAGACTTCGTCTGGCGCCTCAAGCGCATGGGCATCGACGCGACGTATCTAGAGGCGAACGAGCAGCTGGCGCTGTTCTAAAAATGACAAAGCAGGATTAATTGCCCTACACTGGGCGAATGGTCTGGAATCTTGTCATTGGAACATCGCTCGGTACAACATCGAACTCCATAGACGGAGCCATTTTACTATTGGGTTTTCGATGTCGGACCTTTGCCACAGCATCAGTGGCAAAACGACGCGGGTTTTTGTCGCGCAAGAAGCGATCAACAACGTAGATATCCACCGCGGTCGGAGCAGCGCCGAACAATATACCTGCAGCGAAGCCGAGATGCTCTGCTCCCAAAGACCCTGCCACCGCACTTGTCTGTCCAGTATTGACCTAGCCAACCATTTACGAGAAGTTGTTTGGTCATGCCGTTTACGATGATGAAGGCCTCCAAACCATGTGCTCAGTCCCGCCACTTGTCACGCGCGCAAAACGCGTGATAGCCTGGCGCGAGATGGACACAGCCGTGGGCGGCGAGATCGTCCTGCCCGAGACCAAACCCGAGACCGAGTGGCTCGCCGGCCGCCCGGTCCGCAAGATGAGCCCATTCTATGCCCATGGCGCGGTGCAGGCCCGGGTCGTGGAGCTGCTCGCGCCCTGGGCGGAGAGCCGCGGCCGGCTGGCGGCGGAGTGGCGCTTTCGGCTCGCCCCGCCGGGCGAGGGCCGCCGCCCGCTCGTGCCCGACGTGTCGTACCTGTCGTTCGCGCGCCTGGCGGCCGATGCGTACGACGATGCCGACGCGCCGGCGATCCCGCCCGACGCGGCCTTCGAGGTGCTCTCGAAGAAGAGCCGGCCGCGGCTGGTGGCGGCGAAGATCGGGATGCTGCTGCGCTGCGGCACGCCGCTGGTCGCCGTGCTCGAACCGCGCGACTGGAGCGTCGCCCTGCACGACGGCGGCGCGCCCGTCGTCTTGCGCGGAGAGGACGTCCTCGTCCATCCCGTGCTGCCCGGCTTCAGCGCGCCGGCGCGGGCGTTCTTCGCCGGGCTGGCGATCCCGCCGCCCTAGCCGGTGCCCGGGTGGGCGCCGCTCGCGCTCGAATTCCGACCTCCTGCGCTGCGACTATTGTCGCACCTCTTTTCCTGCTGTAGGCTGCCCTGACACTGGCGCCGGGTGGCGCGCGGGGACGGCGAGGGCAGCATGACCGATACCGGCGCGGCGGCGCGGCCGCCGATGGTCGCGATTCTGGGGGTGGGCAAGATGGGCTCGGCGTTCGCGCGCCGGCTGCTCGAGGCCGGGATGTTCGTGCGCGTCTGGGATCCCGACCCGGCCGCCGCGCGCCCGCTGGCGGCCGACGGGGCGCGGGTCGAGCACGAGCCGCGCTTCGCGGTGCGCCACGCGGACGTCGTGATCACGATGGTGCCCAACCTCGATGCGATCGAGGCCACCATGTCGCGCGCGCTGCCCGAGATGCGCCACCGCGCGATCTGGCTGCAGATGAGCACGCTGGGGCTGGGCACGGAGCGCGCGCTCGCGCTGATGCGCGAGCACCGCGGCGACCTGGAGTACGTCGACGCGCCCGTCTCGGGCACCGTACGCAACGCCGCGGAGGGCACGCTGCTGATCCTGGCTTCGGGGCCGCCCGCGGCGCTCGACGCGCTGGCCCCGGTCTTCACCGCGCTGGGGCGCAAGACGCTGCGCTGGGAGCGGGCCGGCATGGGTTCGCGGGTCAAGCTCGTTCTGAACACCTGGCTCTCGATGCTCGTCGCGGGCATGGCCGAGGCGGCCGCGCTGGCCGAGACGCTCGAGGTGCCGCTGCCCGAGGTCGAGGCGATCCTCCAGGACGCCGACCGAGGGCGGACGTTCCTGTTCTGCCACCCGGCCCGCTCCGCCGACCGCCCCGTCTACTTCGAGCTGTCGCCGAGGCCCGAGCCTGTGGCCTACGACCCGGCCTCGGT
>CAXTNU010000057.1:0-3337 GCA_964245595.1 uncultured bacterium | reverse complement strand
CTCCAGGACGGGCCGCTGGGCGCGCCGCTGGCGATCGCCAAGCTCGAGAAGATGGCGCAGTGGTCGTTCGAGCCGGAGTTCGCGCTCGCCGTCGCGGCCAACGACGTGCAGCTCGCCCTGCGCGCGGCGCTGCGCGAGCAGCGCCGGCTGCCCGTCACCGAGGCCGTCGCCCGGGAATGGCAGCGCGCGCTCGAGATGGGCTACGGCGAGCGCGACGTCAGCGCGGCTTACCTGGCGCTGGTGGACGGGTCGCTGGGCGGCGCCGTCCTGGGCGGCGCGGAGGCGCCGGTCTGACCGCGCCCGCGCCCGTTCGGGTCAGGTAGCGGCGAAGACCCGGCTGGCGCGCACGTCCGGGGAGGAGATCGTCGCCAGTTCGTCCCGCGTCACCCGGCCGCCCCGCGCGACCAGCCGGCTCGCCTGGCGCAGCCGAGCCCGGTCGAGCGCGTTGCGCACGCTGCGCGCGTTGGCGAACTCCGGCTGCGCCTTGCGCAGCGCGAGATACTCCGCGAACGCGCCGCGGGCGTCGTCGTCGAAATGGTAGCCGCGCCGGTCGAGCATCAGGTCGGCGATCGCGAGCAGCTCCTCGGGCGCGAAGTCGGGGAAATCGACGTGCAGGCCCACCCGCGAGCGCAGCCCGGGGTTGGAGGAAAAGAAGCGCTCCATCCGGTCGCGGTACCCGGCGAAGACGACGACCAAGTCGCCGCTGCGCTCCTCCATCGTCTGCAGCAGCACCTCGATCGCCTCGCTGCCGTAGTCGCGCTCGTTCTCGGGCTTGTGCAGGCTGTACGCCTCGTCGATGAACAGCACCCCGCCCTCGGCCTTCTGGAGCGCCTCCTTGGTCTTGGGCGCGGTGTGGCCGACGTACTCGCCGACCAGGTCGTCGCGGGTCACCGCGACGAGGTGGCCGCGGCGCAGGTAGCCGAGCTTCTTGAGGATCGCGCCCATCCGCAGCGCGACGGTGGTCTTGCCGGTGCCGGGGTTGCCGGTGAACGACATGTGCAGGGTCGGCGCTTCGGTCGCCAGGCCGACCTGGGCGCGCAGCCGGTCGACCAGCAGCAGCGCGGCCAGCTCGCGCACCCGCGTCTTGACCGGCGCCAGGCCGATCAGCTCGGCGTCGAGCTGGGCCAGCACCGGTCCGACCTCGGACTGCTCGAACGCCGCGTCGAGGTCGAGCTCGCCGCCGGCCGCGGTCGGGTCAGTGGTAGCGCTCACCGCTCGGCCGGTCGGTCGCGTAGGGGTACAGGCTGTAGCGCTGGGTGCGGCCCGGGCCGGCCTGGCGGTCGAGCCGGAAGCCCGGCTCGCTGGCCGGCCGCTGGACGATGAACGACAGCGCGGTCGTCTGGCGCCCGTAGCGCGCGTCGTAGGCCGAGAGCCGGATGTACTCGCCGGCGTACGCTTCGCGCGCGGCGGCCAGCGCACGCATGGCGACCGCGCTGTCCTTCACGTCGAACATCGGCAGGCCGTGCAGCTCCCAGTACACGTTGCGCGGGTGCGGGTCGTCGGTGTGCTCGATCTGGACCGCCCAGTTCTGGTCGAGCGCGTACTGGACTTGAGCCGCGATCTGCTCGTCGGTCAGGTCGGGGAGAAAGGAGAAGGTGCCTTGGGTGATGCGCACGGGATCGTTCCTCAGCTCCGGGTCGGGGTGGCGACGACGTCTGGCGTGTCGGTCGAGGTGTACTCGAACGTGATGTCTTTCCAGATATCGAGCGCGCGGGCCAGCGGTGGGCACGTCTTGGCGGCGTCCTTGAGGATCTGCTCGCCCTCGCGGACGAAGTCGCGGCCCTCGTTGCGCGCCAGCACCATCGACTCGAGCGCGACGCGGTTGGCCGTCGCGCCGGCGGCGATGCCGTCGGGGTGGCCGATCGTCCCGCCGCCGAACTGCAGCACCGTATCCTCGCCGAGCAGGTCCAGCAACTGGTGCATCTGCCCCGCGTGGATGCCGCCCGAGGCGACCGGCATCACGCCCGGCAGCGAGGCCCAGTCCTGGTCGAAGTACAGTCCCAGCGCCGGGTCGGCGGCGACCTTGTCGTCGCGCAGCGTCTTGTAGAAGCCCTTGGTCGTGTTCGGGTCGCCCTCGAGCTTGCCAACCACGGTGCCAGCGTGGATGTGGTCGACGCCGATCATCCGGCACCACTTGGCGATCACGCGGAAGCTGACGCCGTGCGTCTTCTGGCGCGTGTACGTGCCGTGGCCAGCGCGGTGGAGGTGCAGGATCACACCGTTGCGGCGCGCCCATTTGGCCATCGACTGCATCGCGGTGTAGCCGATCGTCAGGTCGATCATGATGATGTTCGAGCCGACTTCCTTGGCGAAGTCCGCGCGCTCGTACATCTCCTCCATGTCGGCGGCGGTCACGTTCATGTAGTGACCCTTCACCTCGCCGGTCGCCGCCTGGGCCTTCTCGACGCCCTCCATGCAGTACAGGAAACGCTCGCGCCAGCGCATGAACGGCTGCGAGTTGATGTTCTCGTCGTCCTTGGTGAAATCGAGCCCGCCGCGCAGCGCCTCGTAGACGACGCGGCCGTAGTTGCGCGCCGACAAACCGAGCTTGGGTTTGGTCGTCGCGCCCAGGAGCGGGCGGCCGAACTTGCCCAGCAGCTCGCGCTCGTTGACGATGCCGTGTGCCGGGCCCTGGAAGGTCTTGGTGTAGATCGCCGGGATGCGCATGTCCTCGAGCCGCAGCGCCTTGAGCGCCTTGAAGCCGAACACGTTGCCGATGATCGACGAGGTGAGGTTGGCGATCGAGCCCTCCTCGAACAGGTCGAGGTCGTAGGCGATGTAGGCGATGTATTCGCCCTCGCGGCCGGGCACCGGTTCGACCCGGTACGCCTTGGCCTGGTAGCGCTTGTAGTCGGTCAGGCGGTCGGTCCAGACCACCGTCCAGGTGGCGGTCGACGACTCGCCGGCAACCGCCGCGGCGGCCTCGACCGGGTCGACGCCGGGCTGGGGCGTGATCCGGAAGGCGCACAGCACATCGGTGTCCTTGGGGACGTAATCCGGCTGCCAGTAGCCCATCGCGCGATACTCGCTCACCCCGGCGGTGAGGCGTGACGTGCGGTCGGGGGCCTGTTCCTCGGGAGGCGGGACGATCGTCGGCATGGGCCGATCATGACATGGCGGAACATTGACGTCCAATACAACTTTCGCGCATACTCATAACCATTCGCTTATGCTCTCGCTCCACCAGCTCCGCACGTTCCTCGAGATTGCCCGGACCGGATCGGTACGGGAAGCCGCGGAGCGGCTCGTCGTCTCGCAGCCCGCGGTCTCGTCCGCGCTCGGCGCGCTGCAGCGCACCGTCGGCACGCCGGTGGTCGAGCGCGACGGGCGCGGGCTG
>CAXTNU010000056.1:0-15251 GCA_964245595.1 uncultured bacterium | reverse complement strand
CCTGGCCCATCTTCGCGACCAGGATGCGCGGCCTGCGGCCGTCGGCGTCGGGCCCGCCCCGGTTGCCCTCGCCCTTGTGCGTCTGGGCGACGGTCTCGCTGCGCTGCTCGGCCTGGCTCGCGAACGCGGCCTGCGCCACCGCCTGCGCGGCGCGCGGGGCTTCTTGCGCGCGCTGGGCCAGCGGCGCGTTGTGCGAGGCCTGCCAGATCGAGCCCTGGATGTCGCTGGGGCGGATCGCCACGTCGTTCGTCCTTCCTTGGACTACCCGACCGCGCCGACGTCTCCGGCCGCCGTGGTCGGGGTGGGGTTGCGGCGGGTGTACTTCTGCTTGACGGTCGGGTCGCCCTCACGGTAGCCGAGGTCGCCGCGCAGCGCCTTGAGCTTGGTGCGCAAGTGGATCACGGCCTGGGCGTGGATCTGCGAGACGCGCGACTCCGAGACGTTGAGGGTGGCCTTGATCTCCTTGAGCGTCAGGCCCTCGAAGTAGTACAGCGAGATGACGGTCCGCTCTTGGGGCGGCAGCGAGTCGACGGCGCGCACCAGAGCGGCCTTGATCTCGCGCGCCTCGACGGCGTTGGTGACCTCGGTGCCGTCGTCGCGCAGCGTGTCGAGCAGCGGGATCTCGTAGCCGCGCTCGTTGGGCAGGAACTCCTCGAGCGAGAGCACCGCGGTGCCGCGAATCTTCTGCATCAGGACGTCGAGCTCTTTACGGCTCAGGCCCATCTTCGCGGCGACCTCGTCCTCGGTCGCGGCTCGGCCGTACTCGATCTCGAGGTCCTGGTAGGTCCGCTCCAGCTCGCGCGCCCGCTGGCGCACCGCCCGCGGCACCCAGTCGAGCGCGCGCAGCGCGTCGAGGATCGCCCCGTTGATGCGGGTGATCGCGTAGGTCTCGAACTTGACCCCGCGCGCGTCGTCGTACTTCTCGATCGCGTCGATCAGCCCCAGGATCCCGTCGTTGATCAAGTCGTTGATCTCGACGTTGGGAGGCAGGTTGATCGAAATCCGCCCGGCGACGTACTTCACCAGGTGGAGGTATTTATGAACGATCTCTTCGCGACTGAGCTCCAACCCGCCGATGACATACCGAGGAGTCTCGCGAACTGCTTTCACGGCCTGCTCCCATACCGAGGCGACCCGTCCCCCGTCATTGATGTCCCGTTCACGTCGAGCGGGCAAGGCTCCCTCTGTTCCGGGCCGGTTTCTGTCCGCGCTCGGTTAAAGGATCGGCTGAACTCGGTCAAATCGGAGCGTAGGCCGTCCCGGTCAGCTCGCACAGGGCCCGCGGGACGGCGTCGAGCGCCACCACCCGGTCGACCAGACCGGCCACCGCGGCCGCCCGCGGCATGCCGTAGACGACCGAGCTCTGCTCGTCCTGGCCGAGCACGAAGCCGCCCCGCTCCTTGATCACCCGCAGCCCGGCGACCCCGTCGTGGCCCATTCCGGTCAGGATGACCGCCAGCGCGCCGCTCCCGTAGACCTCACCGACCGCGCCGGCCATGACGTCCACGCTGGGCACGTGCAGCGAGCGCGACTCGTCGTCGCTCAGCGTGACGAGCACCGAGCCTAGCGAGCGGCGCAGCCGGAGCTGTTTGCCCGCCGGAGCGATCACCGCCGTGCCGGGCCGCAGGGCCAGGCCGTCGCTGCCCTCGACCACCGTGATCCGGCTGGCCGCGTCGAGCCGCTCGGCCAGCGGCCGGGTGAAGCCGGGCGGCATGTGCTGGACGACCACGATCGGAAGCGGGAACCCGGCCGGGAGCTTGGGCAGGATCTGCGAGAGCGCGACCGGCCCGCCGGTCGACGTCCCGATCGCCACGCAGGTGAAGTTCGACGTCCGCGCGCGCGCCGCCGGCCGAACCGGCGGGACGGCCGGCGGAGGCGAGACGCGCGGCTTGAGCGCCTCGGCGGCCTCGGCCCGCGGGACGCGCGCGCTGTCGCGCATGGCCCGCAGGTAGGCCCCGCGCGCGCCGAAGTGCTTGACCTTCTCGACCAGCTCGCGCTGGACGTTGACGATGTCGATCAGGGCCGAGTCGGGCTTGGGGATGAAGTCGACCGCGCCGGCCTCGAGCGCGCGCAGGGTCGTCTCGGCGCCCTCGCGGGTGACCGCGGAAACCATGATGATCGGCGGTCCGCGCCGCTCGACGATCGCGCGCGCCGCTTCGAGCCCGCCGATGCCCGGCATCTCGACGTCCATCGTGACGACGTCGGGCCGCAGCCGCTCGACCAGCGCGATGCCCTCCTCGCCGCTGGCCGCGGTGCCGACCACCCGGATGTCGGCCTCCTTCTCGAGCATCTTCTGGATCGCGCGCCGCATGAAGGCCGAGTCGTCGGTGACGACGACCGTGATCGTGCGGGCGTTCACGCGGGCACCGGGGCGCGCAGGCGGTAGACGATCGCGTCGGGGCCGACGATCGGCTCGTAGAGGTCGGTCAGGTGGAAGAGCGATTCGGCGTGACCCAAGAACAGGTAGCCTCCCGGGCGGAGCGCTTTCGCGAACGACTCCACGACCCGCTTCTGGGTCGGCTTGTCGAAATAGATCAGCACGTTGCGGCAGAAGATCGCATCGAACGGCCCCTCCGCCGCGACCCGCAGCGGGTCGAGCAGGTTGAGGTGGCCGAACTGCACGAGGCGCTTGATGCGCTCGGCGATGAGAAAGCCGTCGCCCTGCGGCGCGAACCACTTCTGGATCATCGCCGGCTCCGTCGCGCGGAACGAGAGCGCGCGGTAGTAGCCGCGCCCGGCCAGCTCCAGCACGCGGGCCGAGATGTCGGTGGCGCGGATCGAGAGCTGCGCCTCGGCCAGCCTGCCGGTGCCGAGCAGCGTCATGGCCAGCGAGTACGGCTCCTCGCCCGACGAGCAGGCGGCCGACCACAGGCGCACCCGCGGCGAGCGGGCCAGGAACTCGTCGAGCACGCCGGCGGCCAGCGTCTTGAGCTGCGCGCGCTCGCGAAAGAAGTACGTCTCGTTGTTCGAGAGCACGGAGGCCAGGTCGGTCCACTCCTCCTCGCGGCGCGGATCGCTGCGCAGGTAGGCGACGTAGGCGCGGTAGGTCTCGAAGCCGCGCTTGGCCAGGCGCGTCTGCAAGCGGCTCAGCAGCAGAAACCGCTTCTGGTCGTCGTAGTAGATGCCGAACCGCGCGCGGATCGCATCGCGCAGCGCCGCGAACTCCGCGTCGGAGATGTCAAGCACAGCGCGGAGCCAGGGTCACTCTAGCTGTATCGGATGCGCGGGTTCGCGGCCGCATAGAGCAAGTCGACTACCGTGTTGACCACCACGAAGACCACCGCGAAGAGCAGCACGCAGCCGTTGATGAGCGGCATGTCGCGGTTGGAGATCGCCTCGAAGGCCAGCCGCCCGACGCCGGGCCAGGCGAAGATCGACTCGGTCAGCACCGCCCCGCCCAGCAGCAGGCCGGTCTGCAGGCCGAGCACGGTGATGATCGGGATCAGCGCGTTGCGCAGGGCGTGGCGGATGACCACGCTGCGCTCGTTCAGGCCCTTCGCCCGGGCGGTGCGGATGTAGTCCGACTGCAGCACGTCGAGCATCCCGCTGCGGGTGATCTTCGCGACGATCGCGAGCGGAATCGTGCCCAGGGTGAGCGAGGGCAGCACCAGGTGCCAGAGCGCGTCGAGCGTGGCCCGGCCGTTGCCGGCCAGCAGCGTGTCGAGCACCAGCAAGTGCGTGCGGGCCGGGATGAAGTAGGTCAGCGAGATGCGCCCCGAGATCGGGAACAGGTCGAGCCCGGCGTGCGAGGGCAGCACCGCGAGCAGGTAGACCAGCAGCCAGCCCAGCCAGAAGACCGGCGTCGAGACGCCCAGCAGCACCGCGCTCATGGTCAGCGCGTCGACCGCGCGGCGGTGGCGCACCGCGGCGATCACGCCGGCCGGGATGCCGACCACGACCGCGACCAGCATCGCGCCCAGCGTCAGCTCCAGGGTCGCCGGAAAATACTGCAAGAGCGTGGCCAGCACCGGCTGCGAGTCGAACACCGAGCGGCCCAGGTCGCCGTGCAGCACCGCGAGCAGGTAGACCCCGAGCTGGATCCACCACGGCTTGTCCAGCCCGAGCTGCTGGCGCAACTGAGCCGCCGCTTCGGGGGTGGCGTGCTCGCCCAGCCGCAGCGCGATCGGGTCGCCCGGGATGGCGTGGATGAACAGGAAGCTCGCCACGGTGATGCCCAGGAGCACGACGAGCAGCCGCACGATGCGGTCGACGAAAAATCGCAGCATGTCCTATTTCACGCGCAGCGCGGCCAGCGAGAACTTCGCCGCCTGCGCGTACAGGTACGCCCACTCGAGCGGGCTGAACGCTTCGCGGTCCCGCTGCAAGAGATCGGCGAAGCGCGGCGTCTCCTCCAGCTGCCGGAACAGCACGTCGAAGCGGGCGGGCTTGCGCTCCAGCGCGCTCATCAGGCGCTGGCGGCGGCGCAGGCGGCTGTAGAACGTGCGCTGCACCGCCCGCTGGTAGCCCGGCGCCGCGTCGCGCAGCCGACCGGCCCGCACGCCCGCCGCCGCCTGAGCGGCCAGCCGGCCCGTGCTGGCGGCCTCGTGGATGCCCTCGCCGGTGGTCGCGTCGACCAGCCCGGCGGCCGTCCCGCCGACCATCACGCCCTCGGCCCCGATGCCCGGCCGCGGCAGGCCGCCGTAGAGCAGGTTCCCCTCGTCGCGCACCCGGTACGGGATGCCCGCGAACAGCCGCCGCTCCACCGTGGTCAGGAAGGAATCGAGCTCGGCCCGCAGCGCGGCGCCGCCGATCTTGGCCTGGATGCCCAGGCCGATCGAGAGGTGGTCGCGCTTGGGAAACATCCAGGCGATCACGTTGCGGCCCGAGAGCGGGCTGACGTAGTAGTGCATCTCCAGCGTGGCGTAGGCTTCGGGCGTGGCCGGCCGCTCGGGATAGACCCGGTACTGGAAGCAGGTGATCAGGCCGGCGTTCCAGCCGGCGTAGGCGAAGCGCGGGTCGACCTCGTCCAGCCGGGCCGACGAGCCCTGGGCCAGGAACACGCTGCGGGCCCGAATCTGCTTGCGCGCGCCGGCCCGGGTGTCGGCGTACTCGATCACGATCCCGCCGCGCTCGCGCCGCAGCGAGCGGAACAGCGCGGCGGTGCGGATCTCGGCTCCCTCGCGCGCGGCCAGCGCGCCGATCGTGCCGTCGAGTTCCTCGCGGGTGGTCGTGTGGGCCGGCCCGACCGGGAAGGCGTAGGTGCGGGCGGCGGTCGAGAGGCTGATCGTGCCCGGGTCCAGGTGCACGATCGAGCGCGGCAGGTCGAAGTCCTCGCAGAAGCCCGGCCGCAGGCCGGCCGCGCAGACCCGCTTGGCGCCGACCACGGCGTCGCGCTCGAGCACGACGGTGGCGACCCCTTGCCGAGCGGCCTCCCGGGCGGCCGTGCCGCCGGCCGGTCCGCAGCCCACCACCAAGAACTCCGTCGACTCCATGCCGGGCTCCGGCTTCGCGCCGGACGGCCCAATGCCCGTCGGCGCCGCGCAGGACGCTGCTCGGACGGCGCTAAACGCCTTAGGGTCCAGAGCGCGCGACCTCGGTCGCGCCTTTCTTTGTGCTGTAAAGGACCATCGTGACCATCGGCTTCACTCAACAGACCGGAATCGAGTTCGGGCTCGCTGCCGGACTCATCGCCATCCTGTACGGCGTCTACCTCGCCAGCTGGGTGCTCAAGCAACCCGCCGGCAACGCGACGATGCAGTCGATCGCGGCCGCGATCCAGGAAGGCGCGATGGCGTTCCTCAAGCGCCAGTACACGACCGTCGCGATCGTCGCCGTCGTCCTCGCGATCGTCATCGCGATTCTGCCGGCCCCGCTGGGCTGGGAAGCCGCGCTCGGCTTCGTGATCGGCGCGGTGCTCTCGGGCGCCGCCGGGTTCATCGGCATGATCGTCTCGGTGCGCGCCAACGTCCGCACGGCCGAGGCCGCCCGCGGCGGCGTCGCCGCCGCGCTCGACCTGGCGTTCAAGGGCGGCGCCGTGACGGGCTTGCTCGTCGTCGGCCTGGGCCTGTTCGCGGTCAGCGGCTACTACGCGATCGTCAGCGCCATCAACGCCGGCAACGCCTCGCCCGAGTCCGACAGCCTCGCGGCGCTGGTGGGCCTGGCCTTCGGCTGCTCGCTCATTTCCGTGTTCGCCCGGCTGGGCGGCGGCATCTTCACCAAGGCCGCCGACGTCGGCGCCGACCTCGTCGGCAAGGTCGAGGCCGGCATCCCCGAGGACGACCCGCGCAACCCGGCCGTGATCGCCGACAACGTGGGCGACAACGTCGGCGACTGCGCCGGCATGGCGGCCGACCTGTTCGAGACCTACGCGGTCACCACGATCGCGGCGATGCTGCTGGGCCACCTGATCTTCGGGACCAAGCTCGCCGGCGCGGTGACCTTCCCGCTGGTGCTCGGCGCGCTCTCCATCGTCGCCTCGATCGTCGGCACGCTGTTCGTGCGGATGGCCAAGAACGCGGTGCCCTCGCCCGGCAAGATCATGGGCGCGATGTACAAGGGCCTCATCATCGCCAGCGTGCTCTCGGCGATCGCGTTCTACTTCGTCGCCGCGGCGCAGTTCTCGGGCGGCATCACGCTGCCCAGCGGCCAGACCGTCGGCCCGCTGGGGATCTGGATCTGCGCGCTGGTCGGCCTGATCGTCACCGGGCTGATCACCTACATCACCGAGTACTACACCGGCACCCAGTACGGGCCGGTCAAGCAGATCGCGCAGGCCTCGACCACCGGCCACGCGACCAACATGATCGCGGGCCTGGCGATCTCGATGCAGTCGACCGCGCTGCCGGCGCTGGTGATCGTCGTCGGCATCCTGGTCTCGTTCTCGTTCGCCGGGCTCTACGGGGTCGGCATCGCGGTCATGGCGATGCTCTCGATGGCCGGCATCATCGTCGCGATCGACTCGTTCGGCCCGATCACCGACAACGCCGGCGGCATCGCCGAGATGTCGGAGATGCCGGCCAGCGTGCGCGGCGTGACCGACCCGCTCGACGCGGTCGGCAACACCACCAAGGCCGTCACCAAGGGCTACGCGATCGGCTCGGCCGGTCTGGCCGCGGTCGTGCTGTTCGCCTCGTTCGTGCAGGAGCTCAGCGACCGCTGCGCGGCCAACACGGCGCTGGGGTGCGCGACCAACAAGGTCACCTTCGGGCTGGAGAGCCCCTGGGTGCTGTGCGGGCTGATCGTCGGCGGCGCGCTGCCGTTCGTGTTCGCCTCGCTCTCGATGCAGTCGGTCGGCCGCGCCGCCGGTGCGGTCGTCGAGGAAGTGCGGCGCCAGTTCCGCGAGATGCCCGGCATCATGGACGGCACGCAGAAGCCCAACTACGGGACCACCGTCGACATCGTCACCAAGGCCGCGCTGCGCGAGATGATCGTGCCGGCGCTGATCCCGATCGGGGTGCCGATCGTGGTCGTGATCCTCTCGCTCGTCGGCGTGCTGCCCGGCAACGCCGGCGCGCAGGTGATGGGCGGCGTCCTCGTGGGCGCGATCGTCACCGGCATCTTCGTCGCCATCTCGATGACCTCGGGCGGCGGCGCGTGGGACAACGCCAAGAAGTACATCGAGGACGGGCATCATGGCGGCAAGGGTTCCCTCGCGCACGCGGCGGCGGTCACCGGTGATACCGTCGGCGATCCGTACAAAGATACGGCGGGGCCGGCGATCAACCCGATGATCAAGGTGCTCAACATCGTGGCGCTGCTGCTGGTGGGGTTCCTGGTTCACTAGCTCGGGTCGGTCGTAGTCGCGCGAGCGGCGCAGGGCCCCGGCGGGCACGCGGCCCCGGACATCGTGTCCGGGGCCGCTCTCGTTCGCGTCGCTCTCGCGCATCCTGCGCTCCGCTCGCTCACACGGCCCGCCGGGGCCCTGCGCCGCTCGCGCGACATGGGCGTGGTTTGAGGCGAGCGTTGCCGGGCGAATATTGCGGGTCTAGGTGAAGATGGAGCTGGGCCGTTTTGGCTGAGATGCTTCGGGATTTGAAGTGTCGTTAGGGCTTACGTCCTAGTTTGGCGTAATGAACGTGCGGGCTTGGGACCTCTGCCCCCTGAAGTGGCACCTGTGGGCGCTGGAGGTCCGCCGGGGGGTGCGTCTACCATCTTTTGCATGCGGCAGCTTTCGTTGGTATGCGTGCGCGCGTGAGCGTGGAGAGCCTTCGTTCGCGTGATGCCGAGGAATCGTTCGATGTCATTCGGGCGGCCGAGGTGCTTGGCGTGTCGCCGTTCATCGACGAGCGTGGGCTGCGCGCGTGCTACCGCCGGCTGCTGCTCGAGCACCATCCCGACCGGCACGCGGGCAGCGCCGCGCTCGTTCAGGAGCGGCGCACGCGCGAGATCGTCGCGGCGTTCAACGTGCTCGACGCGCGCATCAGCGCGGCCGAGGACCGCTTTCACGCCTCGCTCTCGCTCGCGGAACGCGCTCGGCTCGGCGGCCTTCGCCGCGGCCCGGGACGCGTGCGCTCGGCGGCGGAGCTGCTCGGGTACGTTTGTCTCACGCTCGGGACGTTGACCGTCGTCTACGCGGTCGTGCCGTTGTAGCTGCGGCGCGCTGGCGCGAGCTTCAGGCCGGGGCCGCCACCGAGGAACCCAGCAGCGCCACGACGGCGTCGGCGCACATCGGGCGGTGGAAGTGGAAGCCTTGCGCGTACTCGCAGTCCAGTGCCATCAGCTCTTCGGCTTGGCGGGTGGTCTCGACGCCTTCGGCGACGACGTCGATGTCGTACGAGCGCGCGAGCTGGATCAGCATCCGCACGATGGGCGGGCTGCCCAGGCTGCCGTCGGCGCTCTCGACGAACGAGCGGTCGATCTTGAGCGCGTCGAACGGGAGCTGGTGCAGGTAGCGCAGCGACGAGTAGCCGGTCCCGAAGTCGTCGATGCACAAGTGGACGCCGGTCGCGCGCAGGCGCGCCAGCGAGCCCAGCGAGAGGGTGTTCGAGCGGATCACCGCGCTCTCGGTGATTTCCAAGACGATGTCGTCGGACGAGAGGCCGAAGCGGCGCAGGTTGCGCGCCACGAACGCGTCGAGGTCGGGCTCGAGCACTTCCTGGACCGACAGGTTGACGTGCATGCGCAGGTCGAGCTGCGGCGCGCGGCGGCGCCACTCGGCCAGCCGGCGGCAGGCGTCGACGAACACGAACCGGCCGATCGGCACGACCAGCCCGACCTCCTCGGCCAGCGGGATGAACTCGCCCGGCAGCACCTCGCCGGTGGCCGGGTTGCGCCAGCGCACGAGCGCTTCGAAGCCCTGGAGCCGGCCGTCGGAGAGGCGCACGATCGGCTGGTAGTCGACGGTGAACTGCTCGCCCTCGATCGCGGCGCGCAGATCGCTGGTCAGCGCCAGCCGGCGGGTCGCCTCGAAGTGCATGTGGTGGTCGAAGAACGCGTGCCGGCCGCGCCCGAGCGACTTGGCGTGGTACATCGCCGTGTCGGCGTTGCGCAGCACTTCCTCGATCCGCTCGTCGTGCAGGTCGATGATCGCGATCCCGATCGAAGCCGTGTTGTACACCGCCCGGCTCTCGATCAGCATCGGCGCCACCAGGGCGTCCTGGATCGCCTCGACGGCGTCCTCGATCTGGCCCAGGTCGTGGCGGTGCGCCAGCAGCAGGGCGAACTCGTCGCCGCCGATGCGAGCGATGAAGTCCTCGGGGGCGGTCGTGGCGCGCATCCGGTCGGCGATCGCGATCAGGAGCGAGTCGCCGGCCATGTGGCCCAGCGAGTCGTTGATCGACTTGAACTCGTCGAGGTCGACGAACAGCACCGCGTAGGTCCGGTCGGGCCGGGCCCGGGCGTGTTCGAGCGTCGCCGCCAGCCGCTCCTGGAAGAAGGTCCGGTTGGGCAGGCCGGTCAGCGCATCGTGGGTGGCCTCGTGGCGCAGCCGGGCCTGGTTGGCCTCGAGCAGCCGGCTGCGCTCGACCTCGGCCCGGTGGGCCTGGGTGTTGGCCAGCGCCAGCCCCATCAGGTTGACGAAGAGCTGCAGCGCGCGCAGGGTCTCGCGGGTCGGGATGCGGCCGTCGGCCGGGCCGTCGGGGCTGAGGTAGCCGATCATCTCGCCCTCGGAGTCGCGCAGCACCAGGCAGAGCGAGTCGCGCTCGTGCCAGGAGTCGGGGGCGGCGCGGGGCGAGTCGCGGTCGGCCTCGCTGCTGAAGATCGCCCGGTCCCAGTGGAACTCGCGCTCCGCCGGGACGTAGTAGGCGTTCTCGAAGACCTCGTAGTGGGGGGCGAGGACGGCGATGATGTCGTCCTGGCGGACCCGCTCGTTCTTGCGGCTGGCGGTGACGTCGTCCGGATAGCCCAGCAGGACCCGGCGGGTCATCTCCCCGTCGTCGTCGGCCAGGACGATCGTGATGTAGCGGAAACCGAACAGGTCGCGCACCCCGCGGGCGATCGACTCCAAAGCGAGGTCCAGATCGCGCAGTCGCAGGATGTCCCGCGTGATCTCGAGGACGCGCTCGAACCGGTGCTCCCCCGCCATTGGGTCATATGTATCGGCGACGGACCTGCCGGTCCCTCGCTGTGAACGATAAATATGATGCCACCCAGGTGGCACCCCGCTCGCCTAGCATGCCGGCATGGACACGCGCTTTCTCTGCCCCGACTGCGACGACGCCCACGGCAACCCGGCCGAGGCCGGCCTCGGCTACCGGGTCCGCTGCCTGGACTGCCAGATCGAGGTCGACCTGGCCGGGGAGCTGATCCTGATCGCTCGACCAGCGGCCGCCTAGCGCGGCGTCATGCCCGGGCGGGCGGTCAGCGCGGCGAAAACCGGCCGCGCTGGCGCATGAGCTCGCGGTGCAGCTCGGGGTGAGGCTCGAACGCCGCCCGGCCGTGCAGCCAGAACGCGTTCGCCAGGACGATCAGGTCGCCGGCCGGCAGCGGGACCGCCTTGGTCGCGGGGTCGGTCTCGGCTGAGGCGAGCATGTCGTGAAGGTAGGCGGCCTCCTCGATCGTCTCGGGGTGGACGAACTGGTCGATGAAGCGGATGCCGGGTTTGCCGTCCGCGTCGAAGAACGTGCGGCGCTTCATCGGCACGGAGACGTTCTTGCTCGCCGGCGCCTTGTAGGTCAAGTCGCGCATCGCCAGGGGGTGCTCGCCGAAGCGCGCCAGCTCGGCCCAGTCGTCGAGGTGCAGCACGCGCGTCTCGCCGCCGCGCGCATGCTGCTCGGCGAACTTCATCATCAGCAGCCAGTCCGTCGGCTCGTCGACGAACGTGCCGTCGGTGTGCAGCGTCAGCGGGCGGTACGCCTGGCGCAGGTACGAGTCGCTGGCGTCGGTGTGGCGCACGCTGAAGCGGGCGTAGTACGTGCCCGACATCGCGTCGAAGTTGGCCGGGCCGAGCGAGGCGCTGACCGCCGTGCCGAACTTCACGAAGTCGTCGGGATCGGCCGTGACGCCCTCGACCCCGACCGTGAACCCGCCCGTCGCGCGGTCGCGCACGATCGCGCGCAGCATGTCGCCGAAGCCGTCCCCGGCCAGCTCGTCGAGCCCCTTGGCCAGCATGAAGCGCATGTAGGGCACGTACTCGAGGTTCTGGTGGTCGACGTGGGCCCAGGCCGCGAAGAACGCGCGCAGCACGTCCGCGTCCACGGCGACGTGGTAGAGCCGGGCGTGCTCGGGATGCCGGGCGATGCGGTAGCGCGAGCGCCGGCCCGAGAAATCGGCCGGCCGGTCGAGCGAGGTGGCGGTGGTCACCCGCGCATCGTACCGCAGCCGGCCCGGCGCGTACAACGACTCGGTGGCGCGAGCCTGCTCCTCTGCTCAGCTTAGTGGGCAGCCTAGGAATCGAGGAGCCGTCGGGCGACGATTCGGCGGCCCGCCCCCGGCCCGTGTCGAATACGGCAGCGTGATCATTCACGTCGTGGACGGCACGTACGAGCTGTTTCGTCACTACTACGCGCTCCCGTCGGCGCGTGACGCGGACGGGCGCGAGATCGCCGCCGTCCGCGGCGTCCTCGCGTCGATCCGGGCCCTGCTCCGAGGCGGGGCGACGCACGTCGGGGTGGCGACCGATCACGTCATCGAGTCGTTCCGCAACGACTTGTGGGCGGGATACAAGACGGGCGCGGGCGTCGAGCCCGATCTTTTGGCGCAGTTCCCGCTGCTCGAAGAGGCGCTGGTCACGGCGGGGATCGCCGTGTGGCCGATGGTCGAGTTCGAGGCCGACGATGCGCTTGCGTCCGCGGCGGCGGCGGCGGCTTCCGATCCGCGCGTGGAGCGCGTCGTCATCTGCACGCCGGACAAAGACCTCGCGCAGTGCGTGCGCGGCACCCGCGTGGTGCAGCTCAACCGGCGAACGCGCACCGTGTTCGACGAGCCCGGCGTGGTGGCGAAGTTCGGCGTCCCGCCGGCCAGCATCCCGGATTATCTGGCGCTGGTCGGCGATGCGGCCGACGGGTTTCCGGGCCTGCCCGGCTGGGGCGCGAAATCGGCGGCAGCCGTCCTGGCGAAGTACGGCCGCCTCGAAGCCATCCCGACCGACCCGCGCGCGTGGAACGCCAACGTTGCGAGCGCCGCGAAGCTGGCGCAAACCTTGGCCCGCGAACGTGACAGCGCGCTGTTGTTTCGGGTGCTGGCGACGCTCCGTACCGACATCCCGCTGTTCGACGACGTCGACGAGCTGCGGTGGAACGGTGCGCTCGACGCGCTGCCGGACTTCCCCGGGGACGCTGCCGGCCGGAGGTAACGCGCTCCTCCGCCGCCGGTGAGCCACAGGTTCGAGTCGGGCCCGGTGGTGAGCCGTGCCCCGGTCGCGCTGCCGGCCGGCAGGTTGTAAGGGAGGCAGGCTCCGCTGGTGTCGATCTGGGTCACCGTACCGGACGCAAGGTACCAGAGAAAGCCGCGCGCGGTAGCCAGCGGGGTGGGATTGTTGGATAGCGCGTACCCCCGCCGGTATTGGCATTGATCAGGTACCCGCTCGTGCCCGAGGTCGATTTCGAGGTGTACCAGATGTTTCCGTCCGGCCCGCTCGTGATGCCGATCGGGTCGAAGGAGTATGTGACGTTATTGTACACCTTCACCGGGATGGTGTACTCCGACAGCACGCCGGAAGTCGAGAGCGCGCCGATCTTTCCGGTCGTGCCGTTGCTGTCCTCGCAGAACCAGAGCCGACCATCCGGACCCGTGGTGATGCCCAAGTCGTTCGAATTCGCCGCGGTGACCGTATTGACGCCGGCCCCGATGCCGCGATGCGCCGCATCTCTTGCGACGTCGGCTGACGCGTCGTCGGCGTAAGCTGAACGGTATACGTTGCACCTCGACCGAGTGGGATGCGACCTTGCCGGAGGATGCACCGAAGGGCTGGGACTGCAGCGGCCCACCGTTCGCGAAGCGCGACCGAGCGCACATTCGCGCGCGCGGCGCTCGTCGATCAGCGCGTTCGCGCCTTCATTCCAGCAGCGCGATCGCGCGGTCCGGCGTGGCGAGCTGCTCGGCGGTGCACTGGCGCGGCGCTTTGTCGGAGCGCCAGCGGACGGGCTTGGTGCCGTGCCGGATGCGCCCGCCGGTGACTTGATCGAACGACACTTCGAGCACCAAGTCGTGCGCGAGCTTGACGTAGCTGCGGTCGCGCTCGCCGGCGCGGTCCCAGCGGCTGGGCGCTTCGTCCGGCGCGCCGCCGGTGAAACCCGGCTCCCCTTCGTGTGGGCGCAGCATCTCGCGCAGCTCCTCCTTCTGCGCTTTGGAGAACGCGCTGCAGAAGCCGATGTAGTCGAGCTTTCCGGCGGCGTCGTAGAGGCCGAGCAATAAGCTCCCGACCTTCTCGGTCGAGTCCTTCGCGTAGCGGAAGCCGCCCACCACGCAGTCGGCGGTGCGGGCACGCTTCACCTTGACCGCGGCGTCGCGGCTGCCGCTCGCGTAGGGCAGGTCGGCGCGCTTGGCGATCACCCCGTCGAGCGCGCCGCCGACCCGGGCGAACCAGCCGTCCACGACGTGCCGCGCGCGCGTCGCGGGCGAGAGCCGCAGCGTGACGCCGTCGAACGCCTCGGCGAAGCGCTCGAGCCGCGCCCGGCGCTGCTCCAGCGGCAGCTCGACCAGATCCGTGCCGTTCTCGGCGAGCAGGTCGAAGACGAGGTACCAGGCCGGCGTCGTCTCCGAAAGCATCCGCACCCGCGAGGCGGCGGGGTGGACCCGCTGCTGGAGGGCGTCGAACGAGAGCGCCCCGGCCAGCGGCACCACCAGCTCGCCGTCCAGCACGAACCCCTCAGCCTCCAGCCCGGCCAGGGCGGCGACGATCTCGGGGAAGTAGCGCCCCAGCGGCTGGCCCGCCTTGGACTGGAGCACCACCTCCGGATCGGCTTCGTTCCGAAAGGCCAGGCAGCGGAAGCCGTCCCATTTGGGCTCGTACTGCCACTCGGGCCCGTCGGGGACGCTCTCGACCGGGCGCATCTCCATGGGGGGATAGCCGAACGGGATCATGGGGAACTCCTACCCGTTCAGCGGCGTCGCGTTCCGGCCGATACACCGGACATGTCCGCCTTAGCCTGGTGGCGGCGTTCGCGCGTCGCCCGCATCCTCGTCGTCACCGCGACCGTGTTCATCGCCTTCGCGGCGGTGCTGCTGTACGTGGTGCGCCGCGACATCTCGCGGACCGTCTCGGCCGAGGTGCAGGCGCGGGTCCGGACCGGGGCCGAGGTCCTGCGCGGGTTCGCCGCGGCGAACGGCGAGGCGCACGTCACCGCGGACGGCAAGCTCGCCTTCGGCTCGAACATCGCCAACGGCGACACCTCGCTGGTCGACCGGGTAAAAGAAGTCACCGGGGCGGACGCGACGGTCTTCCAGATCGTCGGCGGCAAGCCGGTCCGGGTCGCCACGACCTTGCTCGAGGACGACAAGCGCATCATCGGGACCGAGCTGGTCGGCCCGGCCCGCGCGGCCTTCGACAAAGACCAGGAGTTCGACGGCATCAGCCCGATCCTGGGCAAGCTCTACATCAATCACTACGCGATCGTGCACAACGACTTGGGGCAGCCGATCGCAATCCTCTACGACGGCGTCCCGCTCGACGCGGTGAACGAAGCGGTCGCGCAGGCCTTCGCCTCGATCCTGATCACCGGGCTGGTCGCGGTCGGCGTCGTGCTGCTGCTGGTCGGCGCGATCCTGCGCCCGCTGGCGCGCAACGCGAACGCGCTCGCGCGCGACGCCGAGGCGCTGGCCGAGGGCCGCGTGGACGATGTCCGCACCCGCCCGGGCGAGGACGAGCTGGGCCGGGTCGCGGCCTCGTTCGCGCGCCTGGTCGCCTACCAGCGCGCCGTCGCCGACGTGGCGCC
>CAXTNU010000055.1:13556-15589 GCA_964245595.1 uncultured bacterium | reverse complement strand
GGGAGGGCAGCATGAACATCGACACGGAGACCGTCACCGGTCGGCTCCGGGGCGCAGTTCCGCCGCGCCGGCGACTTGCAGGCGCACGCGTTCGAGCACGCCGTTGACGTAGCGGCCCGAGTCCTCGGTCGAGAACTTCTTGGCCAGCTCGACCGCCTCGTTGATCACCACCGGGGGCGGGGTCTCCTTGCGGTGGTTGAGCTCGAACACGCTCATGCGCAGCACCAGCCGGTCGATGGTCGGCAGCCGCTCGAGCGTCCAGCCCTCGAGCAGCGGGGCGATGATCGCGTCGGACTCGCCCACGTTCTCGAGCGTGCCCAGGACGAGGTCGCGCACGAAGGCGCGGCCGTCCGAGGCCTCGCCGCGCGCGAGCAGCTCGGCCAGCATTTCGCTTGCCGGGCGCTTTCCGACTTCGGTTCCATAGAGTGCCTGCAAGGCGAGCTCGCGCCCGTAGCGGCGAGATGACGACGCCATTACGAGACCGCGGCCGCGGTTCTCCGGGCCAGGTACGCGGGCAGCCAGCCGACGCCGATCCCGCCGCGCCGGAACTCGGGATCGGCGAGCACCTCGCGGCAGAACTCGACCGTCGTCTTCACCCCTTCGATCCGGGTCTCCGAAAGGGCCCGTTCCATGCGCAGGATGGCCGACTCGCGGGTCCGCCCGACGGCGATGATCTTGGCCAGCATCGAGTCGTAGAACGGCGGCACCATCGCGCCGCTGTAGACGTGGGTGTCGACCCGGATGCCGGGCCCGCCGGCGAACACCACGCTGCTGAGCGTGCCCGCCGCGGGGGCGAAGTTGTTGTCGGCGTCCTCGGCGTTGACCCGAACCTCGATCGCGTGCCCGTGCGGGTGGAGATCGTCCTGGGTGAAGCCGAGCGGCTCGCCGGCCGCGATCCGGATCTGCTCCTTGACCAGATCGACCCCGTAGACCAGCTCGCTGACCGGGTGCTCGACTTGGATCCGGGTGTTCATCTCCATGAAGAACACGTCGTCGCCGCTGACCAAGAACTCCAGCGTGCCCGCGTTGGTGTAGCCGACGGCGCGGGTCGCGGTCGTGGCGATCTCGTGCAGGCGGTCGCGCACGCCGTGGTCGAGCTCGGGCGCGGGCGCTTCCTCGATCAGCTTCTGGTGCGAAGGCTTCTGGACCGAGCAGTCGCGCTCGCCCAGGTGCACCACCCCGCCGTGCTCGTCGGCCAGCACCTGGACCTCGATGTGGCGCGGGTTGACGATCAGCTTCTCGACGTACATCCGGCCGTCTTTGAACGAGGCCTCGGCCTCGGCCTGAGCGGTCGCGAAGGCGGTCGGCAGCTCGTCGGGCGAGGGCACCTCGCGCATCCCCTTGCCCCCGCCGCCGGCGGTCGCCTTGAGCAGCACCGGGTAGCCGATCGCGGCCGCCACCTCGCGCGCCTCGTCGACCGAGGCCACGATGTCCGAGCCCGGCGTGGTCGGCACGCCGGCCTCCGCCATCAGCCGCTTCGCGGTCGCCTTGTCGCCCATGCTGGCGATCACGCCGGGCTTGGGCCCGATGAAGGTCAGCCCGTGGTCGGCCGCGATCTCGGCGAAGCGCGCGTTCTCGGCTAGAAAGCCGTAGCCGGGGTGGATCGCGTCGCAGCCGCTGATCAGGGCGGCCGAGATGATGTTCGGGATGTTCAAGTAGGAGCGCATCACCGGCCCGGGCCCGACGCAGAACGCCTCGTCGGCGTGGCGGACGTGGAGCGACTGGCGGTCGGCCTCGCTGAAGATCGCGACGGTCGAGACGCCCAGCTCGTGGCAGGCCCGGTTGATGCGCAGCGCGATCTCGCCCCGGTTCGCGATCAGAACTTTCTTGAACAATTTAACGGCGCTCGATCGCGAACAGGGGCTGGCCGTACTCGACCGGCTGGCCCTCGGTGACGAGCACCGCGCTGACCCGCCCGCCGCTGCGCGAGCGGACCGGGTTGCGGATGCCCAGCGTCTCGACGTAGCCCAGCTCGCGGTCGCCGTCGAGCTCCTGGCCCTCGCCGACCGGCGGGCGCAGGAGGCGGATCACGC
>CAXTNU010000055.1:0-13546 GCA_964245595.1 uncultured bacterium | reverse complement strand
CGTCGCTGGCGATCAGATCGGTCCGCCGCTCGGGAACGCGGGCCGGCTCCTCCGCGGCAGCGGCGGCGCTGGGGGAGCGGGGGGCGCGGCGCAGCTCGATCTCGGTCTCGCCGTCGCGGACGCGCAACCGCGCGAACCCGCTCTCGGTGAGCGCGCCGGCGAGCGCGCGGGCCCGCGTCGCGATCAGGTCCTCGGTCATCCGTCGGACGGTTCGACGCGGGCCGCTTGCCGCCCCCGGGGCTCCGCGTCCCGAACTGCCGATGACAGGAACTAGGAGGTGTCCGCGTGAGCGTCAGCACCATCGCCACGGATCCGGCGTTCGTCTTGATCTACCCGTACGACTTGGACTTGCGGGGGTGCGCACGCGCCCTCGACGAGGCCTTGATCCCGCACCGCGCGGCCGGCTTTCCGTACGCGCCCGACGAAGTGCTGCCCGTCCCGGTCGTCTACCTGGTCGGCGAGGCGGGCCTGGCGGCCCTGGGGCCGCGAGCCATCGTCGAGCAGGCCCTGGAACTCATGGTCGCCGGCCAGTCGGCCACCATCGTCGTGCTGGCCGACCCGGACTCCCCGGCGGACTGGCTGGCCTCGCACCCGTGCGTCGGCGGCTGGCTGGTGGCCCCGGTCAACGGGCCGCAGCTGGTCGCGACGGTCCGCTCGGCGGCCGCGGCGGTGGTGGCCCGCGACGAGGTCGCCCGCCTGCGGGGCGAGAGCGACCACCTCCAGCGGATCGGCTTGGCCCTTTCGGCCGAGCGCGACCTGGTCCGCCTCCAGCAGACCATCGTGCGCAGCGCGCGCCGGCTGACCCACGCCGACTCGGGCTCGCTCTACTTACTCGAGGACGGCTCGGACGGCGAGCGGGTGCTGCGCTTCGCGGTCGCCCAGACCGGGCCCGACGACGCCGGCACGCACCTGGGCGCGGTGCTGCCGCTCTCGCGCAGCTCGATCTCGGGCTACGTCGCGCTGGCCGGCGAAGTGGTGCGGATCGACGACGCCTACGACATCGCAGCCGACGCCGAGTACCGCTTCAACCCCAGCTTCGACCGCGCCAACGCCTACCGCACCAAGTCGGTGCTGGCGGTCCCGATGCGCGACCACGAGGACGCGATCGTCGGCGTCATCATGCTGATCAACCGCAAGCCGGCCTTCGAGACCAAGCTCGTGTCGCCGGCTCACACCGAGGCGCTGGTGCGCGCCTTTTCCTCGCGCGACGAACGGCTGCTGCTGTCGCTGGCCTCGCAGGCCGGCGTCGCGCTCGAGAACCGCACCCTGGTCGAATCGATCCAGAACCTGTTCGAGCAGTTCGTCACGGCTTCGGTCAAGGCGATCGAGGTGCGCGACAAGTCGACCCAGGGCCACTCCGCGCGCGTCGCCGAGCTGACGGTGCTCCAGGGCGAGGCGATCAACGCGGTCCAGAGCGGCCCGCTGGCGAGCCTGCGCTTCGACCCGGATCAGCTGCGCGAGATGCGCTACGCCTCGCTGCTGCACGACTTCGGCAAAGTCACCGTGCCCGAGTACATCTTCGGCAAGAACAAGAAGCTGCCGGACGGGCGGATCGAGGCGGTGCGCCTGCGCTTCCTGCTCGCGATCGAGCAGTGCGGCGACGAGCGCGAGCGCATGCGGCTGCGCCGGCTGCTGGCGACCGTCGAAGCGGCGAACGAGCCGCTCGTCGTCGCGAACGAGCTTGCGACCGCGCTGGACGCCGTGCCGGCGATCGGGTACCTCGACCAGGGCGAGGAGCGCCCGGTGCTGACCCGCGCCGAGATCGAGTACCTGCGCATCCCGCGCGGCTCGCTCTCGGCCGCCGAGCGCCGGACGATGGAACAGCACGTCACCCAGTCGTTCCATTTTCTGCGCGAGATCCCGTGGTCGAAGACGCCGTGGGCCAACGTGCCCGAGTATGCCTACGGCCACCACGAGCACCTGGACGGCACCGGCTACCCGCGCGGCCTGCGCGCCGAAGCGATCGCGCCGCAGGTCCGGCTGCTCACGATCAGCGACATCTTCGACGCCCTGACCGCCAACGACCGCCCCTACAAACCCGCCATGACCGTCGAGCGCGCGCTCGACATCCTCGTCCACGAGTTCGCCGAGCGCGGCAAGGTCGACGCGCAGCTGCTCGACCTGTTCATCGCCAAACGCGTCTACGAGCCGGTGACGGGCCGCGGGTGATGCCCCAAGCCTTCAGCGTTATTGTTTCGGACGGAGCCGATGTTTGGGGGTCACGCTGAGGGGTCTACCCCCAACTTCTTATCCCGCGGATTATCAGAAAAAACGGCGAACCAACCACCAACGCCAGGAGGTTCGCCCCGTGCGCAAGTCCCGCTACTCCGACGAACAGATCGCAGCCGCCCTACGCCAGGCCGAAATCGGCACGCCGGTCGCTGAGATCATCCGCAAGCTTGGTATCTCTGAAGCGACGTTCTACGTCTGGAAGAAACGCTTTGGCACGCTCGGTACGCCCGAGATCCGCGAGCTGCGTCAGCTACGCGAGGAGAACGCTCGACTTAAGCAAGTCGTCGCGGATCTGACGCTCGATCGCCACGTGCTGCAGGACGTGCTCAAAAAAAGTGGTAAGTCGCGTTCGTCGCAAAGCGGTCCTGCCGCAAGTCCGCAAGACATGGCGGCTTAGCAAGCGACGTGCGTGCGAGATCCTGGGCCTCAATCGTCGAGCTGTCCGTTACCAGCCGGTGCGCGTTGACGTGAATGCGGCGCTGCGCCAGCGCATCAAGGCGATCGCCGAGGTCCGAATTCGGTACGGCCAGCGACGCATACATGTCTTGCTTCGACGCGAGGGGTGGCGGGTGAACATCAAGCGCGTCGCACGGCTGTACCGCGAAGAAGGCCTTGCTCTACGCACGAAAACGCCTCGGCGCCGTCGTGCGGCCGTCGCTCGTCTGTCGCCGGCACAACCGACCGCCGTGAACCAGAGCTGGGCCATGGACTTCATGCACGACGTCCTTGCCGACGGAACGAAGATTCGGCTCTTGACCATAGTCGATATCTTTAGCCGCGAGAGCGTGGCTTTGGAGGCTGATTACGGCTTCAAAGCGCCACAGGTCGTCGACGTCCTGCGACGCGCGAGTGCCGAGCGCGGGGCACCACAACGCATCCGGTGTGACAACGGCCCCGAGTTTGTTTCCCTGCACCTTGATCAGTGGGCGCATTGGAACCACGTCGAGCTCGACTTCTCGCGGCCTGGACGGCCGTCGGACAACGGGGTCTGCGAATCGTTCAACAATCGCGTCCGCCAGGAGCTGCTCAATCCGAACTGGTTCGCCTCGCTCGAGGACGCTCGCCGTCAAGCTGCCGCGTGGCGACTCGATTACAACACCAATCACCCGCACAGTTCGCTCGGCGATTTGTCGCCCGAAGAGTTCGCCCGCCGAGCGAAGAACAACCCAGACATCGCCGTCAATTCTGGAGCATCCGCGGGATAAGAATCGGGGGACGACCCGACCCCATGCCATCTGTCATTCTGCCAGGCTGCACGTTATATCCGATCACCAAAGGGCCTCACTCGACACTTGAAACCGAAAAGAGTCGATCTCAGACTTAGCCAAACTGAATCCCACAAGCCCTGGGAAATCATATAAGTAAACCAATAGCGAAGAGCCATTCGGATTACCGGACCGGAATACCACGCCGCACACAACGGTCGTAGATAATGCGCTCGATGGAGCCGATCCGATGGGACCGGCGTTGATAGAGACAGCGTTTTGGCCCACTGTCGAATGTGTCGGCGGTTCAGTCTCCTGCCACTCGGCTCGTCGAAGTATCTCGACATGTTCTACTTGCAGTTGCACCTCTAGGCAGCGATCTCCGTATTGAACTCCATCAAGCACCTCGTGTTCTGCTTCGCTAACCTCAATGGAGTATGCATCAAACGGCACGTCGTCTAATTCAACCGATTCAATTTTGATGATTCGACCAGACTCGCAGCGCAGATCGACGGAATCGTACCCGACCGGCGCGTACGGATGGAGTTGTATGCCCACAATGCGCTCTAAGCGCAAGCCAGTTAATACATCGAAGTTCATGGGCGCTCGTCACTTTACAATGGGCTTTGCCAGAGGGCCTGGCCAGTGGATGGTTTCCGCAGGCTTCGTGCCGTTCGCCGGGATATCGACCCTATCGCCCTTTGTAGCTGTGGCAGGGCGCCATTGAACACCGTTTGGCGCTTTTTCGGCTCCCTTTGGCGTGGTGACCGTCCCTTTTCCGCCCCCTAGGTCATTGAATACTTCCTCGGCAGTTCGACCACCTTGAGGCGCATCGGTATTAGTACGCTTACCGGAACTTGCCCTTGGATTGCTTCCGACGAGAGTCGTCGGCAACGGTTTTCCGTCCGACTCGTCTCCAGTTTTCGCCGTCGTCGCAAGCATAAAGACGGAAGCTACACCGATCACTGTAGTTCCCACCGCCATGCCCGTTGCAGTCACGCCAGCTTCAATTGCCGCTAATGCACATGGGACTGAAAGGGCCGCAACACAGTATCCGCTTGGATCGCTATATTCAAACGGATTGTTTCCGTTCCACATGTACGGCTTCTGGGACAGTGGATCGCGGACGTCCCCGGCGTAGGCATCGGGACTCTTCCACGTGCCGAGATCAGTGTCCATGGCGCGGACGCCTTGGATGCGCCCGAGCGGGGTATAGAAGCCGTCAGGGTGCGTGTACTCGAGGATGGTTTCCGGCTGCCCGCCATCGAAGATCGGTGGTGAGCCGTCCGATGCCGGCTCGTACACCGTCTCAGGCAGGGTCACTTTGCCGTCGTGAAACGGTCCGCTTCCATAGTTGAGGCCCGAATAGCTCGACGCGTTGTGGCGGGTCACGTTTAGCTCCGCATAGTCACGGTCAAACACGGCGAAGCCCGGCGTCGTGCCGGTGTAGTATTCTCCCAGGAGTTCGGGACGAACTTCGATGAGTTGGCCGTTGCCGTTGGTCGTGAAGAGCAGGGTGTCGCCGTCGTAGTGGAGGTACGTCGTGATCGGATTGCTCGTCAACGTCGTGGAGTTGGGGCTCTCCTGCAGGGCAATCGGATGCCCGTTGGGGCCCCAGCGCAACCCCCACGTCTCCACTCCGACGTCCGATGCCACCGCACCGGTCTGCACTGCTTGGACGGGATGGTTCTCCGCGTCGTAAGTCGTCGTATCGCTATACGTTCCGGCGTAGCAAGAGCTGTCGATGATCGTCGTATTGGTTGCGGTATGTCGACCGGCATTGTCATACTGCTCGGTCGTGGTCGTTGGGTTGGGGCACTGCAGGCCGCCCTCGCTGTTGTTGCCGTATGTTGCCAGAGCCACGCGGACGCCGTTGATGAGTTCGTACCGGGCGTATCCCGAGTGCGGGTACCCCGCCAGCTTCCCAGGGTACGGCATCGCATGACCGTTGGAATACGAGAAGCTCAAAAGGTTCGTTCCAGTGCTGGGAGGCGGGTTGGCGATGCCTTCGCCGGTGACCTCGCCCACCTCGTTGTTGGCGATGCTGAAGTGGTACACGAAATTTGGTGGTGCCAATGGGTTCGCCTTTGTCGACGGCTGCACGCTGAAGCCGGAGAGTGACCCCTCCAGATCGTGCGCCATGAGCGTGTACCTGCCCGCGGCGGGGAGCGCGAGCGAGAGCATGTCGCCGTTGCCGTCGTACGTCCATTGCTTGGCCGCATACATCGCGGCCAGCGGAGTCGTTGCGGCAGGGTGCGGGACCGCCGCGCCGGTGTACGGGTCGGTCTGTGCGCTTGGGCGTCCCGCGTTGCTATACGTCCAAGTAAACGGATAACTTGCGCCGCCGTAGCGGAAGGTCAGAGCGGTGCGCTGGCCGTCCGAGCGGTACATGTAGGTCAGCAACGGCGTGAACCCGGGTGCCGACAGGGCGCTGGACTGAACGGTGAGGTCCTTGCGATGACCGTCCGGGTAGTAATCGTAGCCGATCACCGCGGGCGAGGTCACGCCGCCGCCGCCGGGCTCGCTCACCGACGTCAGCCGACCGTCGGCGTCGTAGCGCGACGTTTGCGCGCCGAAGGCGTCCGACGTGACGATCGCGGAGCGGCCGTTCGGGTCATAGGCGTAGGTGCGGTGCGGCGTGGTACCGCCGTCGTTGAGGAACGCGATGTCCGTCACGCGGCCCAGCGCATCGTAACTGCGGGTAGACGATTCCCCGACCGCGTCGGTCGTCGACGACAGGAGGCCCCACGTGCCGTAACTCTGATCGTAGGTGGAGGTGGCCTGCACCGCGGTCGTATCGGCGTTGGGCGGAAAGGTGATCTTGGCGACGATCCGGTTGAGCGCATCGAACGCTTGCCCGCGCGCGTCGACGTATGCTGCGGTCCCATGGGTCAAGTTGGTCGTGAACTCTTGCGTGTCGTAGAGATTTCCGTAGGCACGCACCTGCATGCCGCCGACCGAGACGGTCCCGCCGCCGCTCAGGTCGTACAGGTAGCGCGTGTGGACCGGAGTCGTCCCGCCCACCCCCGGTGCGGCGCCCGCCGGCAGATTGCCGTCGCCCGGCAAGGCTACGTCCACCAGCCGGTCCGCGCCGTCGTACCAGTTCTGCGTCGTACCGACCACGTTGCCATGATGGTGCACTTGGGTGATTTCGTCGCCATCCAGATCGTATGTGTGCAGCACTGCGGCATCGAACGAATAGGTCTGGGCGGCGTTGGCGGCATGCTGAGCCGCCGTCTCGGTCCTGCTGACGGCCCCGCCCGGGAAATACGACGTATACGAGGCGTGACCGTCCGGGTCGGTCGCGACGGTCAAACGATCCAGCGCGTCGTAGGCCAAGTTCCACGTACCGTTGCCGGTGCCGTAAACGGTCAGATTGCCCGAGCCGTCGTAGCCGAAGGTTTGGTTGAGTTGTAACGGTGTCACCCTGTCCACCTGGGTGACCGCCGTGCCGGTCACCGCGATCGGTAGCCCATAGTCGGTGCCCGCTCCGGGCAGGACGTACGAGATCGTCCGCTGGTAACCCATCGGCGTCGCGATCGTGGCGACCTCACCGAACGGCTCGCAAGTCGGGTTGGTGTAGGTCATCACCGTCGCGGCCGGCTGGGCCGGGGAGCCGACCGTTTGCGGGCATAGCGCGTCGGAGGAGCCCGGGTTGCCCGTCACGTCCCAGTCTCGCCCGTTCTTTTGCGACCAGCTCTGATCGCAGTACGCCAGCACGTTGTTGAACTGATCGTAGCTGTACAACTGAGTCGGGCGGATCTGCTGCTGCCCACCGTCGGTCTGCGCGGTCACCGGCGGTTGGGCGACGGCGACGGTGTTGCCGTTGCCGTCGTACGCATAGTCCGTCTCGTAGGACGCTTGGTTGACACCCGGCGCGAAACCACGCGGCTCGACTTCCCACGCCAGGTTGTCGTTCGCGTCCCACTGCTCGCCGGAGACCAACAGCGTGCCGGTACACTGCTGGTTCTGGGTCGCGCTGCACTCTTGCGTCTGGGTCGTGCTGCCGGCGGCATTGGTGACCCAGTTCGTATAGTGCCCGTCGCTGTCGCGAAAGGTCTCCGTCGATGGCGTTCCCAGCGTGCCAAGACCGTACGATTCGAACAAGAACTGCGTGCTGCTCGACGTGGACGGCTGAATCGGCCCGGACGAGGCACCGTCGTTGATCGCCGGATTGATGTAGCCGACATGACCGATCGAGCTGAGCGAAACCCCTGACCCCGTTGGCACCACGCCAAAGTACAGGTAGGCGCCATCGGCGGCATTGGTGCCGGCCCAGCGCGGGCTCGAGGCCCACACCATGTAGGGCGCACCGTTGGACGAGTTGCCGTACGCGAAATTATGCGGGATCAGTGCACTGCCGGCATTGTTAGGTGGCGCATTGACTACGGTCAGGTTCCCGTTGCCGTCGTAGCCATAGGTATACACCGTGCCGTCGGGACGCGACAGGCTCGACGCCAGCCGGTGGCCGTTGAAGTCCGACATCACCAGCGTCGCTTGCAGGCCCGACTCCGTGAAGGCGGTGAGGTTGGCAACCTTGCCGGTGGGGCCCGAGTAGCCGTTGTCCCAGACGTAGGAGAAGCGCAGCCACGTATTCTGATTGCGCCCGTAGATCACGAACAGCCGGCCGCTGTACCCGCCGTACTGCGCGACGGAGTTGCCGCACGACGGCGTGCCGTTGAGGGCGTAGAAGTCGTAAAGCGCCCCGGACTTCTTGGTCCACAGCATCCCGCACTTGCCGTCCGACGTCAGCGTCGCGTGCTGCCCGGGCGTCTGCGAGAGCCAGCTCTTGCCGTCGCTCCCCAGCACGTAGTCGTACCGCGCGCCGTCGATGTCCCACACCGCCACGGCGCGCGTCGGATCGCCGCTGATGTGAGCGTCCCAGGTGCTCGTCCAGCCGTTCCCGATCAGCGTCGGAGCCGAGCCGTCGCTGCCGTTCACGTCGTGGCCGCTCTGCAAGTTGTACGTCCGCCGGTACGCCAGCGCGACGCCCTTGTGCGGCACGTTCATGTCGTCTTCTTGGAGCACCAGATTGCCCGTGCCGATGTTGACCATGACGTGCCCGCCGCCCGGCACGCTCTCTTCCTGATACCGCCACCACGGGTTGATGCCGGTCCCGCTGAGGCCCGCTGCTCCGGGAGCGGGCGTTGGCGGCGAGCCGACCGGAGGCGTTGGGGTCGAGACCGGCGGCGGCGCGGTCGGCGTCGGACTGGGCGTCGGCGTCGGCGTGGAGGTCGGTGGGCGCGGGGTCGCGCTGGCCGTCGGCGTCGGCACGGGCGTCGATCCCGGAGTCGGCGTCGCCACGGGTGTGGGCGTGGGACAATCGCTGCCGGGACAGCACGGCACCACCGTATTGGGCCGCGCCGGCGCAACCCCGCCTCGTTGCACCGCGACCGGCGTGCGTCGTATGCCGCTCGCGCACGGAGCGCTCAGCGGCGCCGGAGTGGGCGTCGGGTTCACACCGCCCGCCGAGCCGCCAATCGCCCGTCCCGGTGCACTCGAACTCGAGCCGCCATGCACCATCGCCCGGACGACCGCAGCGGAAAACGGCGGCGTCAGCATGGGCGGGCCCGCCACCGCAAATCCCGACACACGGCGCACGTTGGTCGTCACCGTCGCGCGCACGGCGGAATTCGCCAGCAGCGGCGGCGGCGGGCGCCGAGCAGGCTCGGGCACCACCACGCGGGTCAGCGGGTGAGCCGCGCTTTGCGCGACCGCCGGCGCGCTCAACGCCGTGGTACCCGTGCCGGCCGACAGCGGCAGATCGAGCACCAGCGCGAGCGAAAGCAACGCTGCGCATGCAGCGCGACGACGAGCGTTCACAAGAACCCCCACACCGGGCGGATGGATGAGCGAAATAAGCCCATTCCATAATGCGGTATGGGCGTACGTCGATTATTTCTATGTCAAACCTACCGTCGATATAGCATCGGCGGACGCTCCGGGTACGGTGACCACCATACGGTATCCGAGCTCGCTCGGTCAAGGGGGTTGGTTTGCAGGAACGAGCACTGCGGCTCCGGTGCCCCATCGCGGCACGAGCGTGTCGTCCTGCTCGCGCGCAAACGAACCCGGGTCCAGCCGATGTTGCTGCGCCTCGCCCGTGAGACCGGAACGAGCATCTCCATCGCGCCCGGCGTAACCGGGTACGTCGCCGTGTGTCGCCGTGTGTCGCCGTGTGTCACCGTGTCGCTGCGCGGCGTCACGCTCGCGCAGGCGCTCGCTGTGGTCCCACGCTGCTCGGCGAGTATCGTTCGCGCGGAAAGGCCAGCGCGTCTACGAGCCGGTGCTCGCAAGCCCGGCGGACGGGTTTCGTGTGCGGCGCGGCCGGAGCCCCCCACGACGATTAGCCCGCCGGCGAACCCGCGACAAGCGGGTGGCGCTGCCGCACGAGACCCCGGGGGACGGCGTGAGCATGCTGACCGAGTTGGCGAAGTCGTTGCGCACTTGCGCGAGGTCGGCTTGGAACTGCGGCAGCCGAGTCGCCGGGCCGCTCGCGTCGAGCGTGGTGCTGACGCTGCGGAAGACGACGCCGACGTCGGCGGTCAGGTACGTGCCGCGGCGGCGCGGGGCGCCGATGCCGAAGCCGACGTAGGGTGCGCTCGAGCCGAGCTTCGCGGTGCCCGTCACCGTGCCGACTTGGCTGACCGTGTAGGCGTTGCCGTTGATCGTGTAGGTGCCGCTGCCCGAGCCGGTGCCGGTGACGTCGATGTGGTCGTTGCCGAACAGCAGGCCGGCGGTCAGCCGGAACGGCGAACGGGTGGGGCGGAAGTCGAGCAGCGCGGCGACGTTGCGCAGCCGCACCGAGCCGGTGTAGTTCAGATTGTCGGACGTGCCGCTGCGCTCGAAACCGAACGTGCCGGTCGACACGCGCAGGTCGGTGCGCGGCGCGATCCCGTGCGACAGCGCGATGCCGTAGCCGAGCGAGGAGACGTGGAGATCGGTCGCGGTCTGGGACAGGATGTCGGCCCGCGCGGCCGCCGGCGCGAGGAGTGCGCACGACAAGGCCGCCAGCGTGCCGACGCGGCGAAAATTCATCATGCCCGTGTGATCGGCGTAAGTGGGTCGCCGCAATAGGCTGCTCGGGGTACGACGCAGGCGGCAGGGTAGCGGCCGTGAAAGCGGCCTGCCTACCGCTGCGTTTGCTCGGATGAGGATTCAACATGGCTCAAGACGACGGCATCGCCTGGGGCGTCGATTCCGCCGACCCCGTCACCAGCGCGGCCTGGGACGCCGCGTACAGCCTGCTCGGCCGCTTGCCCGAGTTCTGGGGCCGCTACGTCGGCGGCGACTACGCGGTCACGGCGGCCGAGATCGCTTACCTGCACGAGAAGAACTGCAAGGTCCTGATCGCCTACAACGACACCGGCCCGGACGACGTCGCGGGCGACGGCGCGGCCGGGGCGGCCGACGCGAACGCCGCCATCGCGGCGATGAGGGCGCTCGGTGTCCCGGCCGGAGTGTACGTCTACGCCGACATCGAGGCCGGCTGGTCGCCCAGCGTGGCTTGGCTGGACGGCTGGGTCTCGACCCTCAACGACTCCGAGTACGGCCCCGGTTTGTACGGCAACCCCGACGCGGACTTCGGCCCGGCCTACGACGAGGCATATGCCGGCGCGCCCGAGCACTTCGCCCGCACCCGCATCTGGTCGAGCGAGCCCGAGCCCTACGACGGCAGCGAGTGCGACCAGCCGCCTCCGGCGACGTTCGCGCCCGATACGCCGAACAGCAACCCGCAGGGCACCGTGGTATGGCAGTACGTCGAGAACTGCACCGCCGCCGCGGTCGACTGCGATCTCGCCAACGCCGCGGGCCTCGCGACGATGTGGTGACCTATGGCCGGTAGACCAGCCCTACGCTCAAGACCGGGGTGACGTCGCGGGTGCGCAGCTCGCCGCGCAGGCGCGCCAGGTCGGCCGCAAAGGCCGGGTCGTTGCGCAGCGGGCCGGTCGCGTCGGCGCCGGCCACCCCGTTGCGGATCAGGATCCCGGCATCGAAATCGAGCGCCAGCCCGCGGATCAGGCCGGTCCCGGTGCCGACGCCCGCGTAGAGCGCGGGCCGGGTGAAGCTGACCCGGCTCGAGACCGTGCCCGCCCCGGCGAGCGCGTACGTGCCCGTCCCGACGCTGACCGACCCGGCGTCGGGGCGGGCGACGTTGTCGATCCGGTCGTTGCCGAACAGCAGCCCGCCGCTGATCCGATAGCGGCCCGCGTAGGGCCGGAAATCGGCGATCAGGCCGACGTTGCGAAAGCGCGCGGTCGAGGTGTACGACGTGCCGTCGTACTCGAGCTGCTGCGACACGCTCAGGCTGTTGGTGACGATCCGCGCGCTCAAGTCGTAGAGCAGCGGCTTCTCCAGCGTGATGCCGTCGCCCACGGTGCTGACGTGCGCGCCGTACGAGACCGACGAGAACAGGTCGGCGCGAGCGGCCGCGGGGAGCGCGGCGAGCGCGAGGGCGAGCGACGCGGCGAGGGCGGTTCTCATCGCGGCTCCAGTTCGACGACGCCCGCACGCTCCCCGGGCGGCAGCGCGTCGCGCTCCGCCGCCCAGCGCGAATCGATCTGGGCCAGCGGGACGAGCGCGAACGCGCGCTCGCGCAGGCGCGCGTGCGGGACGACCAGGTCGGGCTCGTCGACCCGCTCCTCGCCGTAGGCCAGGATGTCGAGATCGAGCACGCGCGGGCCCCAGCGGTAGGTCGCGACGCGGCCCGCCTCTTCCTCGAGCCGCTTGAGGGCGTGCAGCAGCGGGCGCGGAGCGAGCGCCGTCTCGAGCAGCGCGGCGGCGTTGACGAACCGCTCCTGCGCGGTCACGCCCCACGGCGGCGTGCCGTACAGCGACGAGACGGCCACGATCTCGCCGAGCTCCGCCAGCCGAGCGAACGCGCGCCGGACGGTGGCCGCCGCGTCGCCCACGTTCGAGCCGATGCCGATCGCGGCCAGCGCCATCAGCGCGCGCGGTGCAGAATGACCACCGGCGTCGCGCCGGCCAGCAATTTCGGCTTGGCGATGCTCAGCCGCGCGCGGGCGATGCGCGGGTCGGCGAACAGCGCGTCGAAGATCGCTTCGCCCAATCGCTCCAGCAGCGCGAAGCGCTCGCGCGTGACGATCCGCACGATCTCGGCGTGCACCTCGGCGTAGCTCACCGTGTCGGCGAGCCTGTCGCTGGCCCGCGCGGCGCGCAGGTCGAGCTCGAAGGCGAGGTCGATGTCGAACGGCTGCGCGACGTCCTGCTCGCCGGGGTTCGCGCCGTGATGACCCCAGGCGCGAATGCCGCGCACCTCGATGGCGTCGTTCACGCCGGATGCTCCGTCGTTCACGGCAAGCGTTCACGCCAGTCCGCGGGGCGCCAGCCACGCACGATCGCGTCGGCGACGCGCACGACGTCGGCTTGTTCGGCCACGTCGTGCACGCGCACGACGTCGATTCCCGCCGCGACGGCGAGCGCGACGGTCGCGGCGGTGCCGAACTCGCGCGCGCCGACGCCGCGCCCGGTCAGCTTGCCGATGGTCGACTTGCGCGAGGTGCCCAGCAGGGTCGGAAAGCCGAGCCCCACCAGGCGCGGCAGCGCGCCCAGCACGGCCAGGTTGTGCTCGGGCAGCTTGCCGAAGCCGATGCCGGGGTCGAGGATGACGTGCTCGGCCGGGATGCCGGCCCGCACGCAGCGCGCGCCGGCATCGGCCAGAAAGCGCAGCACCTCGTCGACGACGTCGCGCTCGTACACCGCGACGCGCTTGTTGTGCATCACGACCAGCGGCGCGCCGGTCTGCGCCGCGGCCGCGACCAGCTCGTCGGGCGCGCCCCAGATCGAGTTGAGCAGGTCGCCGCCCGCGGCGTGCGCGGCGCGGAAGACGGCGGGCTTGAACGTGTCGACCGAGACGATCGCGCCGGGCACGCGCGCGCGGATCGCGCTCAGGGCGGGCAGCAGGCGCGCGCGCTCGGTGTCGTCGCCGATCGGCGCGTAGCCCGGCCGGGTCGACTCCGCGCCAACGTCGAGGATGTCGGCCCCTTCGTCGATGAGCCGCCTGGCCTGGGCGACGGCGCGGTCCGGCTCGAGGAACAGGCCGCCGTCCGAAAAGGAATCCGGGGTGACGTTGAGGCTCCCCATAAGCT
>CAXTNU010000054.1:0-15688 GCA_964245595.1 uncultured bacterium | reverse complement strand
CGCCTTGACGTGCAGCGGAGCGCAGCTGGCGGGCCGGCCCTCGTGCCCGGCTTGGACGACGACGTCGCCTTCCTCGGCGTGCGCGGCGCCGGCGGTCGCGACCAGCGCCGCGGCCGTCAGCGCGAGAAACGAGGGAAGGCGCATCACGCGACCATAATGCCCGGCAGCGATGTCCTCTCCTGTCGTACCGAGCGATCTGCTGCGTTTCGTGCTGGTCACCGACCCGCAGATCGCACCCGACGGCTCCGCCGTCTACTATCGCCGCGGCTGGTTCGACGGGGAGGCCGACGAGATTCGCGGGGCGATTCGGCGGGTGACGCGCGACGGTGCGGAACGCGCCTTCACCAGCGGTCCGAACGACCGGCTGCCGCGCATCGCGCCCGACGGCTCGGCGCTCGCCTTCGTCGCCGACCGCGACGGCGCGACGCGCCTGTTCGTGCTGCGTCTCGACGGCGGCGAGGCGCAGCCGCTGGGCGAGAGCTATCCCGCCAGCGCCGCGCTGGCGTGGTCGCCCGACGGCAAGCGGCTGGCGTTCGTCGCCACCGCGCCGCACGAGCCGGCGCTCGCGCGCGCGTTCCACGACGCCAAGAGCGGCGCGCGGCACATTCGCATGCTGCCCTTCAAGAGCGATGCCGACGGGCTGCTCGACGGTACCCGCAAGCACCTGTTCACGATCGACGCCGCGGGCGGCGCGGCGCGCCAGCTCACCCGCGGCGATTTCGACGCCGCGGCGCCGAGCTGGTCGCCCGACGGGCAGCGGATCGCGATCTCCGCGCAGGTCAACCCGTCCGAGACGGCGACCATGCTGCGCGACATCTGCGTCGTCGACGCCGAGAGCGGCGAGCTTCGCCGGCTGACCCGCGACGGCGGCCCGCTGACCTTGCCCGCGTTCTCGCACGACGGGCGCGAGATCGCGTTCATCGGCCACCTGCACGGCGACGACGGCGGCGGCCGCTTCGACGAAGAGCTGCTGGTGATCCCGGCCGCGGGCGGCGAGCCGCGCTCGCTCTCGGCGGGACTCGGCCGCACCGTCGGCGATCACATCGCCGGCGACCTGCGCCGCGGCGGCTCGAGCGCGCCGGCCTGGAGCGCCGGCGACCGCGAGATCGTGGTGCAAGTCTGCGACGAGGGCACCACCTCGGTCCGCGCGTTCGCGCGCGACGGCGGCGGCATTCGCACCCTGGCCGGCGGCGAGCGCCACGTGTACGGCTTCAGCTTGGGCGCGGACGGCACGCTCGCGCTGGCCTTCTCGAGCCCCACCGTGCCGGGCGAGATCGGGCTGGTCGAGCCCTCCGGCGGCGAGCGCACCCTGACCGACGCGAACCCCTGGCTGGCGGAGAAGACCGTCGTCGCGCCGGCGCGCTACCGCCCGCGCGCGGACGACGGCACCGAGCTCGACGGCTGGCTGCTGCTGCCGCCGGCGGCGCGAGAAGCGCGGCCGCCGCTGGCGATCGAGGTCCACGGCGGCCCGCACGGCGCCTACGGGTACACGTTCTTCCTCGAATTTCAAGTGCTGGCGAACGCGGGCGTCGCGGTCGCGTACGGCAACCCGCGCGGCTCGCAGTCGTACGGCCACGCCTATGCGAACGGCACGCTGGGCGACTGGGGCGGCCTCGACGCCGCCGACGTGCTGCGCATCCTCGACGGCGCGCTCGAACGGGGCCCGTTCGACACCGCGCGGCTGGGCGTCGCGGGCGGCTCGTACGGCGGTTTCATGACGAGCTGGCTGCTCGGCCACAGCGACCGCTTCGTGGCCGGCGTGTCGATGCGCGCGGTGAACGACTTCGTCAGCGAGATCGGCGCGGCGGACATCGCCTGGTTCCTCGAAAAGGAGCTGCGGACCGACTACGCGCGCGACGCCGGCCGCGCGCTGTTCGACAACTCGCCGATGCGCGCGGCGGCGAACGTGCGCGCCGCGCTGCTGGTGGAGCACAGCGAGCGCGACTACCGCTGCCCGATCGATCAGGGCGAGCAGATGTTCACCGCGCTGCGCCGGCTGGGTAACCACGACACCGAGTTCGTCCGCTTCACCGACACCGGGCACGAGATGTCGCGCGGCGGCAAACCGCGCAGCCGCGTCTTGCGCTTGCGCGCGATCGCGCACTGGTTCGTGCGCCACCTCCGCCCCGCCGGGGCGGCGAGCGCGGCGGCCGATGCCGGCTCGCTGTTCGCGCCGCTGCCCGGCGAGGAGAAGCTGGACGCCGCCGGCCCGCTCTGAGGCCCAGCGACGCTTGGATTGACGCTCGACTCGAACTCTGCTAGTGTCGAGCCACACGTTCGCAGTCGAGGTGCCGTCTCGACGTGGGTGCCGTGGCGCCTCGTGTGCGTCGTGAACGGGGAAGACGGCCGATGAACGAAGCGCGCTCGAAAGACCTGGTGCCGACCGGCAAGCGCCGCGAGCTGCTCCAGGCTTTGCTGCGCCAGCAGGGCGAGGTCGCCGAAACCGGCATCCCGCGCCGCGGCCACGCCGGCCCGGTGCCGCTCTCGTTCGCGCAAGAGCGGCTGTGGTTGCTCGCCCAGTATTATCCCGGCAGCGTCGCCTACGACATCCCCGTGCCGTTCCCGCTCTCGGGTCCGCTGGACCCGCGCGTGGTGGAGGCCGCGGTGAACGAGATCGTGCGCCGCCACGAGGCGCTGCGCACGACCTTCGCGGTGCGCGACGGGCGGCCGGTGCAGGTGGTCGCGCCGAGCCTGGAGATTTCGCTCGCCGTCGCCGACGTTACGCACCTGCCCGAGAGCGAGCGCCAGAACGCGGCGATGCTGGTTCTGGCCGACGAGCGCCGTCACGTCTTCGACCTGACCCGCGGGCCGCTGCTGCGCGCGACGCTGGTGCGGCTGCTGCCGCACTTCCACTACCTGATCCTGAACATGCACCACATCGTCTCGGACGGCTGGTCGCTGGCGATCTTCGGGCGCGAGCTCGAGGCCGCGCGGCGCGCGTTCGAGCAGGGCCGCAAGCCGGAGCTGGCCGAGCTGCCGATCCAGTACCCGGACTTCGCCGTCTGGCAGCGCGGCTGGGCGCAGAACCCCGAGTTCGCGGCCCAGCTCGGCTACTGGAAGAAACAGCTCGCCGAGCTCGACCTGGCTCCGCTCGAATTGCCGGCCGACCGGCCGCGGCCGCTGCACTCGAGCTTCAACGGCGCGACGATCGCCTTCGGCCTGCCCGACGGGCTGGCCGAGAAGCTGCGCGCCGCGGCGCAGCAGGCCGGCGCGACGCCGTTCATGGTGCTGGCGGCGGGCCTCGCGGCGCTGCTCTACCGCTACACCGGGCGCGAGTCGCTGGCGATCGGTTTTCCGGTCGCCAACCGCAACCGCTCGGAGATCGAGGGCCTGATCGGCCTGTTCGTCAACTCGCTGCCGCTGCACGTGCGCATGGCGGGCGACCTGAGCTTTCGCACCATGCTGGCGCGCGTGCGCGAAGCGACGCTGGGCGCGCTGGCGCACCAGGACCTGCCCTTCGAACGGCTCGTCGAGGAGCTGCAGCCGGCGCGCAGCTTGAGCACCAACCCGCTGTTCCAAGTGTTGTTCGACTTGCGCACGGTGCCGGCCGGTCAGGCCGGCGCGGGCGGCGACGGCACGTTCGAGTCGGCCGTCATGGACGACACCGCCAAGCTGGACCTGAGCGTGCAGATGGCGCACGACGGCACCCACCTGAGCGGGAGCGTGCAATACAGCACCGACCTGTTCGACGAAGCGACGATGCGCCGTTTCATCGGGCACTACCGGACCGTGCTCGCCGCGCTGGCCGACGCGCCCGACGCGCCGCTCGCGCGCTTGCCGCTGATGCCGCAGCTCGAGCGCGAGCGCGTGCTGGGCGGGTTCAACAGCACCGCGCTGCCGTTCCCCGGCGTGACGCTGCACGAGCTGTTCCAAGCGCAGGCCGACCGCACGCCCGACGCGCCCGCGCTGGTCTTCGCCGGCGGCGCGCTGACGTACCGCGAGCTCGAGCGGCGCGCCAACCGGCTCGCCGCGCTGCTGCGCGCGCGCGGAATCGGCCGCGAAGACGTCGTGGCGATCTGCATGGACGGTGCGCCCGAGACGATCGTCGCGGTGCTGGGCGTCCTCGAGGCGGGCGCGGCGTACTTGCCGCTCGATCCGGCCTACCCGCGCGACCGCATCGCGTTCATGCTGGCGGACGCCCGCGCGCGCATCGCGCTCACTCAGACCGCGCTGCTGCCGCTGGTCGCGCCGCTGGTCGAAACGGCGCTCGCGCTCGACGAGAACCTTCCCGAGCTCGAAAACTGCCCGGACGCGCGCCTCGCGCCGCTCGCCGAGCCGGGCGACACCGCGTACGTGATGTACACCTCCGGCTCGACCGGCCGGCCCAAAGGCGTCGTCGTGCCGCACGCGGGCGTGGTCAACACGATCGCCTGTTTCGCCGCGATCTACGAGCACGGGCTGGGGCCGGGCGCGCATGTCTTGCAGTTCTCGTCGCTCGGCTTCGACACGTCGGTGCGCGAGATCTTCGAAGCCCTTTCGACGGGGGCGGCGCTGCACGTCGCGCGCCGCGACGACATGCTGCCCGGCGAACCGCTGGTGCGCCTGATGCGCGAGCGCGGGATCACCATGGCGACGCTGGCGCCGTCGGTCTGGGCCAGCCTGCCGGCGGCGGACTTGCCGGCGCTGCGCATCGCGGCCTCGGGCGGCGAGTCGTGCATCCCGAGCACGATCGAGCGCTGGGCGCCCGGGCGCGCGTTCTACAACGGCTACGGCCCGACCGAGACCAGCATCTGCAACTCGACCCACCGCTGCACGCCGGGCCTGCGCCCGAGCATCGGCGGCCCCGGCGCGAACGTGCGCTACTACGTCGTCGACGCCAACCTGGAACCGTGCCCGGTCGGCATCCCGGGCGAGCTGCTGATCGGCGGCATCGCGGTCGCGCGCGGCTACCTGGGGCGGCCCGGGCTGACCGCGGAGCAGTTCGTGCCCGACCCGTTCGGCGGCGAGCCCGGCGCGCGGCTGTACCGCACCGGCGATCTCGCCCGCTGGCTGCCCAGCGGCGAGATCGACCACCTCGGGCGGATCGACGGGCAGATCAAGATTCACGGCGTGCGCATCGAGCCGGCCGAGATCGAGGCGGTGCTGAGCGAGGACGAGGCGGTGGCGGCGTCGAGCGTGACCATGTCGCTCGACGCGAACGGCGAGAAGCGGCTGGTGGCCTACGTCGTTTCGGCCGATCCGGTCCGTCCGCCGAGCTCCGACGAGCTGCGCTTGCGGCTGGCCGCGAAGCTACCCGGCGTGATGGTGCCGCAGCACTTCATCGTGCTGCCCGAGATCCCGCTCACGACCGCCGGGAAGCTCGACCTGCGCGTGCTGCCGACGCCCGAGGAGGCCGCCGCCGAGCACGCCTACGTCGCGCCGCGCACGCGCCTGGAGACGCTGCTGGCCCAGATCTGGGGCGAGGTCCTGCACCGCGAGCGGGTCGGCGTCGACGACAACTTCTTCGAGCTGGGCGGGCACTCGCTGATCGTCACGCAGGTCGTCTCGCGCGTGCGCGACGCGCTGGGCATCGAGATGAAGATTCGCACGATCTTCGAGCACCCCACCATCGCCGAGCTGGCGCGCCACCTGCGCGCCGCGGAGCCGGCCGCGACGGGGGAAATGGTCGAGTCGTAGCGGTCGCGTACTAGCCGGAATGCGCCGTCGTCTCAGCCTGGCGGTTCTCGCCGCGTTCGCGTTGCTCTCGCTTCCCGCCGGACCGTCCGGCGCGCAGCCGGCGCGCGCCGTCGACCCGGCGCTGTACGGCGGCTTGCGCTGGCGCAACATCGGTCCGTTTCGTGGCGGGCGCACCGATGCGGTGAGCGGCGTGCCGGGCGATGCACGCACGTACTATTCCGGCGCGGTCGGCGGCGGCTTGTGGAAGACGACCAACGCTGGGCGGACCTGGCTGCCGGTGATGGATGCGCAGCCGGTGGCCTCGATCGGCGCGGTCGCGGTCGCGCCGAGCGACCCGAATACGGTGTACGCCGGCAGCGGGGAAGCCGACATGCGCTCCGACATCGTGCACGGCAACGGCATGTACCGCTCGACCGACGCCGGCGCGACCTGGACCCGCATCGGCCTCGATGACTCGCGCCAGATCGGGCGCATCCTGGTCGATCCCGCGAACGCGAAGATGCTGCTGGCCGCGGTGCTCGGCCACGCCTACGGCCCCAACGAGACGCGCGGCGTGTACCGCTCGGCCGACGGCGGCGCGACCTGGACGCGCACGCTCTTCCGCGACCGCGACACCGGCGCGATCGACCTCGCCGCGGACGCGAGCGGCAAGCTCGTCTTCGCCTCGCTCTGGCAGACGCGCCGCCCGCCCTGGAACGCCTACCCGCCCGCGAGCGGCCCCGGCAGCGGGCTGTACAAATCGACCGACGGCGGCGCGACCTGGAACCCCGTGCTGGGCGGCGGCTTTCCCGCGGCCGGGCTGGGCAAGATCGGCCTGGCCGTCGCGCCGAGCGATCCGCGGCGCGTGTACGCGGTCGTCGACGCGCGCGACGGCGGGCTCTACCGCAGCGACGACGGCGGCGCGCAATGGCGCCGGGTCGACGCCGACCGCCGCCTGTGGGGACGCGGCTGGTATTTCTGCCACGTCGCGGTCGATCCCAAGAACCCCGACAAAGTCTACGTTTCCGACACCGCGCTGTACGCGTCGGCCGACGGCGGGGCGAGCTTCAGCGCGGTCAAAGGCTCGCCCGACGGCGACGACTTCCACCAGCTCTGGATCGATCCGCGCGACCCGGCCCGGATGGGACTGGCCAGCGACCAGGGCACGACGATCAGCCTCGACGGCGGCGCGAGCTGGAGCTCGTGGTTCAACCAGCCGACGGGCCAGTTCTACCACGTCGCGACCGACGGCGCGTTCCCGTACCGGCTCTACGGCGCGCAGCAGGACAGCGGCGCGGCGATGATCCTCTCGCGCAGCGACCACCGCGGCATCTCGGCGCGCGACTGGCGCCCGCTCACCGCGGGCGGCGAGAGCGGCAGCATCGCGCCCGACCCGCACGATCGCGACCTCGTCTACGGCAACGCCTACGACGGCAGCGTGAACCGCGAGGACCTGCGCAGCGCGCAGACGCGGCGCGTGACGCCCGCCGTCGCCGACCCGAGCGCGCTGCGCAGCGAGTGGACCATGCCGCTCGCGTTCGGTCCCGGCCATGCCCTGTACGCGTCGTACCAGCAGGTGTTCCGCACGCGCGACGGCGGCGCGCACTGGGACGCGATCAGCGGCGACCTGACCCGCGTGCCGCCCGCCGGTGAACCGCGGCGGGGCGTCGTCTACGCGCTCGCGCCGTCGCCGCGCGCCGCGAACGTGGTGTGGGCGGGAACCGACGACGGCCTGGTGCGCGTCACCCGCGACGGCGGCAAGACGTGGGCGAACGTGACCCCGCCCGGCGTGAGCGCCTGGGCGCACGTCGCCGGCATCGAGGCTTCGCACTACGATGCGCGCAGCGCGTACGTCGCGGTCGAGCGGCATCGCCTCGACGACGACCGGCCGTACCTGTACGTCACGCACGACGGCGGGCGCACCTGGCGCGCCGCGGCGAGCGGCCTCCCCGACGGCAGCTTCGTCAACGCGGTGCGCGAGGATCCCGTCCGCCCGGGCCTGCTCTACGCGGCGACCGAGACCGGCGTGTTCGTGTCGTTCGACGACGGCGCGGCGTGGCGCTCGCTGCGCCTTAACATGCCGGTCGTCTCGGTGCGCGATCTGGCCGTCCGCGACGGCGACCTGGCGATCGCGACCCACGGCCGCGCGTTCTGGATCCTCGACGACGTCGAACCGCTGCGCCAGCTGGCCGCCGCCGCATCGCCCGGTGCGCGCCTGTCCGGCGCGAGCTCGTCCGGTGCGCGCCTGTTCGCCCCGCGCACTGCGGTGCGGATGCGCGCCGGTCACGACGAGGCCGAGGCGACGCCGCCCGAGACGCCGCTGGGCGAGAACCCGCCCAATGGCGCCTACCTGGACTACATCGTTCCGCCCGGCGCGCACGGTCCGCTGACGCTTGCGGTGGCGGACGCGCGCGGCACGGTCGTGCGCCGCTGGTCGAGCGACGATCGCGTGCCCGCGCCGGATGCGAGCAAACTCGCCTTCCCGGCCTACTGGCTGGTGCAGCCGCAGCCGCCCTCGTCCGCGCCGGGCATGCACCGCTTCGTGTGGGACTTCGCCACGCGCGAGGGCGACGACGCCCCGCTCGCGCCACCCGGCCGCTACACCGTTCGCCTCACGCTCAATGGCCACAGCTACACCCAGCCGCTCACCGTGCGGCGCGATCCGCGCGTGCGCGCCACCGATGCCGATCTGGTGGCCCAGTACGCGCTGGCGCACGACGTCGACGCGCTGCTCGTGCGGCTGCGCGCCGCCATCGCCGCGGCCACGCAAGCTCGCGCCGAACCCGGCGCGGACGTGACGGCGATCGACGCGATCGCGGGTACACCGCCCGGTACGGCGGCGAATGCGCCCCCAAGCACGGCCGCCCGCGCGAGCACCCTGCGGGCGGATGCCGATGCGCTCGCGGATCTGGAAGCCGCGGTCGAAAGCGCCGACACGGTTCCGAGCAAGGACGAGCGGACGACCTGGTCTCGTTTGCGTTCCGCTGCTCGGACGGCGCTGCGCGCGTGGTCGGCCCTGCGGACGTAGAACGCGCCGGCCCTCGAACCGGAGGAATTACGGCTGGCTGAACACGTACAGCGTGTTCGACTGCCGGCTGCCGCCGTTGACCGGGCTGCCCGCGGGGAGGTAGAGCGCGTCGCCGACCACCGCCGCGCCGGTGCCGTGACGGCCGGCCGGCAGCGGGGCCAGCGCGGACCACGTCCGCGTGGCGGGGTCGAAGGCTTCGTTCTCGCTGAACACCCCGTCGCGGCGCTCGCCGCCGACGTAGAGCAGCCGGTCGTGGTAGACCGCGTAGGCGCCGCCGCTGCGCGCGGTGGGCAGGCGCGGCAGCTCGCTCCAGCGGTCCGCCGCCGGGTCGTAGACCTCGGCCAGGTCGGTGTTGTGGTCGAAGTCGTCGAAGCGGCCGCCGAACGCGTAGAGCTTGCCGCCGTACGCGAGCAATCCCATGTGGTCGCGGCCCTCGCCGGGCGGAAGCGGCGCGGCACTGGTCCAGCGGTCGGCCGCGGGATCGTAGACGTCGTGCTCGCCGACGCTCGTCACGTCGCGCCCGCCGACGGCGTGGATCTTGCCGTCGAGCACCGCGAGCGACACCGAGCCCCGCTTGGCCGGCAGCGGTGCGATGGCCGTCCAGCGGTCCGCTGCCGGGTCGTAGACGTACGCGTCGGCGACGGCGTCGCGGTTCTGCGCCACGAAGCCGCCCGCGGTATAGAGCTTGCCGTCGAGGGCCACGACGCCGATGTGGTTCATCCCGCGCGGGATCGGCGCGCGGGCACGCCAGCTGCGGGACGCCGTGTCGTACGCTTCGACGATCGGCTGGTCGACGTTGCCGCCGGCGTAGCCGCCGACCACGTAGACGGTCGCGCCGACCGCGGCGGCCGAGACCTCGCTGCGCGCGGTCGGCAGCGGCGGGCCCTCGCTCCAATGCCCGGGCGGTGAGCCGGCCGGAGCGGCCGCCAGCAACGCCGCGGCGAGGATCAGGATGCGTCCGTCCATACCGTCTGTTCGCTCCTTTCTCGAGCGCCTAACTGCCCGTGCCCTGGTAGCGGTTCAGGCCCGTGCGCCAGAACGCGTAGGCCAGCGACACGGCGAGCAGGCCGACCAGCGGCGTGAGCAGGCCGACCGCGGGGTTGAGGTGCAGCGCGTCCTCGCTCTTGTGGAGCAAGAACGTGGCCGGGAAGTAGTTCATGAACGCGAACGGCAGCCCGAACGCCAGCACCAGCCGCACGCCGCGGCCGTAGATCGAGAGCGGGTAGCGCGAGAAGTCCTGTTCGAGCGACATCACCACCCAGCGCAGCGAGTCGATGCGGATGAACCAGAACGACGCGGTCGCGATCGAGAGGTTGATCCCGAAGTCGATCAGCGCGCCGCCCAGCGCGACCAGCGGCACGTAGCACACGAACAGCCAGTCGACCCGCACCCCGGCGAAGACCGTCGCGAGGCTGAACGTGACGATCGCTAGGATCAGCTCGTCGGGCCAGATCTGCTCGGGCACGGTGAGGGCCTGGAAGAGCGGGTCGAGCGGGCGGACCAGGAAGCGGTCGAACTTGCCCTCGCGCACGAACTCCGGCACGCTCCCGACGGTGAAGAAGAGCGTGTTGTGCAGCCCGTGGCCGAGCATCCACAGCCCGTACATGAAGGCCGTCTGGCGGAAGTCCCAGCCGTTGATCGAGGGGAAGTTCCGCAGCGTCACCCAGAGCGCCACGATGGCGGTGCCGTGCAGCACCACGGTGAAGCCCGCCCACATGAGGAAGTTGGCCCGGTACTCCAGCATGGTGAGCAGGTTGATGCGCCAGTAACGTGCGTACGTCGCGAGGTACACGCCCCACCGGTTCCGTTCGCGAGGCCGTCGTCCCCGTCCGGATCCCCTACCGGCTCGACCTGACCGCCGCCGTGCTGCGCCGGCTGAGCACCAACGTGGTGGACGTCTTCGCGAACGGCACCTACCGCCGGCTGCTGGGCGACCCGGCCCGCCCGACGCTGCTGACCGTCGCGCAGACCGCCCCCGATGCGCTGACCGTCGGGCTGCAGGGCCCCGACGCGAAGCGGCTCGACCCGGCCGCGCTGGTCGAGCGGATGCTGGGCGCGCGGCGCGACCTCGACGCGTTCTACGCCGGCGCCGCGCGCTTCGGGTGGCTCGACCGGATCGCGCGCGGCGCGCGCGGGGTCAAGCCGCCGCGCTACCCGTCGCTCTGGGAGACGGTCTGCAACGCGGTCGTCTACCAGCAGGTCTCGATCCACGCCGCGGCCGCGATCCTGCGCCGCACGATCGAGCGCTACGCGGTCGCGGTCGAGCTGGACGGCGCGCGCATCTTCCCGTTTCCCGTACCGCGGACGCTGCTGGACGCCGATCCGCAGGAACTGCGCGACGTCGGCCTCTCGGTCAACAAGATCCTCGCGCTCAAGGCGGTCGCGCGCGCGCTGGAGGCGGGCGAGCTGGACGAGCGCGCGCTCGAGCCGCTAGCCACCCCGGCGCTGGTCGAGACGCTCGTCGCGCACAAGGGCATCGGGCCGTGGACCGCCGCGGTGATCGCGCTGCGCGGCTTCGGCCGGCTGGACGTCTTCCCGATGAACGACTCGGGCGTCGCCAAGTCGCTGCGCACGCTGACCGGCGAGCCCGACATGCGGCCCGAGCCGGTGCTGGCGGCGCTCGCCCCGCAGCAGGGGATGCTCTACTATCACCTGCTCTTGGGCCGGCTGCACGCGACCGGTGAGGTGCAGCTCGCCGAGTGACCCGAGGGTGAACGTTTGGTCGCGTGCCGGTATGCGACAGGGAGGTAACCGAGCTGCTCGAAGAGTTCGGCCCAATCGTGATCCGACGCCGAGGAGGCCCGTTCGATGAGGTTCCTACGTCCGCTTGCCCTTACCGCGCTCGCCTGCGGCCTGGGTGCGTCCAGCGCCGCCGCCGCGCCCACGCCGGTTCCCGGCGGGGCCAATCAGGTCAGCGCGCTGAGCGGCGCCACCGGTCAGACGCTCTTCAACGGCATCGTCCGCTTGAAGGTCGTCGAGCTGCGCGACGCCACCGCCGCCGACCATCCCGAGGCGGCGCTGCCCGGCCCGGACAAGCGCGTCATGGTGATGACGGTGCTGGTCCGCAACGGCGCGCACGCGAACTTCGCCGATCTGCTCCGCTACACGCTCGCCGACGCCGACGACGTGACGTACGAGATCCCGGACTACCTCATCAAGCCCAACCCGCTCAACATCATCCAAGGCAGCGCCGCGCGGCAGCGGGCGCTGTTCCTGGTCGACACCGCGTTCCACCCCACCAAGCTGATCGTGCAATGCGCGACGTGCAGCACGACGCACCCGTTCCGTGCGTTCCGCGTCAAGCTCTGAGCGTCCGGGGGGCGCGTCAGGTCAGAACGACCGACGCGCTGCCCTCGAACGGGTGGCTGATCGTGTAGTCGTCCATCTGACCGCGGCGCGGACCGGCGATCGTCGTGTGGCGCACCGTCGTGAAGCCGAAGGTCTCGATCTTGCACGAGGTCTCCCCGGCCAGGTTCACGTTGGGCAGCATCAGGCTGAAGAAGGTCGTGTCGGCGTCGATCGACGGTTTGATGACCACCGAGAGCAGCGTGCCGACCGGCGTGTCGGTTCGTACGAGCTGCGTGCCCGAGAACGTGTGTGCCGTTCCGTGATCGTCGTAGGTGAGGTGCGGGCTGGGCCCGGTCAGATCGTCGAGCATGTACGTGACGGTGAGGTGATCGTGCGTGAGCTCGTAGCGGTTGGCTTGGCTGAGCGCGGACGTCATGGTGTCTCCTCGGACGAGCGGACTTGGCGAATGTAGCACGCGGAAAATTACTCGGACGAGAATGCGAACCAAGTGTTGACACGCGCAGAGCCGATCGCCATGCTCGCTCGCTCGGAAAAGGGGCGAGCGGGCGCGGTTACCGCCAGGGAACCGACGGAACCGCTCGGGAACCACCAGGGTCGAGAGGACCGCCATGGACACCACGACCACGCCCGTCTTCACCATCCAGTGCGCGGCGGACCGCGCCCGCTTCGATTTCGGCTGGCTCGAGACACACCACTCGTTCAGCTTCGCAGACTATTACGATCCGGCGAACCTCAACTGGGGCGCGCTGCGCGTCTTCAACGACGACACGGTGCAGCCCGGCAAGGGCTTCGGCACCCACCCGCACCGCGACATGGAGATCGTCACGTACGTCTTGCGCGGCGAGCTGGAACACGTCGATTCGCTGGGCCACCAGGGCGTGGTCGCGCCGGGCGGGATCCAGTACATCAGCGCGGGGACCGGCGTGCGGCACAGCGAGTTCAACCACTCGCAAGCAGACGACGTGCACTTCGTGCAGATGTGGGTCATGCCGCGCGGCTACGGCGAGACGCCGTCGTACGGCCAGCACGCCTTCGCCGAGAGCGCGCGGCGGAATCGCTGGCTGGTCGCGGCGAGCGGCGAGCCTGGCGTGGAAGCCCCGGTCGCGCTGCGCGCCGATGCCACGCTGCGGGTCGCCAAGCTCGAGGGCGGCGCGCTGGAATATGCGTTCGCCGCAGGCCGCTACGGTTTTATGTTCGTCGCCGAGGGCGAGGCCGTGGTCAACGGCGAGCGGCTGGGCGCGGGCGACGCCGCGCGCATCCTGGGCCCGCAGAAGCTCGAGGTGAGCGGCAGCGGCGAACTGGTGCTGTGGGACGTGCCGCCGACCGACGTTCGGCTGGAGGACGCGTGAGACAGGGCAAGTGCGAGCACGCCGCGCTGATGAAGCACCCCAAGCCGCGCACGCCCGCGGGCTGCGAGGAGTGCTTGGCGCTCGGTGACGAGTGGGTGCACCTGCGCCTGTGCGAGACCTGCGGGCACGTCGGCTGCTGCGACTCTTCGGAGAACAAGCACGCGACCAAACACTTTCACGCCACGGCACACCCGGTCGTGAAGTCATTTCAGCCGGGCGAGCACTGGATGTGGTGCTACGTCGACGAGACGATCTGGGAGTAACGTAGCGCCGTGACGATGTGGGAGCCGTTCACCGAGGAGGCGCGCCAAGCGATCGTGCGAGCGCAGGCCGTGGCGCAGATGTTCGGCTCCTCGACGATCGGGGTCGAACACCTGGCCTTCGCGCTCGACGAAGGCGGCGATGCGACCGCCACCGCGCTGGCGCAGTCGCTCGACCGCGAAGCGATCAAGCAGCGCCTGGGCGTCACGCACGGCGCGCCGAGCACCGAGATGGTGTTCGGCGTCTCGGCCAAGCGCGCGATCGAGTCCGCCTTCGAGAACGCGCGCCGGCTCAAGCACAACTTCATCGGCACGCCGCACCTGGCCCTGGGCATGCTCGCCACCGACGACCCGCCGCCGCTGGTGGACGGCGTCGATCTGGTCATGCTGCGCGCGCGCCTGGACGCCGTGGCGGAAAGCACGTCGTTACTAAACCTGAGCTGGGTGCTGCGCGAGGGCGACGCGCACCCGTTCGCGCGGCACCTCGCCGCCCTGCTCACCGGCTACGAGCGTTCCGGTGGTCTCGGCCCACCCGGGACGCGCGTGGAGCTGACGGTGACGCCGCCCGGCGAGCCCGAGCGCCGCTGGGTGCTCGAGCGCGAGAATACGCCGCCGGCCTAAGGTTTACCGGCGGCGCAGGCGCGCGCAGGCCTACGCGGGCCAAGCGCGATCGACGATGGCCCGCGTATCGGCGCGCGGTGGCAGCGTGCCGAAGTCGAAACCGCCTTCGCCGCCGAGCCGGGAAGCGCAGAACGCGTCGGCGACCGCGGCCGGGGCGTGGCGCACCAGCAGCGACGCTTGCAAGACCAGCGCCATCCGCTCGACCAAGCGCCGCGCGCCCGCTTCGAGATCGTCGCGCTTCGCGCCAAACGCCTCACGCAGGTCCGCCGCGGCGCGGTCGAGCCGCATGTCGGCGCCGCGCGCGAGCGCGATTTCCGCGAAGTAGGCGTCGAGCGAGGCGGGCTGCTTGGCCAGCGCGCGCAGCAGGTCGAGCGCGTTGACGTTGCCCGAGCCTTCCCAGATCGAGTTGAGCGGCGCCTCGCGGTAGAGGCGCGGCATGATGCTTTCCTCGACGTAGCCGTTGCCGCCCAGGCACTCCATCGCCTCGCCGGTCAGCACCGGCCCGCGCTTGCAGACCCAGTACTTGCCCAGCGCGATGCCGATGCGCGCGAACGCGGCTTCGCGTTCGTCGCGTCCGCCGTCGTCGACCGCGCGCGCGAGGCGCAGCAGCAGCGCCGTCGCGGCTTCGGATTCGAGCGCGAGGTCGGCCAGCACGTTGCGCATCAGCGGCTGGTCGACCAGCAGCGCGCCGAACGTGCGCCGGTGCCGGGCGTGGTGCGCCGCTTGCGCGAACGCCTGGCGCATCAGCGCCGCCGTGCCGCCCACGCAATCCAGCCGGGTGTGGTTGACCATCTCGATGATCGTCGGGACGCCGCGGCCTTCGTCGCCGACGCGCAGCGCGAGCGCTTCGTTCAGCTCGATCTCGCTCGAGGCGTTGGAACGGTTGCCGAGCTTGTCCTTGAGGCGCTGGATGCGCAGCGCGTTGCGCGTGCCGTCGGGCAGCACGCGCGGCAGCAGGAAGCAGGTCAGCCCCGCCGGCGCCTGCGCGAGGACCAGAAACGCATCCGACATCGGGGCGGAGCAGAACCACTTGTGCCCGGTCAAGGCGTAGGTGTCGCCGTCGAAGGGCTCGGCGCGGGTCGTGTTGGCGCGCACGTCCGAGCCGCCTTGCTTCTCGGTCATCGCCATGCCGCACAGCGCGCCGCGCTTCTCGCGCAGCGGCTTGAGCACGGGCTCGTACTCGGTCGAGGTCAGCACGGGCTCGAACAGCGCGGCGAGATCGGGCCGCCGGCGCAGAACGGGAATGGAAGCGTAGGTCATCGAGATTGGACAGCCGTGGCCGGACTCGACCTGCGACCAGACCAGGAACTTCGCCGCTCGCGCAACGTGCGCGCCGGGCCGCGGCGACCGCCACGGCTCGCCGTGCAGCCCGTGCGAAACGGCGACCTCCATCAGCCGGTGCCAGCTCGGGTGGAAGACGACCTCGTCGATGCGGTTGCCGTAGCGGTCGTGCGTGCGCAGCTCGGGCTCGTTGCGGTTGGCCTCGAAGCCCCAGGCGATCGCCTCCTCCGAGCCCGCCAGCGTGC
>CAXTNU010000053.1:0-16062 GCA_964245595.1 uncultured bacterium | reverse complement strand
TTTCGCAACGAGCGACGATTCGCGAGTGCGATCCTCTTCCACTGTGGCGGATTATTGCTGCTTCCCGGCCACACGAAGTCCCGATGACCCGATATAATTGACGTTAATCAAATAGGTAGACTAGCTCGAAAGGGGATTATATTTTCTCTACAATTTCTGCTCACGAAAGAGGATATTGAGTCGGCATACACTGTAACGAACGGTGAATACGACGAAGAGAGGTCCGGCCATATAGAGCTTGATTACAATTTCTTCGCCAAGAGATACGAAGTCATGCCGATACCCGCCAAATCACTCCCCAATAATCATGCCAATGAGGCCTAAATCCGGGCCGCCCAAGTAGTAGAGGTGGCGCTAGCCTCGCCGAGGGGCAGGTTGCGTCGGATTCCGTCATCACCGTACTAGATATATTGTAGCCCCGGCGGTATGGGCAGCCCTCTACCCCGTTCATCGACCGCCTGGCCGCTTGGCGGCGTCTGATTCAGCCATAGCATCGTCACCTAGTCGCATTGTGCTTGGCCCGGACCGAACTGAACGACCGCGAGAAGCAGGGCTTGATACCGACTTGGGGCACTGGATTCTGCTAGTGGGGTCGCAGCGCCATCCGTGCCGGATTGAGAAGCGGTTGCGGCTCGGCTGTTGGTGCCCAGCCTGCTCGCCGGCATGATAGCGCCCCGTTTTTGAGCCGGCTATATCATTGTCAGCCTGCTGACAATGATATAGCTGGCTCAAAGAGTGCCGCCCAGGTGGCACACGCCTCCCGTATCGTAGGGTCATGGAAGCGGGCGTCCCCACTACCCTCCGAGAAGCCGTCACCTACTTCGCCGACAAGCAGGTAGCGCACGACTTCTTCGTGACGATCCGCTTCCCGAACGGCGTGGCCTGCCCGCGCCAGGGCTGCGGATCGGCCGACGCGGTGACGATCCCGAAGCGCAAGGAATGGCGCTGCCGGGAGTGCGGCCGTCAGTTCTCGGTCAAGGTCGGGACCATTTTCGAGGCGTCGCCCATCGGCTTCGACAAGTGGCTCCCGGCGTTGTGGCTGCTGACCGCGAACCGGAACGGCGTCTCGTCGCACGAGCTAGGCCGGGCGCTGGGCGTCACGCAGAAGACGGCGTGGTTCATGCTCCATCGGCTGCGCCTGGCGCTCAAGGATCGCGACCAGCAGCCCTTCGGTGGCGCGGTCGAGGCGGACGAAACCTACATCGGCGGCAAGCAGCGCGCGACGGCGACGACCGCGCTCGGCGCCAAGAAGATGGCACACGGTCCGGCCGACGGTAAGACGACGGTGTTCGGCGTGCTGGAGCGCACCGAAGACAAGAAGGCCAAGCCGAGCCGCGTTCGCGCGATGGTAATTGCGGACCGCAAGAGCGCGACGCTGCTACCCACGATCTATCAGAACGTGCTACCCGGCTCGGTGCTCTACACCGATGCGTGGCAGGCGTATCGCGGCGCGCAGCGCGACTACACGCACTTCTATATCGACCACGCCGTGAAGTACGTTGAGGGCCACGTCACGACGAACCGGATCGAGAACTTCTGGTCCTGCTTGAAGCGTACACTGCACGGCACATACATCGCGCCGCGCGCCTCCACCTGCAAGCCTACGTGGACGAGCAGGTCTATCGCTTCAACGTACGGCGCGAGAAGGACGGCGCGCGGTTCGTGGGCGGCCTGAAGGGTGCGGACGGGCGGCGGTTGACTTACGTCGCGCTCACCACGTCGCATCCGCTGTGGCGGCTGAGGCCAGGCCGTGTGCATAGCAAGCAGTATTAACTACATGCACGGCAATTTCGATTCGACTTATCATGGGATTAACCGCTTCTCAGAAGCGCATCGCCATGCCCTGATAGACGATTCCCGTGTCCTTATCTGGAAACGTCATTTCGGGAACATTGGTGAAGCCGTAGGCGCGATAAAGTCTTATAGCTCCCTCATTTTGTGGATGAACGAACAGCGACATTGCTCGCGCAAGATGTGGCCGCTCGGTGGCCGCTCGTGCAGCAATGATGTCTAGGATGCGCCACGCGTACCGTTCCTCGCGTGGGCCTTCCGGTAGTTTGCGGTACCGCTTATCAAGGCCGACCCAAATAATGTGGCTATGCTTGATGGGGATAGTATCGGGTGGCACCAGCTTCGTAGTCGGAACTACCGCTGAAAATGCGATCAGTGCGCCTCCTTCCGCATAGACTAACACTTCACTGTCCTTCTGTGCGGTAGTGCGAGCCGGACCAGCTCCCTTGATCCAATCGAAGACCTCCGTTTCCCACGGATGGTCATCGTACTTAAAACCTGAGACGTATCCAGCATGTTTGGCCGGATCGAAGCGATACGGTTCGATGACTTATGCGTCCAAGCCACAGGAAAAGGGAGCTGCCGGATGACAGCTCCCTTTCGCCACTGGAATCCTCAGCCTACGCGAAGCGAGGATTCGTTCCGAGCTGAACCGGTTTGATTTCACGAGGCGGATTTAGAGGGTGCTCCTCAAGATCGCGGAGGAAACGCGCAGCCTCGGCGGTGAGCATGATGACGTGCTCCCCAGGCGCCAGTTTGTCGTTAGGCTGAGGCACCGTGTGTACCGGAGATTCAACCACGTATCCCTGGGCAAAGTCGCGTTCCTGCACCCAGCGAGCACACGCCTGTTTGACCTCAACGTTCTCGCGGCTTCTAGTAAACTGCACCGCCTCTATGTACTTCGCCGTGGCGCTAGTAACAGCGCCGTAATCACCGCAAGCAGCAGTCAAGAGAGTATTTGACATCATGCTATAGCGGCAAGGGTTGGGGGCGTTATTGAGTGCTTTCATCTGCTTCTTCTCGGTCTACCCGAAACGCGAATGCAGGTTCCAAAAATTTCCCGTCAACGGCGACGGTTAGGTACTGCTGCCCCGCTTGGTGGGCCACACAGTGTACTACAGCAAAGACCACTATGGCAAGCCCGTTCTCGGCAGTAATCGGCTCGTCATGTTCTTCCAGGGCGAATTCGAGTATGCCTGCCTCGGGCCGCAAAGCTAGCTTATGTTCTCCGCCGGATAGGCCATGGACTGTAGCAACCACGTAAAACGGTTGCTGGAAGCGAAAAGGGAAAGCGCTTGCTTGAACATGCGAAAAGATCGCATGCGCACTGAGGCGTCCCTGCGGGTCGAAGGCGATGTTGACTGCGCAAATCAAGCCGGCAACTGTCGGCCCGGGTGGGTCGCTGCTGCGGGTCGCCTTTGTCACGGTCACGCCCTCAGCGCGTACCAAGGGCCCCGCCTCGTCCATCGGCCAGGGCGTTTGTCTCTAACATGAGCGCTTCCTTTCGCCCGCGTAGTGCTTTACCAAGGTGTGTTCGGCTGACCAGTGATGCCCCTTAGCGACCGAGGGTCAGGTTTCTGCAAAGCTTGTAGCCACTTAGGAAGCATGCGCTACTTCCCTGAGGCCTTACCTTCCCCTCGATTCCGAGTTTGCTTGGTTCCGAAGTACGCCCGAAGCGCCCGCTCGACGACCGCCGAGGGATTGAAGACCCGGCCTGAGGTGACGTGCGGCGCATCGGCCAGCGCCTCGGCGTTCACCGCCTCCACGAGGTCCGGCGGCAGGTAGTACGAGATGCGCTGCCGCTTGGGCGGCTTGGGCTTCGGATCGGGCACATACGGACATTCCAACTTACCGGGGAACTTCTCCGTCCGGGAATGTCTGTATGTGTGTCAACTCCAGACCCGGACGATCCGCATACCCTGGGCATCTGGCAGGATCGAGGCTTCACGGCCTGCGATGCTCGCGCGTGGCTCACGGCGGCCCCGGGCCGCTTCACGCCCTGGACGGCCCGCCAGTGGGCCGCCGAGGGCTTCTGGCCGCACGATGCGGCGGTCTGGTCCGAGGCGTTCGCCGATCCCAACGCGGCCCGCGTCCGACGTTCGTTCGGCTACGGGCCCTTCGACCATGACGAGGCGCCCTGAGCATGGATATGGACGAGACCGATCCGGCCCCCGACCGGGCGCCGGGAATCGACCTGGACGCCTTTGAGGCCGAATCGTTCGGGCAGCGCCTGCGCCGCTTGCGCGAGGCGTGCGGGCTGCGGAAGACCGGCCTAGCGCGGCGGGTCGGCTTGACGGAAGCCGCGATTCGGCAGCTTGAATCCGGCCGTACCAGTGATGCCCGCCTGGCGGACGGGGTGCGCCTTGCCGATGCGCTGGGCGTGGACGCGCGCTACCTCGCGTTCGGTGAAGGTGAGGACCGCACCGTGGACCTGGAGCGCCGAATCGCCGTGGTCGAACGAACGCTCGCGATCCCGACCGAGTAGACCCATGACGACCACCGAGAGCTTCGGGCAGCGGCTGAAGCGGCTGCGAATGGAGCGCGGGCTGCGTGTTACCGATCTGGCCTACGCTGCTGGGCTCACCGAAGGCTCCATCCGGCAAATGGAGAGCGGGCAGACCAAAGCCGTGACCCTGGTCGCGGGTCTGCGACTCGCCAAACTGCTGGGCGTCTCGCCCGACTACCTGGCGACAGGCAGCGAGGGGAGTGACGACGACCAGGGCGCGGTGCGGCTGTTCCTGGTCCGCCTGGACGAACACGAGCACCGCCTGGCAGAGGTCGAGCGGCGCATACAAGGTAGCCCGTGATCGAGGCGTTCGGGCAACGCCTGCGGCGTCTCCGTACCGAACAGCGTGTCAGCAGCGACGCCCTTGCGAAAGCGGTCGGCGTGAGCGGGCCCGCAATCCGCATGATGGAGAGCGGCGTGACGAAGCAGGCGCGGCTCGACATCGCCATCCTTATCGCCGAAGCGTTGGGCGTCACGCCCCGCTACCTGGCCTTCGGGGACGGCGGTCCCGTCGCGCGGCGGCTCGCTACTTCTGCGGCTTCCCCGACCCCGAAGTAGTCGTCTCGTCACGCTCGGCGGCCTCGCGAGCGTTCAACTCCGCCGGGCGGACCGCCGCGACGTGGGCAAGGTTCGCCTTGAAGCGGTCGAACACCGCGACCGCTTCAGCCGGGGGCAGGGGTGCGTCCGGTCCCGTCGTCGCCATACTAGATATTGTACCACCCGGCTCGGCCAATCCTAGCGGTTGGGTCTAGCCCCGGCTCGTCGCCCGCCTGGCCGCTCGGCGACCGCGTTTGACGCAGCTATATCATTGTCAGCCTGCTTACGCCCCGGATGCCGCCCGGCGTGGTAGCATCCGGGGCATGAGCGGTTTGGGATCGGCGATCGAGCAGTTCGCGCACCTGCGGCCCGCCGCGGCGCCGGCCGGGAGCGACGACGCCAACAAGGTCTGGTACCTCCAGCGCAACCGGCTGTTCGCCGAGGCGACCGAGGCCGGGGTCGAGCGCAGCGAGGGGATCTTCACGATGTGCGAGATGGCACGCGGCATGCGCGTCTTCGACCAGGGCGACCCGACCCGGGTCGTCTACCTCGTCAAGCGCGGCGCGGTCAAGATCAGCCGCGAGACGGAAGATGGCAAGGACGTCACCGTCGCGCTGCTCGGCCCGGGCGACATGTTCGGCGAGGAGACGCTGTTCGACGCCCGCCCGCGCACCACGGTCGCGGTGATCGTCGAGAACGCACTGCTCTGCCAAGCCCGTGCCGAGGACCTGTTCGCGTTGCTGGCCAGCGACCCGACCCTTGCGCTCAACGTCGCCAAAGTGCTGAGCAAGGGCCTGGACGACGCGCGCGACACGATGGAAGACCTGGCCTACACCAAGGTTCCCGAACGCCTCGTGCACCTGTTCCGCAAGCTCGCCGCCGAGCACGGCGTCGCGGTCGCGGGCGGCACGCGCATCGACCTGCGCCTGACCCACGCCGACATCGCGTCGCTGGTCGGCAGCACGCGCGAGACCGTCAGCCTCGAGCTGGGCAAGCTGGTCGACGCCGGCCGGCTGCGGCTCGACGGCCGGGCGATCGTTTTACCGCACCAGGAGAACGTCTGATGTTTGCCGCCATTCTGCTCGCCGCCGCGACGACGCTCGCGCCGGTCCTCACCGCCGTCGCGCCCTGGGTCAACGCCGCCGGCCCGCCGCCGACCGCGAACCGGGTGACGATCGTCGACGTGTTCGCCTTCGACTGCATCAACTGCAAGCACGTCACGCCCGAGCTGCGCAAGCTGCGCGGCGCGTACGCGCCGGCTGACCTTGCCATCGTCGGCGTGCACGCGCCGGAGCTGCCCGAGGAGCACGTCCACGCCAACGTGGTGCAGGCGCTCAAGGACCAAGACATCGCCTGGCCGGTGATCTACGACGACAGCTTCCGGATCTGGAACGACTACGGCGTCAACGCCTGGCCGACCCAGCTCGTGTTCGACAAGCACGGCAAGCTGCGCGCGACCTACGTCGGCGAGGGCTATGACGCCCAGCTCGAGCGCACCGTGCGCGCGCTGACCGCCGAGAAGTGACATCCGGGGCGCTGCCGCGCACGTTCTCCTCCGGGGAGACGAACGTGGGAGGACGACGCGTGTACCGGCACGGCATCGCGGCCCGTACCGCGCACTGGGGCTGGTTCCTGGCGATGATCGTGCTGGTGATGAGCGGCTTGCAGATCTTCAACGCGGCGCCGTACCTGGACGCCTCGGACAAGAGCAACCCGCAGCGGCGCTTGCTGGCCTTCGACGCGCACATGCAGAACGGCGCGCCGGTCGGTACGACGACGGTCCTCGGCCACACCTTCACGACGACCGGCGTGCTCGGCTACACCGACGACGGCATGGGCGCGCGCGCCCCGCGCGCGTTTCCCGGCTGGCTCACGCTGCCCGGCGAACAAGACCTCGCCGACGGCCGCCGCTGGCACCTCTTGTTCGGCTGGGCGCTCGTGCTCTCGCTGGTCGCGTACCTGATCTCGGCGCTGGTGCGCGGTACGCTGCGCGAGCTGGTGCTGCGGCCGTCCGACCTGCCCAAGCTCTGGCCGATGCAGGCGTACTACTTCAAGCTGCGCAAGGAACCGCCGCCGCACGGCACCTACAACCCGCTCCAAAAGGCGGCCTACACGGCGGTGCTGTTCGTGCTCTTCCCGCTGATCGTGATCAGCGGCCTGACGCTCTCGCCGGGCATCGACGCGGCGGTGCCGTGGCTGACCGCGGCTTTCGGCGGCCGTCAGTTCGCGCGCACCTGGCACTTCGCGTTCATGGCGATCTTCATCGCCTATTTCTTCGGCCACCTCGCGCTGGTCGCGGCCACCGGTGCTTGGAACAACATGCGCTCGATGATCACCGGCTGGTACACGCTCAAAGAGCACGACGGGGTCGGACCGTGAGCGTGACGAATCGAATTCGTGACGCGAAGGAACGAACCGGAAGCATGGTGATCGCATGAAGCGCCGTTTGTTCGTAGCGTCGTCGCTCGCATCGCTCGGTCTGGCCGGCTGCAGCACGATCAAGAACGACCTCACCAATGGCCCGTTCCGCAAGGCGCTCGTCTCGGCCGAGTCGTGGAACCACGGCCTGATCGGCACCCGCGGCCTGGCCAAAGAATACCGCGACGCCGACGTCAACGCGGACTTCCGCGTCAACGGCCTGGCCACGCCGACCGACGCGACGTACGCGGCGCTGGCCGGCGACGATTTCCGCCGCTACCACCTGATCGTCGACGGCCTGGTCGAGCGCCCGCAGAAGCTCTCGCTGCCGATGCTGCGCGCGGCCGGCCTGCAGACGCACATCACCCGCCACGACTGCGTCGAGGGCTGGAGCGCGATCGGCAAGTGGCGCGGCGTCCCGCTGGCGACGGTGCTCGCGATGGCGCAGCCCAAAGCGAACGCGCGCTACTGCATCTTCCGCTGCCAGGACCGCGACGAGTCGGGCACGCCGTACTACGAGTCGCTCGACCTGGTCCAAGCCGCGCACCCGCAGACGCTGCTCGCGCTCGACCTCAACGACAAGCCGCTCGATCCCGACCACGGTGCCCCCGTGCGCCTGCGCATCCCGACCCAGCTCGGTTACAAGAGCGCGAAGTGGGTCGGGCGGATCGAGCTGGCCGCCGCGCTGCCGGGCGCGGGCGGCTATTGGGAAGACCAGGGCTACGAGTGGTACGCCGGCATCTGAGCCCGGCCGATCGCCTCCTGGCGGATGGTCTGCGGGCGGACCGCCGCGGCCTCCGGGAGCAGGCCGCCTTTGCGAACCTGGTCGGCTACCCAGCGCGAACCGGCCTCGGTGAAATGGCTCTCGTCCCATTGCAGCGGGACGCCGTCGTCGGTGACGCTCGCGCACTCCGCACCGCACATGACGCGGTACAGCGAAACGTAGCGGATGCCCGCCGCGGGCAACGCCCGGCTGAAAACGCGGTCGACTTCCAGCATGCCCTCGTCGCGGCCTCGGGTGACGGTCGACGGATCGCCGCGCATGGCGGCCATCGCGAGCAGGCGTGACAGCTTGATCTGATAGGTCGGAACTTGGCCGAGGACGATCACCGGCCGGCCCGCCGACCGGATGCTCGCGACGGTCGCGAGCAGAGGCTCGAGATCGGCCAGGCCCCAGTCGACGGAGATGAGGACCGCATCGGGTTTCGCTTCGCGGATGTACCGTCGCAGCAGAAACTGCATCAGATCGTGGCAGGGCTGCGCCCCCCTGTCGTTCAGGAGCGGCTTGCAGTTCGTCGCGGCCGCTTCTTGGAAATGGATCTCGGGGTAGGCCTTCGAGAGGCCCGACCAGAGATCGGCCGCGTGGCTGTCGCCCATCAGTAAGAAGTCCGGCCGCTGCTCGTCGAACGTCAGACAGTCCTTCGTGTCGAGCGCATTCGGCGAGCGCAGCGTGAGGAAGCACCGGTCTTGCCGGTACGGGCCCGACGCGTCGTAGTCGGCGAACGCGGAGAGCTCGGCGACCCGCGGCGCGAACCGCCCCGGCATGCCGCCGTTCAGCGAGACGACCGCACCCGCGATGCAGAACGCCGCCATCGCCGCCCCGGACAGGCGCACGAGGCGCGGCCAGGCGACCAGCGAGCCGCGCTTGCGGAACGGGCGCTCGACGAAGTACCACGAGAGCGTCGCGAGCGCGACGGAAGCCACGAACACCGACAGCTTCTGCGCTTTGCTCAGATCGTGGCCGATGGCGAGGTGGCCGAACACGACGAGCGGCCAGTGCCAGAGGTAGAGCGAGTACGAGATGAGGCCGAAGAACACGAAGACCGGCGTGCTCAGCAGCGACCCGACCAGCGTTTTCCGCTGCGTGCCGGAGTAGATGATCAGGGCCGAGCCGAGCGTGGGGATCAGCGCGGCGGCGCCCGGAAACGGCGTCGACTCACGGTAGAAGACGATGCTCGCCGCCAAGCAGGCCAGCCCCGCGGCCCCCAGCGTCTCCGCGGCGAGCCGGTTCTTGCACGCGGGAAACGCGCCGAGCGCCACGAGCGCGCCGACGAGCAGCTCCCAAGCGCGGCCGGGCGAGGAGTAGAACGCCATGTCGGGCTGCCGCGCCACCAGCACCAGGCTCAGCCCGAACGACAGCACCGCGAGAACGGCCGCGCAGAGCACGTAGCGCTCGCGAAACGCTTTGAAGACGAGCACGAGGAAGAGCGGAAACACGAGGTAGAACTGCTCTTCGACCGCCAGCGACCAGGTGTGCAGGAGCGGCTTCGTCGACGCGCCGGAGTCGAAATAGCCCTGCTGCGCCATGAAGAAATAGTTCGAGGCGAACAAGGTCGTCGCGACCATGCTGCGGCCGAACGCGGCGAACTCGTTCGGCAGCAGCACGATCCAGCCGAGCACGGCGCACGCGACGACGACGGTGAAGAGGGCCGGAAAGATGCGCCGGACGCGGCGCTCGTAGAACCTCGAGAGCGAGAACCGCCGCTCGGCGATCTCCGCGTGGACGATCCCGGTGATGAGGTAGCCGGAGATGACGAAGAAGACGTCGACCCCGACGTATCCGCCGTGGGTGAAGCCGGTGCGGAGGTGATGGAGCACGACGGCCAAGACGGCGATCGCGCGCAGGCCGTCGATATCACGCCGGTAGGCGCGGCTCAGCACGCGCGGCCGCCGAGCGGCGAACGCCGCCGCCAAGGAGCGGCACCGCGTGCCGCGACGTGCCTAGGCCGACATGACGGCGTTCGCAGTGTTCGCAGAGCTCCGTAACCTCACCGGTAGGGCGCTCATCATAGGCCCTCGGCTCCGGCCGCGAACGATGCGACGCGACTCGGGCGGTGGGACTTGCGGCTAGCGCGGCCAGCCGTGCAACCCTGGCCGCGCTCGTCTCGATCCCCGGCACGCGAAACGAAAGCGCCGCCACGCTTGCAAGAAGCGGGCGGCGCTCGGGTCAGCCTTGCGGGCTGGAGCTAGTTCTTCGAACCGGTCGCGGCGCTGGCGGCGGCGTTCGTCACGGTGGTGGCGGCGTTGGTCGTCGCGGCGGTCGCGCTCTTCACGACGCGGTCGGTCGTCTGGGCGGCGGCCTGCTGGACGCTGGTGAAGATCGCGGCGAGCTGGCGGGCGTAGGTGCTCTGCTGCTCGAGGAGCTGGTGCGCGAAGCTGGTGTTCAGCTCGGTCAGCTCGGTCAGGCTGGGAATGCCTTCGAAGACCGGCATCTGGGGCACGGTCGGGACCGTCGCAACGATCTCGCGGACCGAGTTCAGGGTCGAGAGCTGGGCGCTCTGCATCTGCTGGAGGGTCTCGAGGCCCTGCTGCTGGAGCTTGGAAATGGTTTCGAGGTACGTCGGCATGTGCTAACTATACCAAGCGCCGCTAGACGCGTCAAGCGACTTCGGTCGGATCCGCTAGCTTGGCCAAGCGCATGCCGACGCCGTCAGGACCGCTCCACGAACCCGCGGTAGATGCGCAGCATCGTCTCTTTCTGATCCGTGCTCAGGCGGCCGTCTTGCCGGATCGCGTCCTCGACCCCCGGCCCGGTCTCGCCTGGCTGCGGTCCGCCGCTCGCTTGAGCCGCGGTGGCGTCCAGCAACCCTGCCTGGGTGTACATCGTCTCGGCCGAGATCTTGAGCGCCGAGGCCAGGCTCTTGAGCACGTCCGCCGAGGGCTTGTGCAGCCCGCGCTCCACCTGGCTCAGGTACGGGTTGGAGATCTTCGCGATGTCGGCGAGCTGGCGCAGCGAGAGGTTGGCCAGCTCGCGCTGGCTCTTGATAAACGCTCCGACGCTGCCCCAGACGCGGTCGTTCGCGTCGCTCACGCGGGCGACTCGTTGCGCACGTAGCGGCCCGGAGCCGGCTCGCCCGGCGGCAAGTCGTACGGGCGCACCTGCGCGCCGCCGTGGGCCTGGGCCCAGGGCGCCCAGTCCTCCCACCAGCTGCCGTCCCGGCGCTCGGCCGAGGCCAGCCAGGCGTCCGGCCCTTCGCCGCGCACGGCGCGGTCCTTGGTCCGGTACCAGGCCTTCTTGCCGCCCACCGGGTTGACGATGCCCGCGATGTGCCCGGCGTTGCTGAGCGTGTACTTCACGTCCTCGCTGCCCACCAGCTGCGTGGTCTGGTACGACGAGCGCCAGGGCGCGATGTGGTCGTTCTCGGCGCCCAGGACGTAGAGCGGGGTGCGGATCGTGCTCAGGTCGACCGGCGTGCCCTCGATGACGAACTCGCCGGGCCGGACCAGCGCGTTGTGCAGGTAGCACGAGCGCAGGTACTGCGAGTGCATCTTGGCCGGCAGGCGGGTCGTGTCGCTGTTCCAGGTCAGGATGTCGAACGCCGGCGGTTTGCGGCCCATGAACCAGTTGTTGACCACGTAGCCCCAGACCAGATCGTTGGAGCGCATCCAGTCGAACGTGCCGCCCATCTGGTCGGCCTCGAGGAAGCCGCGCTCGTTCATGCCGCGCTCGAGCCTGGCGATCGTGGTCTCGTCGGTGAACACGCCCAGCTCGCCGGGCTCGGCGAAGTCGATCAGCGTGTTGGTCAGCGTGGCCGCCCCGATCTGGTCGGCGCGGCCGTGCGCGGTCAGGTACGCCAGCAGCAGGACCGCCATCGTGCCGCCCAGGCAGAGCGAGGCGAGGTCGACCTTAGGTGCGCCGGTGATCTTCTGGACCGCGTCGAGCGCGGCCAGCGGGCCCAGCTTCAAGTAGGTGTCCAGGCCGAAATCGCGCATCGAGGCGTCGGGATTGCGGTAGCTGATCATGAACGTCTGGTGGCCGTGGCGCACCGCCCACTCGACGAACGAGCGGTTCGGCGCGAGGTCCATGATGTAGAACTTGTTGATCCAGGGCGGGCTGCACAGCAGCGGCGCGGCGTGCACGGTCGGCGTCTGCGGCTCGTAGGCGAGCAGCTCGATCAGCTCGTTGCGGAACACGACGCGGCCCGGCGTCGCGGCCAGGTTGCGGCCCAGCTCGAAGCTCGAGCTGTCGACCTGGCGCGGCTTGCCGCTGTTGGTGCGCACGTCGTCGAGATAGTTCTGCATCCCGCGCATCAAGCTGCCCCCGCCCGAGTCGATCGCTTCCTTCACGACGGTGGGGTTGACCCAGGGGATGTTGGTCGGCGCGACCGCGTCGGTCAGCATGGTGAGGATGAACTTCGCCTTGCGGCGGGTCGGCTCGGGCAGGCGCGACGACTCGACCAGCGCCAGCGCGGCACGCGCGCGGGCCAAGTACGACTCCAGCATTCCGGCCAGAAACGGGTTCTTGCTCCAGGCCGGGTCGAGGAAGCGTTTGTCGTTCGCGGCCGGCGCGGCGTGCGGGTCGACCGGCTCCATCATCAGCCGGCGCAGCACGTTCATCCCGATCGCCTGGTCGTGCAGCGTGACGTCGGTCAGCCAGGTCGCCATGCGCGCCGGGTCGGCCATCGCGTCGGCCACGACCGCGCGCAGCGCTTCCGCCAGCGCCCCCATGTCGAGCCCCGCGACGTCCAGGCCGTATGCGAACTCGTCCGCCGACAGCGTTTCGGCGCTCATCACATGTCCAAGCCGCCGTTGACGCTGTAGACCGCGCCGGTGATGTAGCTCGACTCGTCCTCGAGCAGGAACTGCACCACGCGCGCGACCTCCTCGGGCCGCCCCAGCCGCCGCTGCGGAATCTTGTCGATCACCGCGTCGAGCGCGGCTTTGGGGATCTGGCCGACCATCTCGGTCTCGATGAAACCGGGTGAGACGACGTTGACGGTGATGCCGCGGCGCGCCATCTCCAGCGCCAGGCTCTTGGTCAAGCCGAACAAGCCCGCTTTGGAGGCGGCGTAGTTGGCCTGGCCGACGTTGCCGGTCTCGCCGATCACCGAGCTGATGTTGACGATGCGCCCCGAGCCGCGCTCGATCATGTGCTCGAGCACGGCCTTGGTCATCGCGAAGGCGCCGAACAGGTTGACGTCGAGCACGCTGTGCCAGTCCTCGTGCGACATCTTGCGGACGGTCTTGTCGACGGTGATGCCGGCGTTGTTGACCAGGTAGTCGATCCGGCCGAACTTCGCCTGGACCTCGTCCACCACGCGCTGGCAGTCCTCGGGCTTGTCGACCCGGCCCTGGTGGACCGAGACCCGCTCGCCGCTCGGGTCGAGCTGCTGCTGCAGCGCCTCGGCGGTCTCGCGGCCCTTGCTGTAGCCGGCCGCGACCCGCGCGCCGTTCTTGACCAGCATGGCGGTGATCGCCGCGCCGATGCCGCGTGTGCCGCCCGTGACGAGCGCGACTTGACCGTCAAACATACTTTTGTCTACCTCCGGTGCTCAGGATAGTGCGTCCGTGCACGTCCTTTCCCTCTCGGACCGTACTCAGGCAGGCGAGGGCTTTTTGGCCAGGCCCGGAAGGGTTCGGTGTTCCAAACAGGACGTTTGTGGGACGAACCGCTGGAGGCTGCCCATCTACTACGAACTCTACGACGCGGCGCACCTCGCGCTCGCGCCCGCCCGCCTCTCGGCGGCGACCGCCCAGGTCGTCTTCGGCAACCCGCTCTCGCCGCTCGCGTACACCTTGCCGGGCCGCGTCATCAACGCCTCGGCCGACGTGTTCAGCGGCTTCACGGCCCGCCGCGGCAAGCCCGCCTGGAACCTGCCGGCCACGCTCGAGGTGGTCGACGAGCGGCCCTTCGCACGGCTGCTCCGCTTCCTGCCCGATGCCGCGCTCGCGCGCCCGGCCCCCCGCGTTCTGCTGGTGGCACCCTTGAGCGGGCACTACGCGACCCTGCTGCGCAGCACGGTCGAAGGCCTGATGGGCGAGCACGACGTCTACGTGACGGACTGGGCCGACGCGCGCGACGTCGCGCCGGCCGCCGGCCGGTTCGGCATGGCCGACTACATCGGCTACCTGATGGACTACCTGCGCCTGCTCGGCCCCGACGTGCACGTCGTCGCCGTGTGCCAGCCCTGCCCGGCCGTGCTGGCCGCGGTCGCGCTGCTGGCGGCCGACGACGATCCCGCCCAGCCGCGCTCGATGACGCTGATGGGCGGCCCGGTCGACGTGCGCGTCGCACCGACCGCGCCGACCGAGTTCGCCGCCGCGAAGCCGCTCGCGTGGTTCGAGCGCGAGCTGACCGCCAGCGTGCCGGCCTGGTACCGCGGCGCCGGCCGGCGGGTGTACCCGGGCTTCCTGCAGCTCGGCGCGTTCATGTCGATGAACCCCGACCGCCACGTCGACGCGCACGCCAAGATCTTCGCCGACCTGGTCAAGGGCGACGGCGAGTCGGCCCAGGCGCGGCGCGCGTTCTACGACGAGTACCTGTCGGTGATGGACATGACGGCCGAGTTCTACCTCGAGACCGTCGACGAAGTGTTCCAGCGCGCGACGCTCGCGCGCGGCACGATGATCTGGCGCGGCCGCCGGGTCGATCCGAGCGCGATCCGCAAGACGGCGCTGCTGACCGTCGAGGGCGAGCGCGACGACATCTCCGCGCCGGGCCAGACCTACGCCGCGCACGCCCTGTGCAGCGGGCTGCCCGCGGCGCTGCACGAGCACCACCTCGAGCCGGGCGTCGGCCACTACGGCGTCTTCAGCGGGCGCCACTGGCGCGCCGCGATCGAGCCGCGCATCGCGGCCTTCATCGCGGCCCAGGCGGCGGTTCCGGTCTAGCCGGCCCGCCGCGGCCCGCGGCGTTTCTAGCCGGTGATGGCGAGCACCCGGTCGGACGCGCCGAGCTCCTCGCCCGCGGCATCGTCGCCGGCCGCTTCGACCGCCGCGAGCGCCTCGTCGGCGGCTGCGTCGGACACCGCGGCGATGCGGAACTGATCGACCAGCGCGTCGAGGGCTTCGGTCTGCTCGCGCAGCGCGCGCGCGGTGGCGCCGATCTGCTGCACGCCCGCGGCGAGCTCGCCGGTCGAGGCGGCGGCGTTCTGCGAGGCGTGCGACTGCTCTTCGGCGGTGCGCGCGACGGGCAGCATCGTCTCGGTCACGCTCTGGGTGGTGAGCCGCATCTCGCCCGCGGCGGCGGCGTTCTCGCCGATCGCGGCGGCGACGCTGGCGATGTTGTCGGTGACGGTGTTGGAGGCGTCGCGCATCGCGCCGGCGCGGGTCGCCAGGTCGTCGGCGACGCGGGTGGTGGTGCGGATCGCCTCGGCGACCGCGCCGAGCGCGGCCGAGGCCCGCTCGGCGACGGCGACGCCGTCCGCCATCGAAGCGCTCGAGCTGCGCATCGCTTCGCCCGCCGTCAACGTCTCGCGCCGGATCGCCGAGAGGATGCCGGAGATCTCGCGGGTCGCGATCGCGCTGCGCTCGGCCAGCTTGCGGACCTCGTCGGCGACGACCGCGAAGCCGCGCCCGTGCTCGCCCGCGCGGGCCGCTTCGATCGCGGCGTTGAGGGCAAGCAGGTTGGTCTGGTCGGCGATCTCCTCGATGGTGCGGACGATCTCGCCGACGGCGTTGGAGCGCTCCTCGAGCGCGACCATGGCGCTGGCCGCCTTCTGCGACACGTCGCCCAGGCCGCGCATGGCCTTGCGGGTGGCGGAGACGGCCTCTTCGCCGGCGCTGGCCTCGCCCGACGCGCCGCGCGCGGCTTGGAGCAGCGACACGCCGGTCTGCGAGAGCGCGCTGATCTCGCGGTCGAGCGACTCGATCGCGATCGCGGCTTCCTGGATCGCGGTGGCCTGCGCGTTCGCACCATCGGCGATGGTGGACGACGAGCGGGCCAGCTCCTCGATCGCGACGCTGGCCTGGCTGATCTTGCCGGCCTGGTCGCGCGCGCCGTCCGCGACGCGGTCGACGCTGCGCGCGATCGTCTCGACCGCGTCGGCGGCCTGCACGGCCGAGGCCGAGGCCTGGTCGCTGGCCAGCGC
>CAXTNU010000052.1:11633-16506 GCA_964245595.1 uncultured bacterium | reverse complement strand
TCCTTCCAGGTGCCGGCCACGCCGCGGACGTGGGCTTGGCCGCCCAGCGTGCCTTCCGAGCCGACCTCGCGCGCGACGCGGGTCACCTCGCCGGCGAAGGCGTTGAGCTGGTCGACCATCGCGTTGATGGTGCGCGCGCTGCGCAGGAACTCGCCCTTGAGCGGGCGGCCGTCGGTCTCGAGCGCCATCTGCTGCGAGAGGTCGCCGCGCGCGACCGCGCCGAGCACGCGGTTCGTCTCGGCGATCGGCACGGTGAGGTCGTCGATCAGCCGGTTGACCGCGAGCAGCTTCTCGCCGTAGCCGCCCGGCGCTTGGATCTCCGCTCGCTGACCCAGGCGGCCGTCGTGCCCGACGACCTGCGAGATCCGCTCCACTTCGCGCAAGACGCGCGCGTTGTTGCCGACGACCTCGTTGAACGCCTCGGCCAAGTCGCCGTCGAGGCCGTCCCACGCGCCCGGCAGGCGCTGCGAGAAGTCGCCCCGAGCGACCGCGCGCAGCGCGTTGAGGAGCTGGCGCTTGGCTTGATCGCCGCTCGCCACGGCGGCGCCGTTTCTGTCCTTGACCCCACTGGTACCCGGCACGGCCGGACGCTTTCCGTTGGTCTTCGGTTTCCCAGCAGCGGCCACAGGCGGCATTCGTACATTCTCCTACGAGATGATCGGACGACGACGCACGACGCCGTCGGTCCCCAATGCATAGCATCGGCTCCCACGGCGAGGACGTTAATTGCAAGCAAGCTACCCTTCGACGGGTAGGCCAGAACGCCCGCAATAATGGTACGAAACAGCGCCCCCGCGTGTCACCGGCCGAGCGAACCGTTTACCGATCGCTCGGCGAGCCGATCCGCGCTGTCAGCCGCGGTCGGCTTCGTCGCCGGGAAGGGCGAGGGCGTCGAACGTCACCGCGACCGCTAGACCGTAGAGAGCGTGAGGAATCGCGTCGGCGAGCCAGCCGCTGGTGCCCCACGTCTCGGGGTCGGTCACCCCGCTGCGGACGAGCGGTACGTCGCTCAGCGCCATCGCCGCGGCCCCGGCGGCGAGCGCCGCGAGCGGGAGCGGCACGCCGCGCAGCGCGGGCCGGAGCAGGCCGTAGAGAGCCCCGATGCCCAAGCCGTTGGCGTAGCCCAGGAGCGCGCCGGCTCCGCTGCGGCGGTTCTTGGCCGCGTCGTCGTCGCCGGTCAGCGGCGCGATGCCGTTGTCCTCGGCGAGCTTCTTGACGAACTCGGCGGGCGTCTCGCTGGCCGGCCGGGCCCGCGCGACCATGTCGGTGTAGGTGGCCACGTCGAGAGCGGCGGTTCCGACGGCGCCGGCGACGGTGCCGACCAGGATCGATCGAATGCTCATGCGGCTAGCATTCCCCGCCGCTGCCGGCGTGCGAAGCGCACGGCACCCAGAGATAGCCGTCGCCCTCGGGACGCACGAAGGCCGAGCAAGCGCACGGCCAGCGAAAGCCTTTGTGCCGCGCGGTGAAGGCGGAATCGAGCGCGGAGCGCTCCAGCGATCGCAGTTCGACGCCGGGGCCGCCTAGCCGGGAACTGAGCTCGGCGCGGGTCAGGATGGACTTGGTTCTACGAGGCACTTAGTGAAAAACGACGCCGCGCCCGCTCTGGATGTTCCAGCCGCTCCCAGCCTCGGGTAAGCGGGCGGCCGCAGCGTTATGATCGGCGTCACCGCGTGGTATGGGTCCACAACGCCTAAGCTGTAGGCTTATCTTTTTAGGAGAACACGTGCGACGCATCGCATCTCCCTTGCTCGCACTTCTGTGTATCGCGCTGGTGGCGTTCGCAGGCGTGCTCTACCTCGCACCCCGTGCGTTCGCATCGGACCACCAGGACTCGCCGCTGACGACCTCGCGGCCTGGGGCCGACATCACCGACATCTACGTCTTCCCGGCCAACGACCCGTCCAAGGTCGTTCTGGCGATGGACGTCTTCCCGCTCATCCCGCCGGGACTCGGGCCGCAGACGTTCTTCGATCCGGGCGTCCTGTACCAGTTCAAGATCGGTCTCCAGTCCGACGCGACCGAAGATCTCGTGCTCCAGTTGAAGCCCGACGTCGTGGGATCCAACCAGAAGATCACGCTGTACGGCCCGACTCGACCCAACGCGGTCGGCACGCAGACCACGGTCGTGGACGGCGCCAAGACCGGCGACATCCCGTACAACCAGGTGACCGATCTCGGTAACGGCATCATGGCGTTCGCGGGCCCGCGCGAAGACCCGTTCTACTTCGACCTCTCGCGCTTCGGCAAGATCCAGCCGGACCGCGATTACGCCAAGCAGCCGAATCCCCCGCCGAACGCCGAAACCTGTTTCCGCAAGGACGGCAAGGACTTCTTGGCCGGCTACAACGTGCTCACGCTGATGGTCGAGCTGCCGCGCAAGCTGCTCGCCGACGGCGGCCAGCTCGGCCGCATCAACGTCTGGGGCACGACGTCGCTCAAGACCACCGATCCCGATGCGTCACCGCAGTCGCCGATCGCGTCGCTCGCCGCCGTCGTCGCCAACCACAACACGCGCACCGGCGGCGCGACCGACACGAGCGGCACCTGGACGCAAGTCGAGCGCCTCGGCCGCCCGGCGGTCAAAGAAGCGACCGAAGCGTTCCGCAACCACGACGTCACCAACCGTTCCGCGCTCACCGACGACGGCGTGTTGCGCAACTCGATCCACGAGTACATGGTCCACACCGCGGGCCGTTCCGAAGCGGTCGCCGATGCGGCGGTCAAGGTGCTCATGCCCGACTTCATCGAGGCCGACCTGTCGGCCGACGGTCCGGCGCGCTACCTCGCGGTCGAGACCAACGGCAAGAGCGGTCTGCCGATCCAGATCATCCGCACCGTGCCGCCCGACGGCATCCAGGGCGTCAAACAGGCGCTGGGCGATCCGCTGCGCCACTTCGGCGGGCGCGATCCGCGCAGCCCGATCATCGACCTGTCGCTCGGGGCGATCTACGGCAGCCTGATTCCCAAGCTGGGCCTGGCGCCCGACGACAACCGCGAGACGCCGTGCCTGACCAGCGACAACACCACCCCCGCGGCGAAACACCCGCTGCGCGGCTTCCCCTACCTCGGAGATCCGCGATGAACGCGCGCTTCGTTCCCCTCGTTCTGGTCGCCGCGTTCGTTGCGCTGCCCGTCGCCGCTTCGGCGAAGAAGAAGCAGACCGCGCCGCCCGCCGCGCCGGGCCCGGTGAGCTCACCCATGGTCTCGCCGATGGCGATGCCGATGTCCTCACCGGCGCCGATCCCCCCGGGCGCGCTGCCGTCGGGCGCTCCGATCTCGCCCCCGGTCCCGCCCAGCGGACCCAACAAGATGCCGCAAACCGCACCGAATCCGGGCTCCGCGGAAGTCATGCCGGCCACCGTCAAGGGCCCGGGCGGTTACACGACGGAAGGCGCGTCGCAATCGCAGAGCGCGCCCGCGCGCTACGGCGGCGACCCCAACGCGTCCGGTAACGACTTCACCTCCTCGCCGCCGCTGGGCCCGCAGAAGAACCTGGGCCAGCGCCTCAACCGCACCGTGCACTACGTCGCCGGCGACTACGTCGCCCCGCCGATCGTGTACGACAACTTCGCCGGCGGCACGAAGGGCAACAACTACCGCTCCTACGCGGGCCGCGCCGTGTTCGAGCTGCCGCTCGGGCAGTACGGCGTCTACGTCGGCGGCGAGACGCGCAAGTACAGCTACGACACGCGCGCCGGCCTGACGACCGGGATCGGCCTGCAGGGGCGCGGCTTCGTGCCCTCGTTCACCGCGGAGGACTACGACTACGACGTCCGGGCCGGCGTCAAGGTGATCGGGCCGCGCCTGTTCGGTGCGGTGTCGTACCTGACGCGCGGCTCCAACTTCGAGCCGCGCGAGCACGGCCTGGGTTACGGAATCGAGAAGCTGGCCGACGTCGACCAGAACTTCTCGATCCACGGCAACGTGTTCTTCTATCCCAACGTCGGCGGCCAGTACAGCGTGGCCGGCCTGGGCGGCGACTCCGGGGTCTCGTACCGCGAGGTGCGCTACCTGATCGGCGCGTCGATCCAGCCCAACCACTCGCCGGTGTTCCTGGACGCGGGGTTCCTGGGCGACCGCAGCAAACCGCGCACCGATGCGCCGGTCGGCTTCAACCACCAGGGCCCGTACGTCGGCCTGGGGCTCCACTTCTGAGGTAGCTCTGAAACTCGCACCCCTGGGCCTGATCGCGGCCGCGCTCGTCGCGATCGCGATCTGGCCCGCCTTCGCCTCGCACGCCGTCGTGGGTGATCCCACGGCGGCGTCGACGCCTGCTCCGCTGCGCGACGACGCGACCATTCGCGCCAAGACGATCGCCTTCGAGGAACGGCGCGAGAAGCAAGATTCGCAAGACCAGATCACCCCGCGCCTGCTGGCCGAGCAGTACCTCCAGCGCTACCGCGAGCGCGGTGACGCGGGCGACATCCTGCGCGCGCAAGCGGCCGCGCAGCGCTCGCTGCGCGCGCAGCCCGACAACGTTCCCGCGCTGCAGGAGCTGGCCTCGGCGCAGCTCGCACTGCACCGCTTCCGCGCCGCTCTCGCGACCATTCGGCGCGCGCGCTCGGCCGCGCCGAGCGACCCGGGCCTGGCGATGAGCGAAGCGGCGTTCGAGCTCGAGCTGGGCGACTACGGCGCGGTCAAAGCGCTGGTCGGGCGCTACCACGGCGCCGCAATGCCGGGAGAGGGCGACCCGACCGAAGCCATCGCCGCGCGGCGGGCGGAGCTGCCCGGCGACCGGCCGCGCGCGCCACCAAGCCGACCGGCTGCGGCACGTCGAGAAGCGCATGGAAGAGGTGCGCGGAGAGCTGACCAAGGCGATGGCCCAGGAGAAGCCCGGCAATCTGCAGGGCCCCGCCGGCAACTACGCGAA
>CAXTNU010000052.1:2233-11623 GCA_964245595.1 uncultured bacterium | reverse complement strand
CGCGCGCGCGCGACCTGCTCGGGCGCGCGTCGCGCCGGCGCGATTCGGTCTACGGCGCGCCCAACGAGCGGCGGGCCTGGTTCCACGCGCGCCTGGGCGAGCTGGCGTTCGCGGCCGGCGACGACGCCGCCGCGCTGAGCGAGGAGAGGACCGCGCTCGAGCGCTTCCCCGACGACCTCATCGCGCTCACCGACGCCGCGCGCTTCAGCGCCGCGGCCGGGACGTGGAGCGACGCGCGCGCATACGCCGAGCGCGCCGTGCGGCTGACGCCCTCACCGGAGAATCTCGGCCTGCTGGCCGACGCGCAGGAGCGCCTGAGCGATCCGAACGGCGCCGCGGCGACGCGCGACGAGATCGTCGCGGTCGAGCGAATCGGCAACGCGCAGCACCTGGTCGATCGCCTGCTCGCGGTGTACTACGCGGATCACGGCGTGCGGCTCGCCGACGCATACGAAATCGCGCGGCGCGACCTGGCGGTGCGCGACGACGTCTTCGCCGAGGACACGCTGGCCTGGACCGCCGCCCGCGCCGGCAAGTGGGACGCGGCCCGCGCCGCGGCCCGCAAAGCGACCGCGTACGGCACGGCCGAGCCGCGCCTGTGGTACCACGCCGGCGTGATCGCCGAGCACGACCGCGACACGGCGCGCGCGAAGACGTGCTACCAGCATGCGCTCGCGCTCAACCCGAACTTCCAAGCCGGCTTCGCCGACGACGCCCGCGCGCGATCAGCGCGCTTGTAGGACGGCGCCACGCTCGGCGCGCAGCGGGGGGCGGACTACGCGTTCGACGTCGGTGCCGGCTCCACGGCGCCGATGCGGCGCGTGCGAACGAAGACGTAGGCGAACACCAGCACCAGCGCGCCGACCAGGACGGCCGAGAGCGCGAGGTCGCTGAAGGGCGGCTGCCAGCCCAGCACCTGGGCCAGCTCGTAGGCGGCGACGATCAGCGCGAGCGCCGTCACCGAGAGGACCCAGACCCGCATGATCGCAGGCAGCGCGCTGCTGCGAAACGCGACCAGGCGGTGGACGACGACGCTGTCCATCGTATCGGTGCAGACCATGCCGAAGCAGAACGTCGCGCCGACGATCAGCGCGCCCGCGATCCCCACGTCGGCCCCGAACGCGACCACGTAGGTCGCGATCTGGCTCGAGGTCTCGAAGCCGAAGCCGAACAGTAGGCCGATCGGCAGCGCCAGCCAGGGGCTGCTGCCCTCGCGCAGCGCGCGCGGCAGCAGGCGCGTCTTCACCCCGCCCGCCATCCCGCCCATGTACGAGCCCGCCCGCAGTTGGGCGACGTTCATCGCGGCGATCGCGACCAGCACGACGATGCTGACCCAGGTCCCGATCTTCTCGATCACCGCCGCGTGCGCGGCGAGGTGCGTGCCGAGCAGGCCGACCAGGGCCGAGATGGCGAGCACCATGATCGTGTGGCCGCCCGCGAACAGCGTGCCGACGAAGCGCGAGAAGCGCGGCGCGCGGGCGTACGAGTTGCGCGTCACGCCGTCGATCGCGGCCAGGTGGTCGGGGTCGGCCCCGTGGCGGATGCCCAGCACGAACACGGTGGCGGCGTTGGTTGCGATCATGCGGTCACCGGGGCGTGCGAGTGGCGCGGGGCCAGGGCGTAGCCGGCGATCGCCAGCGCGACGAGCGCGGCGACCAGCGGGAGCGGCACGCCGACGCCCTGCGCGGCGAATCCTTGCGCGACGGTCACCGCCCCGACCAGCGCGATCACCGAGGCCGAAACGATCGGCGCGAGGCGGGTGAGCTTGTCGAAGGCCGGCCGCTGCGAGAGCCAGCCCGCACCGCGCACCACCGCGATGCCGAGCAGCGTCAGCACCGCTGCCAGGCCGAAGCCGAAGGCGACCACGATCGCCAGCCCCCAAGCCACCTTGTGGAGCGAGATCGCGGCCAGCAGCACGACCAGCGCCGCCGGGCAGGGTGCGATGTTGCCGCTCGCCGCCGCCGCGACCGCGGTCGGGAACGAGAGCGGCGCCTGGCCCGGAATCATGTGGGCGCGGGCGTGGGCCTCGTCGTCGAGCTCGTCGTGGTGGTGGTGCTCGCCGTGCGCGTGGTCGTGGTCGTGCGGATGATCGTGCGGGTGGGCGTGGTCGTGGGTGTGCGGGTGGACGTGCACGCGGTCGTCGGCGTGGGCGTGCTCGTGGGTGCCGTCGTGCGGGTGGGCATGCGCCTGCGGGCTGGCGGCGTGGGCGTGGACCGTCATGCCGCGGCGGCGCAGCGCGCGCGACAGGGCGCGGGCCCCGATCACCGCCACCAGCACGCCGGAGAGGAGCGTGATCCAAGGATAGATCTGCTCGGGCACGACCCACTTCGCGGCGACCAGCACCACCAGGCCCAGCGCGATCACGCCGGCGGTGTGCGCGACGGTCAGCGCGGAGGCGAGGATCAGCGCCTGCGAGGACGTGGCGCGCGCGCCGACCAGCGAGACCGCGAGGAGGGTCTTGCCGTGACCCGGCTCGAGCGCGTGCAGCCCGCCCAGCGCGATCGCGACCAGCAGCGCGAGCAGCACCGCCAGCGCACCGGAATCGCTGCGCGCGAGGAGCGTGCCGAGCGCGTCGTTGCGGGCCAGCGACGGGCTGCCGTCGGGTACGGTTTCGACCGCGGCGAGGTCGTGCGCGGCGACGATCCGGCCGCCGGCGAGGCCGAGCGCGACGGCGCTGCGCGCGCGCGGCGAGCCGATCACCGCGGCGGGATATTGCGTCAGGCCGCTGGTGGGCTCGGCGGCGTCGCCCGTGACGACGTCCTTCCAGCCCAGCCGGCCGGGGTAGGTCGCGTCGCGCACGGTCAGGCTCTTCGTGCCGGCCGGCAACGCGCCGCTCGCGTCGACGGTGAGGTAGAGGGTATGCAGACCGGCTGCGCCGGGCCGCTCGCGCACGCTAACCGGGCCCGCGGTCAACGGCACGGGCCGGCCGTCGGCCGCGACGTCTACGCCGGCCAGGATCGTGGCACTCTCGGCCCGGCCCCAGCGCTCCAGCGCCGCGGTGGACGGGCGGGCGTTGGCATCGAGGCCGCGCTCGACCGTGAAGGCGGGGATCTCGGCCAGGTCGAGCACGTAGCGCACGCGCACCGCGGCCCCGTCCGTCTTCACCCGCACCAGGTGGTTGGTGGTGAAGTTGCCCAGCGGGTGGGCCTGCGCGGCCCGCACCCCGGTCAGTACGAACGCCAGCGACGCAAATAGCGATACGACGACGCTCGTGAGCCGCATGCAGCGACCGTGCCCAGGCCCGAGTCGGGCGAAACGTGATCCCAACGAACCAAACTCCCGGCGCTCGCGACCGGCGCCAACGCGACTTCGCCCCACAGAACGCGGGTCCGGCCACCCGGGATTGAGCGCGCCTGGGTTTACGACCGAGCAAGCGAGGGTAACGCCGGGCCGAAAGGGAGGGCCACGTTCTGCACGTAGCCATCGGCTGGTGAGCGCCATCGACGAGCGGCGTCTAGCCGCACCGCTGCGGCTCCTGGTGGCAGCGAGTCGCGAGCTCTCCGCCTCGTTCGACTGCGCTCAGACGCTGGCCGTGGTCGGCCGGCTGGTCGTCCCCTCCTTCGCCGAAGGCTTCGCGGTCGAGGTCGACGAGGGCGAGATTCGCACCACCCTGGCCCAGACCGGGCGGCTCGAGCCGGGAGCGCGGCAGATTCCGCTGGTGGCCCGGGGCCGGATCTTGGGCCAAATGCGGGTCGGGCGCGACCTGAGCGCCGCCGACGCCGAGGTCGACCTGTGGGCCGAGCTCGCCCTGCGCATCGCGACCGCGCTCGACGCGGCGCAGATCTACGCCCGCGAGCACCACGTGGCCGACACCCTGCAGCGGGCGCTGCTGCCCGAGCGGCTGCCGGTCGACGACCGGCTGTCCTTCGACGCGGCCTACCTGCCCGGCGCGAGCGAGGCGATCGTGGGCGGCGACTGGTACGACGCGTTCCGCCTGCCCGACGGCCGGATCGCGTTCTCGATCGGCGACGTGGCCGGACACGGCCTGCGCGCGGCGATCGTGATGGGCGAGGTGCGCCAGGCCTTCCGGGCCGCGGCCCTCAACCCGAACTCGCCCTCGCTGGTGCTCGAGCGCGCCAACACGATCGTGAACATGCGGGCCAACCCGGTCATGGTGACCGCCCTGTTCGGCATCGTCGACCCGCGCGACGGCGTGCTCAGCTACGCCTGCGCCGGTCATCCCGCTCCGCTCCTGGCGCTGCCCGGCGGGACGGTGCAGCTGCTGCCCAAGGACGGGCTGCCGCTGGGCATCGTCGACGAGGTCGGTGCGACCGATTGGACCTTCACCCTCCCGCCGGGCGCGCTGTTCGCGCTCTACACCGACGGGCTGATCGAGTACTCGCGCGACGTCATCGAAGGCGAAGCGCGCTTGGTCCAGGCGCTCGCCGAGACCGCCGGCGAGCGCGCCGCCGACCCGGCCCGGGCTTTGCTCGGGCGGGTGTTCGCCGCGTGCCGCAACACCGACGACGTCGCGGTCCTGACCGTCGCGCTGGCCGACGTGCCCGCGCGCAGCTTCGGCTCGACCTTCTCGGCCCTGCCGATGGCCGTGCCGCTGGTGCGCCGCAGCATGGAGCGCTATGCCCGCCGCCTGGGGCTGGACGAAGACGGCTGTTTCGCGCTGCTCACCGCGGCCGGCGAGGCGATCGCCAACGCCGTCGAGCACGCCTACCTGGGCCCGCCGGGCGTGGTGCGCGTCCAGGCCCACGCCGGCGACGGCGTCCTGACCGTCACGATCGAGGACGACGGCAAGTGGAAGCCGGCCCAGCGGCGGGACGAGCGCGGGCGCGGGCTGCCGCTGATGCGCGCGCTGATGGACGGGGTCGAGATCCGCACCCACCAGGCGCGCACCGAGGTGCGGCTCACGATGGTCTTGCGCGCGGGGCACGAACCGCTCTAGAAGGCGCCGGGCGGGGTACGAACCATGAAGATGCTCGCCGGAACCGCCGAGAAGAACCGTTTCATCAGCTCGCTCGCGCCGGCGACCCGCGGCTGGATCGAGGCGCGCATGACCGCCCACGGCGGCGCGATCGGGGACGTGCTGCAAGCGCCCGACACCGCCATCGAGGCGGTCTGGTTTCCCCTCTCGGGACTGGTCTCGACCCTGCGCCCGCTCGAGAACGACGGCATGGTCGAGGTCGACGCCGCCGGCGCCGAAGGTTTTCTGGGCTGCGAGCTGGTGTTCGGCCCGCGCAGCACGCCCGACACCTGGCTCGTGCAGTCGCCGGGCCGCTTCGCGCGGCTGGACGCGCAGCTCTTCGCCGACGCGCTCGAGCGCGACGTGATGCTGCGCGAGGCGGCCCGCCGCTACACCGCCGCGGTGATGGCGGTGCGCGGGCAGTGGGTGGCCTGCAACGCGCGCCACACCATCGAGCAGCGGCTGGCGAAATGGCTGCTGGTGACGCGCGACCGGGTCGGCGACGAGATCCAGATCACTCAGGACACCGTCGCGATGATGCTCGGCGTGCGGCGGGCCAGCGTGGTGACCGTGCTGGGCCGGTTCGTCGACGAGGGCGTGGTCGGGCACGGCTACGCCCGCGTGCGGATCCTCGACGACGCCCGCCTGGCGGCGCTGTCCTGCCCCTGCTACGCCAAGGCCGCCGCACTGCTGCGCGGCGCAACGTAGGCGCTCCCCGCCGCCGCCAGATCGGCTTGCATCGCCGCCGCGATGGCGTCCCAGGTCGCTCCGCGCGCCTTCTGCGCGCCGCGCTCGGACCGCGCGGGGTCCGCTTGCCGCGCGCGTTCCACCAGGCGCACGAAGTCCGCCGCGTCGCGCGCGACGTACACCACGTCGGCGTGGTCGGCGACGACGTCGGCCACCGCGGTGCTGACCACCGGGCGGCCCGCGGCCAGGTACTCCAGCGTCTTGGTGGGCGAGATGTTCGCGGTGTGCTCGTTGAGCGCGAACGGCATCAGCGCGACGTCGAAGCCGGCCAGCAGCGCGGGCAGCTCGTCGTAGCCGCGCTTGCCCAGGTAGGCGATGTTCGCCCGCCGCGGCAGCGCCGCTTCGTCGATCTTCGCGACCGGCCCGACCAGCGCCACGGTCGCATCTGGATACGCCGCGGCCAGCGCGTCGATCAGCCCCAAGTCGAGCCGCTCGTCGATCACCCCGACGTACCCCAGCACGGGTCCGTCCGCGAACGGCGCGAGCGCGGCGTGCGGCGCGCTGCCGAGCGCGCGCGCGAAGTGCTCCACGTCCACCCCGCTGGGATAGCAGCGCGCCGCGCGAGCGCGGCCCGCGACGGTGCGGTACAGCGAGCGCCCGCCGGTGAAGACCAGGTCGGCGCGCTCGAGCAGGGCGCGCTCGCGCGGCGCGATGCGCGGGTCGGCCTGGGCGAACTTCGCCAGCTCGTCCATCTTGTCGAACACCAGCGGTGCGCCGGGGAACGTGTCGGCCAGCCCGAGCATCATCGGCGTGTAGAGCCAGACCAGCGGGCGGCGCACGCCGACCAGCCGGCGCACGGTCGCGAGCGAACGCTCGTCGAGCGCGTCGCAAAGGGGGCCGGCGCGGTGCGGGGTCACGACGGTCAGCCCGTCGAGCTCGCGAACCACGTCCTCGTCGCGCTCCGCGGCGAGCGGTTCCTCCAGCACGATCACCGGAACGTCGCGCGCCACGCGCGCCAGCAGGTGGTTGGGGCGTTGCCACACGCCTTGCCAGCGCAGGTGCAGGCCGGCGACGACGACTTCGGCGGGCGGGTGCGGAATTGGAGACCTCCTCGAGTGGAAGGGGAGCAAGCGGCGTCGGCCGCCGGGGGCTCGGGTACAGGTGGGTTACCCAACTAGGAAGCAACGTCGACCGCAGCATTGCGGCGGAACGGATGATGGTGTACGAGTACCTCGTCGTAGGAGCCGGCCTCGCCGGGAGCACGATCGCCGAACGCCTCGCCAGCCAGCTCGGCGCGCGGGTTCTGGTGATCGACAAACGTTCGCACGTAGCGGGTAACACGCACGATCCGCTCGCCGAGAACGGGTTGCGCTACCACCGGTACGGGCCGCACATCTTTCACACCAACGCGCGCCACGTCGTCGAGTACCTGAGCCGCTTCACCGAGTGGATGCCCTACGAGCACCGGGTGCTGGCGCGAGTCGACGGCAAGCTGGTGCCGATCCCCATCAACCGCACCACGCTCAACCGCCTCTACGGCCTCGAGCTGAACTCGGCCGAAGCCGAGGCGTTCCTCGCGCAGCGGGCCCAGGCTCAATCCCGGATCGACAACTCCGAGCAGATGATCGTCTCCCGCGTCGGGCGCGAGCTGTACGAAAAATTCTTTCGCGGCTACACGCGCAAGCAGTGGGGACTCGATCCCGCCGAGCTCGACGCGACGGTCTGCGGGCGCATCCCGACCCGCACCGACGACGACGACCGCTATTTCGGCGACGCGTTCCAAGCCATGCCGGCCGCCGGCTTCACCGCGATGGTCGAGAAGATGCTCGCCCACCCCAACATCGAGGTCGTGACGGGCTGCGACTTTCAATGGATGCTGGACCGCGCGCGCTTCAACCACGTCATCTACACCGGCCCGATCGACGAGTACTTCGACCACAAGTTCGGGAAGCTGCCGTACCGCTCGCTGCGGTTCGAGTTCGAGACCGTCGACACCGCGCGCCGGGGCCTGCCGGTCGGCTGCGTGAACGAGCCGCAAGAAGCGGTGCCGTTCACCCGCACCACCGACTACCGCCATCTCACCGGCCAGTCGCATGCGAAGACGATCTTGGGCCGTGAGTACCCGCGCCCCGAAGGGGATCCGTACTACCCGATCCCGCGCCCGGACAACCGCGAGCTGTACCGCAAGTACGCCACGCTGGCGGCGGCGCAGCGCCACGTCACGTTCGTCGGGCGCTTGGCGGAATACAAGTATTTCAACATGGACCAAGCCGTCGCGTCGGCCCTGGTCGCTTTCGAGGAGCTGGCCCGCACCGCGGCCGTCGCCTCCTGACGAGGACATTCCGATGCAACCGGAGATCTGGGCTTCGCCCGAACCGACGTTCGCGCGAATCGATCGCACGCGCACGCGCGACCAGCTGCGCGAGAGCGGCCACGAGGCGCGCGAGAGCGACATCGACCTGCTGGCGAGTCTGGGCATCGCGGCCACCCGCTACCCGGTGCTGTGGGAGAAGGTCGCGCCGCACCACCCGCAGGTGCGCGACTACGGCTGGGCCGCGCGCCGGCTCGACGCGCTGGCCGAGCGCGGGGTCGAGCCGATCGTCACCCTGCTGCACCACGGCAGCGGTCCGGTCTACACGAGCCTGATCGATCCCGCGTTCCCGCACTTGCTCGCGGAGTACGCCGCGGCGACCGCGCGCCGCTTCCCGTGGATCAAGCGCTGGACGCCGATCAACGAACCGCTCACGACGGCGCGCTTCGCGACCCTGTACGCGGCGTGGTATCCCAATCGCTTCTTCGACGACGCGGCCTTCGGGCGCGCGATCGTCAACGAGGCGCTCGGCTTCGCCTGGGCCGCCGAGCGGATTCGCGAGGTCGTGCCGGACGCGACCTTCCTGCTGACCGAGGACCTGCAGAGCTTCACCGCCGCCGACGAAGGCGTCGCGGCGTATGCCGCGCACAAGGGCGAGCGGATGTACCTCTCGTGCGAGCTGCTGCAGGGCCGCATCGTCGACGGGCACCCCATGCACCGCTACCTCACGCGGGCGTGCGGCATCGCGCCGGGCGAGCTGGCCCGGCTCGCGCTCGACCCGCAGCCGCCCGACGTCATGGGCTGGAACTATTATCCCAACTCCGAGCGCTGGATCGAGAGCGACGGCCACGGCGGGCACCGCAACTCGGGGGTGGTCGACCTCGCGCCCGAGCGGCTCGACATGCGCGCGCTGCTGCGCGCCGCCCACGCCCGGCTCGGCCTGCCGTTCGCGCTCTCCGAGGTGCACGTGCTGGGCAACGAGCGCGAGCGCGCGCGCTGGCTGCTGCAGCGCTTCGCCGACGCGCGCGCGGTGAGCGCGCAGGGCGTTCCGGTGGTCGGCTTCGGCGCCTGGGCGGCGTTCGGCATGGTCGACTGGACCTCGCTGCTGTGCCGCGAGGACCGCTGCGCCGAGGACGGCGTGTTCACGTTCGCCGGCCCCGACGCCACGCCGCAGCGCACCTTGGTGGCCGACGTGCTCGGCGCGCTGGCCCAGGGCCGCGTGCCCGAGCTGCCGGCGGAGGCGGCGTGGTGGGAGCGCGAGCGCAGCGCCGTTGCCTGACACGCTCACGCTCCGCAACGGTGTCGTCGAGCTCGGCATCCCGACCGCGCACGGCCCGCGCGTGGCGCACTACGGCTTCGCCGGCGAGCCCAACGTGTTCGGCGACGGCGCGGGCGCGCAGCGCGCGACGCCGCGCGGCATGTGGCGTGCCTACGGCGGGCACCGCCTGTGGGCCGCGCCCGCGCACTTCCCCGACAG
>CAXTNU010000052.1:0-2223 GCA_964245595.1 uncultured bacterium | reverse complement strand
GAGGTCGGCGACGTTGGCCAGGACCACGGCCGACGCCTTCGCCAGGTCGGGCAGGCCGCTCCTGGCCTCGAAGAGGTCGACGACCCTGGGGTCGAACGGGGCCTTGGCATACGTCTCCCCCTCGGGGGCGAGCCGGGCCGGGGAAACACCATCGACGACGACCCGCCCCGGATCGAGACCGACGGCGCGCGGCGCGCGCTGCTGCGCCAAGCGCGCGACCCGCTGACCGGCCTGACCAAGACGCTCGAGCTGGAGCTGCAGCCGGACGCGACCGAGGTGCTGGTGCGCCACACGATCGCCAACGAGGGACACGCGGCGCGGCGCATCGCCTGCTGGGGGATCACCGTGGTGCGCCCGGGCGGCGCGGCCTTGATCCCCAACGTCGTCCCGGCCCCGCAGCCCGAGGCGCTGCTGCCGGCGCGCGCGCTGGCACTGTGGCGCTACAGCGACCTGAGCGACCCGCGGGTCGCGTTCGGCCCGCGCTTCACCCGCCTGCGCTGCGACCCGGCCCACCCGGCGCCCAACAAGCTCGGCGCGGCCTGCGAGCGCGGCTGGTTCGCTTACCTCGACCGCGGCACGGCGTTCGTGGTGCGCGCGCCCTACGATCCGGCGGCCCAGTATCCCGATCTCGGCTCGTCGGTCGAGGTCTACACCGAAGGCGGGTTCTGCGAGGTCGAGACGCTCGGTCCGCTGAGCGCGGTACCGCCCGGCGGCAGCGTGAGCCACGTCGTGCGCTGGTCGCTCGCACGCGTCGCAGCCGAGGACGACGGGGGGCTCGCGGAGGCGCTGGGAAAGCACCTCACACCGTGAATGGCGACGCCCCCGACCCCGGCCTGGTCAAGGAAGAGATCGCCCTCCCCGACGGCCGCTACCTGATCTATTACAGTTTCGACGACGAGGATGAGGCCGCGGCCCCGTGAGCGAGCTGCGCTGGAATCCGCTGCAGAGCGAGTGGGTGGCGACCGCGACGCACCGGCAAGCGCGGACGTTCTTTCCGCCCGCCGACTACTGCCCGCTCTGTCCGACCAAACCGGGCGGCTTTCCGACCGAAGTGCCCGCGCCGACCTACGACATGGTCGTGTTCGCGAACAAGTTCCCGTCGCTGCAGCCGCACCCGCCGGCGCCGGCGGTCGAAGGCACGCCGCTCGAACCCGTCGCGCCCGCGCACGGCGCCTGCGAGGTCGTGCTCTACACGCCCGACCACCACGCCACGCTCGCGCACGCCTCGGTGCGGCGCATCGAGCACCTGGTGCGGGTCTGGCGCGACCGAACCCGCGCGCTCATGGCGCGCCCCGACGTCGAGCACGTCTTCCCGTTCGAGAACAAGGGCGCGGCGATCGGGGTCACGCTCTCGCACCCGCACGGCCAGATCTACGCCTATCCCTTCGTGCCGCCGGTCGTCGCGCGCGAGATCGCGAGCGCGCAGGCGTATCGCGGCGCGCACGGCGGGTGCCTGTTCTGCGCCGTGCGCGCGGGCGAAGAAGAAGACGGCCGGCGCGTCGTGGCGCGCGAGCCCGGCTGGGTCGCGTACGTGCCGTTCTTCGCCCGCTATCCCTACGAGACGCACCTCGTCGCGACGCGCTGCGTGCGCACGCTGCTCGAGCTCGGCCCGGCGGAGGTCGCCGGCTTGGCGCGTCTGCTCAAGCGCGTGCTGGTCGGCTTCGACGCGCTGTTCGAGCTGTCGTTCCCCTACATCATGGCGGTGCACCAGGGGCCCAAGGGCGACGCGCCCTACCACCTGCACGTCGAGTTCTACCCGCCGCTGCGCAGCGCGGCGCGGCTGAAATACCTGGCCGGCAGCGAAGCCGGGGCGGGAATGTTCATCAACGACACGCTGGCCGAGGAGAAGGCGGCCGAGCTGCGCGCGAAGGTGCCGCCCGGGTGATCGAGCTCAACGGGCTGCGCGACGCGTTCGCGGAGCTGAGCGCGCGCCCGCCGCGCTTCTTCCGCGCGCCGGGCCGAGTGAACCTGATCGGCGAGCACGTCGACTACAGCGAGGGCTTCGTGCTGCCGCTGGCGATCGACCGCGCGACCATCGCCGCGGCCGCGCCGCGCGCTGACCGTACCGTGCGCATCCGCTCGCTGGCCACCGGCGAGACCGCGCAGTTCGACCTCGCCGCGCCCGACCCGCGCCCGCGCGGGAGCTGGCTGGACTACGCGCAGGGCGTCGCGCTGGCGCTGGCGCGGCGGGTACCGCTGCGCGGGGCGGACATCGCGCTGCGC
>CAXTNU010000051.1:0-16525 GCA_964245595.1 uncultured bacterium | reverse complement strand
GCGAGCGGCTTCTCGGGCGCCGCCCCGGCCGGGGCGGCGGCGGCCTCCTGCGAGGCGTCGGCCGTCGGGGTCAGCTCGCCGACGATCGCGTGGCGCACGTCGAGATAGCGTTTGGCGACCCGGTCGACGTCGGCTAGGGTGACCCGAGCGATCAGCTCCTGCTCGCGCGCGATCGAGGGCTCGCGGTCCAGCGCGATCGTCGTGGCCCAGTCCGAGGCCAGGGCGGAGATCGAGTTGCGGCTCTCCTCCTGGCCCGCGATGAGCTGGCGGCGGGTCGACTCGAACAGCTCGCGCGGCACGCCGTGCTGCGCGTAGCCGGTCAGGATCGCCTCCAGCTTCTGCGCGGCGCCGTGCGGGTCGGCGTTCGCGCCGAGCGCGGCGGTGGCCAGGCCGATCTGGGCCTCGGGCACGTACGGCAGCGAGACCCACTGCGCGTCGAGCGCCTCGCCCGAATCGGCCAGCGCGTGGACGTTGCCGCGCGCCGAGTCCAGGACGCCCTGGAGCACGAACGAGGGCAGGAAATCGGGGCTGTCGACGCCCGGCATGCGGAAGCCGACCACCGCCAGCGGGTACACCAGGCGGGTCGGGCGGTGCAGCACGGTGCGCTCGAGCGGCTGCAGCCGCGCGGCCGCGTGCTTGGGCACGGCGCGGCTGGGAATCGTCTCGAAGCGGGTCCGGATCCGGGCCAGCGCGCGGGCCGGGTCGACGTCGCCGGCGACCACCAGCACGGCGTTGTTGGGCGCGTACCAGCGGTCGTGGAAGGCCTTGATCTGCGGCCCGGTCAGCTTGTCGAAAGCGGCCTTGGTGCCGACGCCTTCGTGGCCGTACGGCGTGCCGGCGTACGCCAGCAGCTCCACCGCGCGGAAGAAGTCGCTGCCCGGCGAGGACTCGTCGCGCAGCACTTCCTGCTCGATCGCGCCGCGCTCGTTCTGCCACTGCGACTGCGCGTCGAGCACGTCGCGCATGCGGTCCGACTCGATCCGCAGCACCGCGTCGAGGTCGGCTGCGGGGACGGTGAACTGGTACTGCGTCGTCGTGTCGGTGGTCGAGGCGTTGAAGCTGCCGCCCAGCGCCGTCGCGACCGTGCCCAGCTCGCTGGTCGAGAGGTTCCTGGTCCCGCGGAACATCATGTGCTCCTGCGCGTGCGCCATCCCCGGCACGCCGGCCGGATCGTCGCGCGAGCCGACCAGATAGGTCAGCTCGGTCGAGACCGCCGGGGCGATCGTGTTGCGCACGATGACCACCCGCAAGCCGTTGCGCAGCGTCGCCTTGAGAACGTCGCCCCCGCTCGCGCTCGCCGCCGGGGTGGTGGCGGCGGGGGCCGGGCCGGTCAGCGGTGCGGCCAGCGCCAGCAGAATCGCCGCGCCGAGGAGGCGGCGCGGCGCGGAAGCGGCCGAGCGGAAACGGGCCCAAGCGGAGGTCATGCGCGTCGAGCTATTCCCGCCCCGCCGAGCCTGGCCTCGGCGCGCGCGGCGCGCGGTCACGGAATTCTCATCGAGCCGCGTCGCGAAGGTGAGCGTTTCGGGCGAGCGCGAAGGGGCCGCGATCACCAGCAGCAGCGACGCGGACCTCCAGCCGCGGCTCACCATCCGGGACCTGCGCGTGCGCGGGCTCGATCTGACCTTGCAGCGGCCGGTCGAGACCGCCGGCGGCGTCATGCGCAGCACGCCGCTGGTCCTGCTCGACCTCGTCACCGCCGAGGGCGTCACCGGCGTCAGCTACGTGCGCTGCTACACGCCGACGGCGCTGGGGCCGCTGGTCGCGCTGATCGCCAACCTCGCGCCGCTGCTGGCCGGCCGGCCGGCCGTGCCGGCCGCGGTCGAGCGCACGCTGCAGCGCCACTTCCGGCTGCTCGGGCCGCAAGGGCTGACCGGGATCGCCATGGCCGGGATCGACATGGCGCTCTGGGACGCGCGCGCCAAAGCCTGCGGGGTGCCGCTGGTGACGCTGCTGGGCGGCGCGCCCGGGCCGGTCCCCGCCTATGCCAGCCTGCGCACGATGAGCCCGGCCGGCGCGGCCGCCGAGGCCGAGGAACTGCGCGCGCTCGGCTTCAGGGCCATCAAGGTGAAGATCGGCCGCGCCGATCTGGCCGCCGACCTGGCGACGATCCGGGCCGTGCGCGGGGCGATCGGCGCGGGCGCCCGGCTGATGGTCGACTACAATCAAAGCCTGTCCGTGCCCGAGGCGATCGCGCGGGCGCGCGTCCTCGACGGCGAGGATCTGGACTGGATCGAGGAGCCGACCCGGGCCGACGACTTCGCCGGCCACGCCCGCATCGCGGCGGCCGCGGCGACCGCGATCCAGCTCGGCGAGAACTGGTGGGGCCCGTCCGACATGGCCAAGAGCATCGCCGCGCAAGCCTCGGACCACGCGATGCTCGACGTGATGAAGCTGGGGGGCGTGAGCGGCTGGCTGCGGGCGGCGGCGCTCGCCGACGCGGCGGGCCTGCCCGCGTCCAGCCACACCTTCCCCGAGTTCAGCGCGCACCTGCTGGGCGTCACCCCGACCGCGCACTTGCTGGAGTACCTCGATCACGCCGGCCCGATCCTGAGCGAACCGGTGCGCCACGCGGATGGGAACGTGCTGATCCCGGACCGTCCCGGCAGCGGCATCGCGTGGGACGAGACCGCGATCTCCGATGCACTCGCAAGCGGGCGCGCCTAGACGTGGAGGTAGCGGCGGCGCAGTTCCTCGTCGTCGCGCACTTGCTGGGGCGTGCCGGCGAACACGATCTCGCCCTGGTCGACGATGTAGCAGCGGTCGGCGACCGCGAGCGCGGAGTAGAGGTTCTGCTCGACCAGCAAGGTCGTGATGCCGGCGGCCTTGATCTCGCGGATCACGCTCTCGACCTCGCGCACGATCAGCGGCGCGAGCCCTTCGGTAGGTTCGTCGAGCAGCAGCACCCGAACGTCCTGCAGCAGCGCGCGCGCGATGGCCAGCATCTGCTTCTCGCCGCCGCTGATCTCGTCGCCCCGGTTGCCCAGCCGCTCGCGCAGGCGCGGAAACTTCTGGTAGACGCGGTCCAGCGTCCAGCCGGGCTGCTTGGCGGTCACCTGCGCGAGCTTGAGGTTCTCGGCGACGGTCAAGTTGGTGAAGATGCGGCGCTCCTCGGGCACCAGCGACACGCCGCAGCGGGCGATCGTCATCATGTCGCGCCCGGTCAGCTCCGCGCCGTCGAGCGTGACGCTGCCGCTGCGCGGCGCGAGCCAGCCGACGATCGACTTGAGGGTCGTCGTCTTGCCGACCCCGTTGCGGCCCAGCAGCGCGACGGTCTCGCCCGCGGCGATCTCGAGCGATACGTCGCGCAGGACGTGGCTCTCGCCGTAATAGGTGTTGATCCTGTCGACCCGCAGGCGCGGCTCGGTGACGATCATCCGGCGCTCAGCTCCGCCGCGGAGTGGCCGCCGAGATACGCTTCTCGGACGGCGGGGTTCTCGCGAATCGCGGCCGGCGTGCCGGTCGCGAGCACGCGGCCCTGGTGCAGGACCGTGATCGAGTCCGAGATGCCCATGATCATCTCCACGTCGTGCTCGATGATCAGCACGGTCATCTCGCTGGCCAGCTTGCGCACCAGCGCCTCGGTCTTGCGCGCCTCGTCCTTGGACATGCCGGCGACGGGCTCGTCGAGCAGCAGGATCTCGGGCTCGGTCGCCAGCGCGATCGCGATGTCCAGGCGTTTCTTGTCGCCGTGCGAGAGGTCGCCGCAGCGCACCTCGGCGACGCCGGTCAGCTCGAGCCGGGCCAGCGCGCGCGCGGCCAGCGCGTCGACCTCGGCCAAGCGCGCGGAGCGGCGGAACACTTGCAGCGCGAAGGCGCCCTGCACGTGCGCCAGCGCGGCCAGGCGGCAGTTCTGGCGCACCGTCTGGCCGGGATAGAGGCTGGCGGTCTGAAACGCCTTGGCGATACCCAGGTGAACGCGCTTGGAGCCGCTCGTGCGGGTGACGTCCCGGCCCTTGAAGCGGATCGTGCCGGCGCTCGCACCCGCCGTTCCGGCCAGCAGGTTGAAGAACGTGGTCTTGCCGGCGCCGTTGGGGCCGATGACCGCCCGCAGCTCGCCCGGCCGGACCGCGAAGTCGATGTCGGCGTTGGCCGCGAAGTGGCCGAACGACTTGCCCAGCCCGCGCGTCGCCAAGATCGGTTCGCTCATTTCACGGCCACCGCGGCGGCGAGCGTCTTGCGCGCTTTGCGCCGTTTGAGCAGCGAGCCGACGATCCCGGCCGGCAGGAAGACGATCACCAGCACGAAGATGGCGCCCTCGATCAGGCGCCAGGCGTCGGTCTTGGCCGAGAGCACGTTCTCGAGGTACATGATGACGGCCGTGCCGACCACCGGCCCGAACAGCGTCTGCACGCCGCCGACGACGGTGTAGATCACGAACGACCCGCTGCGCTCGATCCCGACCGCCTCGACCGAGATGCTGCCGTCGTAGCAGGCCCGCAGCGCGCCCGCCAAGCCGGCCAGCGCGCCCGAGACGGCGAACGCGGCCAGCCGGTACGCGCCCGCGTTGAAGCCGACGAAGACGCTGCGCTCCTCGTTCTCGCGGATCGCGGCGAGCACTTCGCCGAACTGCGAGCGGGTCAGCGAACGCACGAACAGCAGCACCAGCAGCAGAACCAGCGCGGTGAACACGTACCAGAGCTTGATGTCGGCCAGGTTGCCGAACGGGCCGAGATCGAGCGCGGGCAGCGGCGCGGTCAGCGCGATCGACCACGGCCCGAGCGGCACGATCGCGGCCGGAATCGACTGCAGCCCGTCGCCGCCGTTGGTCCACGGCTTGGCTTGGTCGATCACGAAGTAGATCATCTGCGCGAAGGCCAGGGTCAGCAGCGCCAGATACACGCCGTACAGCCGCACGACCAGCGCGCCGACGAGCAGGGCCAGCACGGTCGAGGCCAGCGTCGCGCCGAGCATCGCCAGCCACAGGTTGGGGTGCTCGGGCATCAGCCGCAGCATCAGGATCGCCGCGACGTATCCGCCGCCGCCGTAGAACATGCCGTGGCCGTACGAGAGCATCCCGGCGTAGCCCAGCAGCAGGTTGAAGCCGACCGAGGCGACGCTGACGATCACGATCTGGGTCGCCAGGCCCGCGTAGCCGCCGATCGGGTGCAGCAGGAGCGGGAAGAGCGCGAGCGCGAGCGCGGTGAGCAGCGCGAAGCGCGCGTCGCCGGCCAGCACCCCGGCTCGGGCGCGCGGGAGCGGCGCGTCGCTGGTCGTCGTGGTCACGATTGGCGAATGACCTCGCTCTCGCCGAGCAGCCCTTGCGGCCGAAAGAGCAGCACGAGCGCCATGCACAGGTAGATCACGACGTTCCCCGCCGGCGCGTAGACGATCGTCGACACGCTCTGCAGCTCGCCGATCAGGATGCCGGCCAGCACCGCGCCCCAGAAGCTGCCCAGGCCCCCCACCACGACGACCACCAGCGACGGCACGAGGAACTCGAAGCCGGTGTTCGGGTCGACCGAGTAGATCGGCGAGGCCGCCACCCCGACCAGTCCCGCGATCGCCGCGCCCAGCGCGAACACGATCGTCGAGGCGCGCCGGATGTTGCCGCCCAGCAGTTGCACCATGACCCGGTCGCGGATGCCGGCCCGCACGATCAGGCCGTAGTCGGTGCGCTCGAGGAAGAGCCAGACCAGCAGCAGCATGACCAGCACGCCGGCCGCGAAGACCAGCCGGTAGAGCGGGTACCCGAGCGGCACGAACGTCCCGGCCAGCGCGTCGGGCACCGGAAACAGGCGCGTCGTGCCGCCGAAGACCAGGCGCAGCGACTCTTGCACGACCAGCGCGATCCCGAACGTCAGCAGCAGCTGCGACGTCGCGTCCTTCTCGTAGAAGTAGCGCAGCACGAGCCGGTCGAGCAGCACCGCGAACGCCGCGACCACCAGCGGCGCGGCGACGAACCCGGCCAGGATGCCGAACCGGTCGGCGACGACCAGCCCGGCGTACGCCCCGATGGCGTAGAACGCGCCGTGGGCGAAGTTCAGCAGCCGCAGCGTTCCGAACACGATCGTCAGGCCGACCGCGACCGCGACGTAGATCAAGCCGAGGACCAGACCGTTGAGCAGAGCTTGGGTGAGGGCTTCCACGCGGATCTCCGTGGCGTGCGAGGGTGGGGTGGAAATGCGAACGGACCGGTGTGGGAACACCGGTCCGTGGACCGTTCCGCCGGGCCGCTTAGACCGTGGCCTCCATCTTGCACTTCAGCCCGCTCAACGGCTGCAAGACCGACTCGCCCGGGTGGACTTCGAGCACCTTGGCGTACTCGAACCCGCCCGTGCCGCGCTGCGCGGCGGGGACGCCTTCGAGCACGAGCACGGAGTTCACGCCCTGGTGGTCGTCCTTGCGGTAGTACTCGGGCTCCTTGGTGAACTGGAACTTGAGCCCTTCGAGCGCCGTGATCACCTTGTCGGGCGCGATCGAGCCGGCCTTCTCGACCGCCATCTTGTAGATGTAGATGTCGGCGTAGGCCGTCTCGGCGCCGTTGGAGGGCGGCGTGCCGTAGCGCTTCACGAACGCGTCGACGAACTTCTTGGCGCCGGGGTACTTGTCGGCGTGGTACTTCCAGTAGTACGGCGCGGTCGCGACGACGTTGTTGAAGTTGTCGCCGACGCCCTTGGCCATGTACTCGTCGACCAGCGGGACGAGGATCTTGGCCGACTTGGTGAGGCCGAACTGGGCCGCCTGGTTGAGGCAGTTGACCATGTCCTTGCCGAACTGCGTGATGACCAGCACGTCGGGCTTCGCGGCCTTGGCCAGCGAGAGCGCCGACGAGTAGTCGGTCGTCTTGAGCGGGGTCATCACGTTCTTGCTCTTGGCGCCCTTGGCGTCGATGACCGCCGTGATGTTGTCGTGGACGCTGTAGCCCCACGCGTAGTCCGAGGTGATGTGGAACCAGTTGCCGGTGCCGTAGCGCGAGACCAGCGTCTTGGCCAGCGACTGGGCCGACATGTAGGCGTCGTTGTAGCGCCGGAAGGTCACCTTGTGGCAGTTCTGGTTGGTCGTCTCGTCGCCGTGCGTGAGGGCGGCCATGAAGATCGTCTTCTTCTGCTCGCACAGCGCCGACACGGCCAGCGCCGTGCCGGTCGAGGAGCCGCCGGTGATCATCACCGCGCCGTCGCGGTCGATCATGCGCTGCGCGTTGTCGCTGGCGACCGAGGGGGTGGTCTGGTCGTCGCCGACGGTCGACTTGATCTTCATCCCCATGATCCCGCCCTTGGCGTTGATCTCGTCGATGGCGAGGTTGTACGCCTTGAGCTGGTCCTGGCCCTGATCCGAGTACGGCCCGGACTGCGGAACGTTGAGGCCGATGACGATCTCTTTCGTCGGCGCCGCGATGACGTGCGGCGCGCTGCCGAACGCGAGCGCGGCCGCGCCGGCGGTGCCGGCGGTGCCGGCGACGAACTTACCGCGCGATAGAGCGTGCTTCACGGTCGAAACTCCCTGGAGAGCGGGCAACGTCTTGAACGATTGCTTACGACTTAGGTCTGGCCCGGGCAACTCTCCTCCATGCCATGACGGCACCGATGCAAACTCTTCACAGAGGCTCCGCCGGAGGTCAAGCGGCCAAGCTGGCGGTCGGCCAGCAATAGGAAGCGGCAATGGCTCCAAGAAGGGAGGCGTCCTCGAAGCCCTCAAGGAGGTCCGGGTTGGCATACGACACCGCTCCCGACTGGCGCGCGATCGAGCACAGTCCCGAGTTCGAAGCCCTCGTGCGAGCGAAGATGCGCTTCATCATCCCCGCCACGATCTTCTTCCTGGTCTACTATTTCGCGCTGCCGGTGCTGGTCGGGTACGCGCCCGGCCTGGCGAACACCAAGGTCGTCGGCAACTTCAACGTCGCCTACCTCTTCGCGCTCTCCCAGTTCGCGATGACCTGGATCGTCATGGCGCTCTACGTCCGCAAGGCGCGGGAGTGGGACGCCCAGGCGGCCGCGATCAGCGAGCGCGTCGCCGGGGAAATCGCGCGATGAGCACGTCGCTCGTGCTGTTCGTCGTTTTCATCGCGATCACGCTGGGGATCACGTACTACGCCGCCAAGCGGACGCACACGACCTCGGAGTTCTACAGCGCCGGGCGCGCCATCACCGGTTTGCAGAACGGCTGGGCCGTCGCCGGCGACTACATGTCGGCGGCTTCGTTCCTGGGCATCAGCGGCCTGATCGCGTTCTTCGGCTACGACGGGTTCCTGTACTCGGTCGGCTTCCTGGTCGCGTACCTGACCGTGCTGCTGCTGGTCGCCGAGCCGCTGCGCAACACCGGCAAGTACACTATGGCCGACGTGCTCGCGTTCCGGCTGCGCAGCAAGTCGGTGCGCGGGATCGCGGCGATCTCGACCCTGGCGGTCAGCCTGTTCTACATGATCGCGCAGATGGTCGGGGCGGGCTCGCTGGTCAGCCTGCTGATTCCCGGCTTCAGCTTCAACGACGCGATCGTGCTGGTCGGCGTGCTGATGCTGATCTACGTCATCTTCGGCGGCATGCTGGCGACGACGTGGGTCCAGATCGTCAAGGCCGTCCTGCTGATGTTCGGCACCTTCCTGCTCTCGGTGCTGGTGCTGGGGCACTACCACTTCTCGCTGGGCGCGTTCTTCGACGCGATCGCCAACGTCCACGGCACGATCAAGGATGCCGCGGGCAACGTCGTCGCGACCAAGGACTTCACCCAGCCGGGCCTGCTCTACAACGGCAAGTGGGGAGCGCTGGGCTTCATCTCGCTGGGCATCGCGCTGGTGCTCGGAACGGCCGGCCTGCCGCACATCCTGGTCCGCTTCTACACCGTCCCCACCGCCAAGGCCGCGCGCACCTCGGTCGTCTTCGCGACGGTCCTGATCGGGATCTTCTACATCATGACCACCTTCCTGGGCTTCGGCGCCGCGACGCTGGTCGGCAAAGCCAACATCGGCGTGCACGTCAGCGGGGCCAAGGCGGCCGCGTTCATCGCCGCGCACCCGGCCGAGGCGACGAAGCTCAACGAGCAGCTCGCCGGCACCGGCTACATCGTGCCGGCGCCCAACAACAACCTGGCCGCGCCGCTGCTGGCCGGCCAGCTCGGCGGCGACCTGTTCCTGTCGTTCATCGCCGCGGTGGCGTTCGCGACGATCCTGGCGGTCGTCGCCGGGCTCACCATCGCCTCGTCGTCGGCCTTCGCGCACGACATCTGGTTCAACATCGTGCGCAACGGGCGAGAATCCAAGCCGGGCGAGGAAGTGCGCGTCGCGCGCATCGCGGCCGCCGTGATCGGCGTGCTCTCGATCGGGCTGGCGGTGGCGCTCAAGACGCTCAACGTCGCGTTCCTGGTCGGCCTGGCCTTCGCGGTCGCGGCCAGCGCGAACGTCCCGGCGATCGTGCTGACCCTGTTCTGGCGCCGCTTCAACACCACCGGCACCATCGTCGGGATGCTGGTCGGCCTGATCTCGTCGCTGGTGCTGATCGTCATCAGCCCGGCCGTCATGGGCGTCGACGCGCCGGCGGTCGTCGTGCGCCACATCATCCAGGCGCCGGCGCTCTTCCCGCTCGACAACCCGGCGATCGTCTCGGTGCCGCTGGGCTTCCTGGCCGCCCTCGTCGCGGCCCTGGTGACCCGCGACCCGCAGGCCGAGGCGACCTTCGACGAGCTCACGGTGCGCGCGAACACGGGGCTGGGCGCCGAAGCCTAGCCCATCGGCAGCGCCGGGGCTTGGCCGGCCAGCATCGCCTCGAGCTGCTCGCGCGGGAGCGGGACGGCGAAGCGGTAGCCCTGGCCCTGCTCGCAGCCCAGCGAGGCGATGAACGCGACCTGGGCGTCGGTCTCCAAGCCCTCGGCGGTGATCCGCAGCTCGAGCGCGTTGGCGACCGCGACGATCGAGCGGACGATGGCCTGATCCTGCTCGTCGTCGGCCAGGTTGCTGATGAACGAGCGGTCGATCTTGAGCGCGGTGATCGGCAGCCGCTTGAGGTACGACAGGCAGCTGTTGCCCACCCCGAAGTCGTCGATCGCGACCTGCACGCCGAGCGCGGCGATCCGCTCGAGCACCGGCAGCACGGTCCCGTCGAGCACGACGTGCTCGGTCACCTCGATCGTCAGCGCGCTCGGGTCGAGCCCGCACGCGCCCAGCGCCGCGGCGATCGCGTCGGGCAGGTCTCGCTCGCGCAAATCGCGGGTCGAGGCGTTGACCGACATGTGGAAGTCCGGGGCGTGAACGCGCATGGCGGCGGCCATCTCGCAGGCCTGCGCGAGCACCCAGCGGTCCAGCTCGATGATCGTCCCCGTCTCCTCGGCCAGCGGGATGAAGCTGTCGGGCATGACCAGCCCGCGGACCGGGTGGCGCCAGCGCACCAGCGCCTCGCAGCCGGTGACGCGTTCCGAGCCGACGTCGACGATCGGCTGGTAGAGGACGTGGAACTCGCCCCGGTCGAGCGCGTGGCGCAGGTCGGTCTCCAGCGCCAGCCGTTCCGAGGCTTCGCGCTTCATCGACTCCTCGAAGTACGCGTGGACGTTGCCGCCGGCCCGTTTGGCGCGGTACATCGCGGCGTCGGCGTGCGAGACCAGCGTGCGCGCGTCGCACCCGTGGTCGGGGTAGATCGCCACGCCCACGCTCGCGCCCAGGAACAGCTCGGTGCCCGCGACGTCGACCGCCTGGCCGACGAGCCGCACCAAACGCTGCGCCACGATGTCGATGTCGCCCGGGCCCGCGATCCGCGGCAAGAGGATGATGAACTCGTCGCCGCCGGGCCGGGCCACGACGTCGCCGGTGCGGACGGCTTCTTTCAAGCGGTCGGCGATGCGGCGCAGGACCTCGTCGCCGACATCGTGGCCGAGCGTGTCGTTGATGGTCTTGAAGCGGTCCAGGTCGACGAACAGCACCGCGAAGCGGCGCTCGTTGCGGTTCGCGCCGGCGATCGCGTCGGCCAGGGTCTGCTCCAGCGCCAAGCGGTTCGGCAGCCCGGTCAGGCGGTCGTGGTGCGCGCTGTCGAACAGGCGCTGCTCGGCGCGCTTGAGCTCGGTGATGTCGATCGACACGCCGACCGCGCCCTGGACGTCGCCCCGGCGCAGGTCGCGCAGCGGCTCGACGTGGTGGCGCAGCCAGCGCTCGCCCAGCGCCGACTCGGTGCGGACGGCATTGCCCGCGAAAGCCTCGTCCAGGAAATTGCGCGCGAGAAGCCGGTCGCACGATTCGTCGATCAGCTCGAGAGCGTCGAGCCCTAGATCGCCGAGCGCGCCGCCGGCGACCGCGCTGAAGCGCGCGTCGCGGCCGGCGGTCCAGAGCACGGCGTCGACGTTCTGGGTGACGAGCTGCAGGCGCTGCTCGCTCTCGCGCAGCCGGGCGTCGGCGCGCGTGCGCGCGGTGACGTCGCGCAGGTGGACCAGGGTCTCGCTGGCGGCCGGCTTGATGCGGATCTCGACCCAGCGCTCCGCGGCCGGGAAGACGTAGGTCTGCTCGACGAGCGCGCCGTCGCGCCGGGCCAGGGTGATGTCGGGCACGAGCTCGGAGGCGAGCGGGTCGACCACGCGGTCGAGCCGCTGCCCGATCAGCGCGCCGGCGGTGCCGCCCAGCAGCCGTTCCGCCTCCTCGTTGACGTGGGTCACGACGAGCCCCTCGTCGACGATGTAGATCCCGTCGGCGACCGCCTCGAGGATGTTGAAACGCCGCTCCTGGGCATCGGCCGCGGCACGCAGCGCGTTCTGGGCGGTGGTGTCGGCGCGCAGCGAGCGCGCGCGCATGCGCGCGGCGAAGGCGATGCTCGCGGCACACACGAGCGCGAGCAGCGCGAGCAGAGAGGCGATCACGTCCGGTGCTCCATCATGGCTAGTTCGGTCCCACACCCAGCGGCGCTGAGCCGGCGAAAGTAAAAGCGGCGCTCGGTCCACCCGCGTGAACCGAACGCCGCTCCAGGGTCACGCCACGCCGCGCGAGCGGGCGTGGTCGAGCAGCTGGGCCCGCGATGCGACGCCGAACGCGGCGTAGATCGCGGCCACCTGCCGCTCGATGGTGTAGGCGCTGCGGCTGAACCGCCGCGAGAGCTCGGCCGTGTCGGCCCCGCTCCACATGGCGCGCACCAGCTGGCGCTGCAGCGGGGTCAGCTCCCGCGGCAGCGCGTCCTCGGCCCGCAGCGCCTCGTCGACCATCGCGGCCAGCGGGCAGCCCGGATAGGCCGCCGCGTGCCGCATGGCGGCGTCGCGCCAAGCCATGTCCCCGGTGACTTCGGCCAGGCCCGAAGCCGCCATCGCCGCCTGATAATGGTAGTTCAAGCCGTCGAAGAGCGCGTACGCCTGCGACAAGCTCGCGGCCGCCGCGTCGCGCCGCCCGAGGGTCTGGTCGATGCGGCCCTGCGCGTACTGGGCGAACCCGTGGGCGCGCCGGTCGGCCGAGAGGGCCAGGGTCGGGTTGACGTTCTCCACCCCGAGCTGCGAGAACATCGCGGCGTAGCGCTGCGCGCGTTTGGCGTTGGTGGCGGTGTGCAAGACCGCGAGCGTCACCAGGGCCAGCCGTTCTTCGCCTTGGGTCGACTCCCAGCGCACGTCGCACGCCAGGCGGTCCGCCTCGGCGAGCTCTTCCACCGCCCACGCTTCGTTGCGCGCGATGCGCGCCACGAACGCCCGGTCGAGGTGCGCCATGACGCGCCACGCGACCGAGGGTGCCATCGCCCGGGCGTCCTTGAACGCCCACTGCGCTTGGCCCGACTCGCCCCGCATGAACGAGTCCCAGCCGAACACCCGCATGGTCTGGAACCGGTCCACTTCGACGTCGGCGGTCCAGTTGATCCGGGCGTACGCGCGCCGCACCTCGGCCACGGCCTCGCCGTCGGCCGTCTCGAACGCGACCCGCGCGAACGAGTGGCAGGTCACGGCCAGGGTCGCCAGGTCGACCGGTTCGTTCGTCGGCGCGTCGGCGTACGCGAGCACCCGGCGGAAGTCCGCCTTCTGGGCGCTGAAGTCGCCCAGGCTCCCGTGGTGCCAGCCCCGGACCGCGAACGCCGCCGCGGCGAGGTTCGGATCGGGGTGGGTGACGGCGAGCGCGATGTCCGCCGCGTGCGGATCGAACTCGCGCCGCATCCAGCGCACGCGGGCGCGGTGGTACGCCAGCGCGGCCGCACCGTCGGGAACGTAGCGCGCCAAGCCGGCCGCCGCGTCGTAACGCGAGTCGGCCGAGCTCAGGTCGCGAACGTTCGCGTACGCCTTGCCCGTGGCGAGCTCGTACGCGAACCCGCCGGCCGGCGTCGAGACGACGTCGTCCAGCCCGGTCAGCCATTCGAGCGCGCCGAGCGGATCGCGGCGGCCCAGGGTCTCACCTTTGAGGACGACGGCTTCTTCCGCCAGCGGGGCGGGCCAGTCCTCGCAACCGTCGAGCAGTTCGAGCGCGGCATCGTACCACGCCGAACGCAGCGCCAGGCGCGCTTGCCGAAGCGACGACGCGACGGTTCCGGTGTCGGCCGAAACGAGCATGCGGCTCAATCTGCCAGCGTGCCGAGGTCGAGATCGACACCGGCCGCAAGTTGCGCTTGGATCGTCTGCGGCGTGGTCGAGGTCGCGCCGACCGCGTTCACGGTCGCGCCGGAGGCCGACGTGTACGCGTTGCGCACGACGACGGTGTACGCGCCCGCGCGCAGCGCGTGCACGACGAACTCGCCGTCCTTGTCGCTGATCGAGCTGTTGACCACGCTGCCGGCCGCGTCCTCGACCAGGATCGTGGCGCCGCTCACCGGCTTGTCGCTGCCGTTGCGCACCTTGCCGTGGACCTGCGACTCGTCGGTGCTGGCGACGAAGTGCGGGTTGATCCGCGCGACGCCGTTGGAGAGCGAGACGGATTCGAGCGCGTTGAAGTCGACGTCGACCTGGACGTCGGCGTGGTTCGCGCCGACGATGCTCACCGGGGAGTCGAGCGCGATCGGGACCGGTGAGGCGACCAGACCGTTGCCGAAACGGGCGGGATAGGTTTGACCGCCGACCACGACGTTGCTCAGCGCCGGCAGGACGATGAACTCGACCGCGCCGTACGTGCCCGGCGTGACCTTGGTGTCGAACTGCTGCGCCTTCTTCTTCAAGGTGAGCAGATCGACGACGACCGCGCGGTCGAAGGCGTACATGGGGTGCGACACGCCGTCCGTGCCGACCAGGTTCACCCCCAGCACGGCGAGGTTGATGTGGTCGCTGCTCCCGAACGTCAGCGGCGCATCGAAGAGCGCGATGCTGAGCGAGAAACAGGGAATGCCGCCCAGCGAGTTCTGCGGCAGACGCGCCGTGAAGTCGGTGGACGAGCCGGCGCCGGGCGCAAGCGCGGAGCCGGGCCCGAGCGCGGGGGCGGCGGAGTTCGACCCGCCGCACGCGCTCAGTGCGAAGAGGGCCGCGGCGGCGGCCGATCGGAGGATTCGTTTCATCTTGGCCCTTGAGCGGAAACGGCGGGTTCCCATGAGGAACCCGAGAGCCCACGACACCCGGAGCAAGAGAAGCCCGCCGGCCGGTTGCTCACCGGCCGGACGCCCGTTGAGGGTAGCGCCCGATCGACTGCGAACCGACGAGGCGGGCGCCTTCCGTGTCGGCCCTCACATCTTATAGGACTAAAGTCCCGATTCAATGTCCGATAGGTAAAATTCTAGCCATCATCTAGGCAGGAGCACCCTTCCCCCAGCGGCCGGGCGCGAGAGGTAGCCGAATGGGAACGAGGGCCGCATGGAACCGCCGGACGATCGACCGCCCCCGCGCGACGTGGATGTCCTCGCGCGCAGCTTCATGACCCACGTGCTGCTGCCGGCCTGGGTCGTCCCGAGCCTGCTCGACTGGTACTGGCACCGCCAGACCGAGATCGAGCGCACCGCCGGCGCGCACGAGTCGCTGACCCACGTGCTGATGGGCGCCCAGGGCGGGGCCGCGATCACCATGGGACTGTTCCTCGAGCTCGACGCGGGCGCCATCGGGGCGATCCTGGGCGCGGCGCTGCTGCACGAGGCGACCACGATCTGGGACGTCGCCTACGCCGCGCCGCGCCGCCCGATTCCGCCGCGCGAACAGCACACGCACAGCTTTCTCGAAGTGCTGCCGTTCGTCACGGTCGCGCTCGCGGCGCTCGGCAACCCCGAGCAGGCGCGCGCGCTGTTCGGGCTGGGAGCGGAGCGGCCGCGCTGGCGCTTGCGCCTGGTGCAGCCGGCCCTGCCGCTGCCCCGCATGCTCGCCATCTTGGGCGTGTGCGGGGCGCTGGGGATGCTGCCGCACGTCGAGGAGCTGGTGCGCTGTCTGCGCACCAAGCCGACGCTCGCGCCGCTGCCGGTCCCCGCGGAGCCGCCGCAGCCGCCGGGCGAGTAGCGTCCCGGCGGTGCGATTCTCGCTGGGGATCAACTACTGGCCGCGCCGCAGCGCGATGGCGATGTGGCGGTGCTTCGACCCGGGCGAGATCGGCGAGGACTTCGCGCGCATCGCGGGCCTGGGCTTGGACGCGGTGCGCTTCTTCTTGCGCTGGGACGACTTCCAGCCGCGGCCCGACGCGATCGACCCGCTCGTGCTGGAGCGGCTCGAAACCGTGGTCGAGCTCGCCGCCGGCGCCGGGCTGCGCACCATGCCGACCCTGTTCTGCGGGCACATGAGCGGCGTCAACTGGCTGCCCGCCTGGTCGCTCGACCGTGCCGCGCCGCACGGGCGCTTCCGCACCATCGCGAGCGGCGCCGAGTCCCCCCATGGGATCGGCGACATGTATACCGGCCCGCTGCTCGACGCGCAGCTGCTGTTCGCGCGCACCGTCGGCGCGCGGCTGCGCGCGCACCCGGCGGTGATCGCCTGGGACCTGGGCAACGAGTTCAGCAACCTGCGCGAGCCGGCGACGCCGTACGATGCTGCCGAGTGGAGCCGCCGGCTGACCGCCGCGCTGCGCGAATCGTCCGAGCTGCCGGTCACGGCGGGCACGCACGGCGAAGATCTCACCCGCGACCGCAAGCTTCGTCTCGCTTCGCTGTGCGCGCCGCTGGCGTTCGCGACGATGCACGGCTACAGCGTGTACAGCGGCTTCGCGCGCAGCCGGCTCGATCCCGAAGTGGTGCCGTTTCTGGCCATGCTGGCCGCGGCGTTCTCGTTCGAGCCGGTGCTCTTCAGCGAGCTCGGCAACCCGACGTGCCCGCCCGGAAAGCGTTCGCCCTACGAGCGCGTCGCGCTGCCCGACGAACCGCCCAATCCCACCATCTCGCCCGCCGACCCGGAGCTCGCGTCGTACGCGTGCCTGAGCGAGGACGAGAGCGCGGCGTACTGCACGCAGGTGCTCGAGCGGCTGCACGCCGACGGCCGGCTCGGCGCGTACTGGTGGTGCTGGGCCGACTACGCGGACGAGCTGCGCGGCGAGCCGCCCTTCGACCGCGCGCCGCACGAGCTCTCGTTCGGGATCGTGCGCGGCGACGGGAGCGAGAAGCCCGTCGCCGCCGCGCTGGCCGCGTTCGCGCGCGAGCGGCGCGGCGTCGTCCCCGCCGCCGACATGCCGATGATCTCCGCCGACTACTACTACCGCTCGCTGCCGAGCAGCACCAGGAGCTTGTACGAAGCGTTTCTCGGCTTCGTCGCGCCGCGGCGC
>CAXTNU010000050.1:0-16604 GCA_964245595.1 uncultured bacterium | reverse complement strand
TTCTCGTACGGCCGCGCGATCCAGCAGCCGGCGCTCGAGCACTGGGCCGGCCGGCCCGAGCGCGTGGCCGAGGCGCAGCGCATCCTCGTGCGGCGCGCCGCGTACAACGCGCAGGCGGCGCGCGGCGCGTACGCCGGCGAGCGCGAGGAGATCCCGGCGTAGCCCGGGGAGCCCCGCGCGGCGGTGCTCTCCGGGCCCGGTGCTAGCGGAGCGAGAACTCCATCGTCGGGCCGCGCTCGCTGGTCAGGACGAGGCGGTCGCCGAGGTTCTTGGTGATCCGCAGCGCGCCCATGCCGGGCGGGCCGTTGAAGAACGTGTTCGGGGTGACCTGGCTGAAGTCGAGCGACGAGCGGGTTACCATGAAGACGCCCTGCGTCGGGCGGTAGCGGTAGTAGCCGGCGTAGACGTTGACGATCCGGTTGCCGACCACGCCGTCGAACTGGTTGACGAAGACGTAGTTCGCGTCGTGCAGCGGGGCCTGGCCGCTGGGAATGATGCGCGGCGCGGCGTGCTGGCCGGCGAAGCTCTGCATGACGCGCAGCGGCGCACCGATCTCGGTCTTGACGCGCTGCGGGAGCGCGGCTTGGGCGCGCGCCTGGGCCGCCAGCTCGGCGTCGGTCACCGACGCGCGGACCGCTTGAGGCAGGAGCGTGCCGGCCGCGAGCAGCGCGGCGGCGGCGAGGACGAAGGCTTTGTTCATCGTGGCGCTCCTAGTTCGCATTCGAGATGTCGGTGGAGTCGGGCGGCGTGTTCGTCGTCCGGCTGTCGGCGTTGAGCGCGTTGGTCAGCGCATTGTAGCCCGCCGCCGGCGAGTACGTGCAGCTCCCGCAGGCGGCGTACTGCGTCATCGTGCCTTCGAACTTGTACTTGCCGTTGGGCTCGTACAGGGCGGAGTAGAGGCTGGCCTGGTACCACTCGCTGGCCTGCGAAGAGTAGTAGATCTCGGGCAGCGGGATGGCGTCCTTGAGCCCCCACGACTTGTACCAGACGCTGCTCTGCGACCAGCCGTTGTCGCACGAGCCGTAGGGCGGGCAGCCCGCCAGGTCGCCGTAGTCGAACAGGTAGAGCGAGGTCGCGGACTGGTAGCCGTCCTCCCAGGCCTTGGTGGTGGCGTAGGAGTTCCAGTCCAGCTCCATGTCGTTGGCGCCGCGGATGGAGATCTGGTAGGCGATGTTCTGGTTGGTGAGCCAGGTGTTGATCGAGTTGACCATCTGGCCGAACGCGACGCCACCGGCGTTGGAAACGTTGCTGCCGTAGTTGCTCGTGCCGACCGCGAGCTCCAGGCGCGGGCCCGCGCCCGAGCACTTCCAGTAGCCGTACGCGTACTGCTCGGCGAAGGCCGCGATCTGCGCGTTGCTCACGAACGCGTTGCCGTAGTCGTACGTGCCCCAGCCGCCGGAGTAGTAGGGCTCGCCGAAGTCGAGCACCACCACGCCGCTGGCGTTGGTGCCGCCCATCGCGCAGCCTTCGTTGTAACCGGTGGTGGTGCTGGCCGTGTGCATGTAGCGTGACACGGAGGGCGTCGGAGCGGCCTGGGCGAGCGTCGCGCTCAGCACCACCAGCCCGGCCGCGCCTATCAGGGCGGATAAGAGTCGTGTGCGAATCATGAAACACCCGTTCGGAAAGCGGCGCAAACGCGCCCCACCGCTCGTCTTACCTGCCTGACGCGGTATTCCTTGAGACGCGCTGTGTCAGATGTGGCACACGCGCGGCTCGTGTGATCGTTCGCACCAGAGCGACGGCCTGTGCGCCCGGCGCGTCAGCCGGTGAAGAACGCGCGCAGCGCTTCGTACGTCGCGCCGGGCGCCTCTTCGGCCATGAAGTGGCCGCTGTCGATCGGGCCGCCGCGCACGTCCGCGGCCCAGTCGCGCCAGATGCGGAGCACGTCGTACCACGTGCCGACCTCGCCCCGGCCCGCCCACAGCGCCAGCACCGGCGCGGCGATCCGCGCGCCGGCGAGCCGGTCGGCCTCGTCGAGCGCGAAGTCGTAGGTCGCGCCGGCGCGGTAGTCCTCGCACATGGCGTGCAGCGTCGCCGGATCGCGGTAGCAGCGCAGGTACTCGGCCTGCGCTGCGGGCGCGAAGACCGGGTGGCGGCCGGGGCGCTCCAGGAAGAACCAGTCCGGATCGGCGCCGATCAGCCGCTCGGGCAGCGGGTAGGGCTGGGCCAGGAAGAACCAGTGCCAGTAGCCCAGCGCGAAGCGCGCGTCGGCGCGGCGCAGGTGCTCGCCGGTCGGCAGGATGTCGAGCACGGCCAGCTTGTCGACGGCTCCCGGGTGGTCGAGCGCGAGCCGGTACGCGACCCGCCCGCCGCGGTCGTGGCCCGCGACCGCGAAGCGCGCGAAGCCCAGCTGCCGCATCACCGCGACCGCGTCGCGCGCCATCGCGCGCTTGGAGTACGGCTCGTGGTCGCCGGCCGTGGGCGGCTTGGAGCTGTCGCCGTAACCGCGCAGGTCCATCGTCACGACGGTGAATTCAGTCGTCAGCCGCGGCGCGACCTCGTGCCACATGGCATGCGTCTGCGGGTGCCCGTGCAGGAGCAGCAGCGGAGGCCCGCTGCCGCCGTGGCGCACGTTGATCGTCGCTTCGCCCGTGTCGATGCGCTCTAGCGCGAACCCGGGGAAAAGCCCGCTCACTCCGCGCCGACGTCCCAGACCAGGCCGAGATCGCGCTTGGCGAAGGAGCGGAACGCGATCAGGGTCTCGGTCGACACGATCCCCGGGCGCGAGGCGATGGCCTCGGTGACGAGGTCGCTGAGCTGCTCGTGCTCGCGCACCCGCACGATCACCACCAGGTCGAACGGGCCGGCGACGCTGTAGCACTCGGTCACGCCTTCGATCGCGAGCAGTTCTTCGGCCAGCGTCTTCACGCGGCCGGGTTCGACGTTGAGGAGGACGAGCGCGGTGATCACCGGGTGCGCCTACCGCGGCCCCGCCGGCCGCACCTCCACGGCTCAGACCGGCGTGGACGCCGTGGCGGGCACGCGGCCGGGCAGCCGCACGACGGTGCAGGTGGTGTGCGCGATGGCGTCGCCGGTCGCCGCCAGCAGGCTCGTCTCGCTCAACTGCGCGCCGATGAGCGCGCCCTGCTGCGACCGCACGACGCCGGTGACCACGACGGAGAACCCGGTTCCGGCTCGCCCGTCGTTCAGCGTCACGGCCGTCGCTCCGCGCACCGCGACGCGGCGCGTTCCATCCGCCAGCGACGCGTCGCTGAGCTCGAGCGGGACGTTCACCGTGTCACCCTGGAAAGCGATGCCCAGCGACGGCGTCGCGCCGTGCGCGTCGGCATCGGCGAGGACGCGCAGCGCGAGGTTGTAGCAGATGAGGGCCGGATCGGTGGTCTGGACCTCGAGCGTCCCGTCGCCGGCCGCGCGCACCGAGGCCGAGAGCGTTCTGCCGTCGCGGTTCTCGAGCCGGACGAGCGTGGCACCGTTCTCGCTGGCCAGGCTGACGAGCTCGTCGGCTTCCAGCCGGCCGTCCGCGTTCGCGATGGTCGACGTGACGAGAAAGCTGACCGGCTGCGCCGGCGGCTGGGCGGCGGCCGGCGCGCCGCTCGCGGCCAGTGCGGCAGCCGCCACGGCGCTCAGGAACGGCGGACGGGCGACGTTGAATCCCATGCTCGCAGTCTGGCCGCTCGTTCTGCGAGGCGGCTCGGGCGAAGCTGGAAGATTGCTGGCATGATCTCGGCACGCCGGGTGGGGAAGGTGCCCGCGTGATCGCCTTCGCGCGGACGTGCGCCGCCATCGCCTCGACGGCGAGCAAGCTGGACAAGATCGCGCTCGTCGCGGACTACTTGCGCGGGCTCGACGACGCCGATCTCGCGCCGGCCGCACGCTACTTCACCGGCAACCCGTTCCCCCAGGCGCTGGAGCGCAGCCTCGCGGTCGGCGGGCGCACCATCGTCGCGGCCGCCGAGACCACCTGGGGCATCGACGGCGGCGCGCTCTCGGCGGCGTACCGCGCGACGGGCGACCTCGGCGCGGCGCTGGGCCCGTTCGTGCGGCCGCCGCACGACCTGGGCCTCTTTCGCGAGACGCTCACCCCGGCGCGCCTGTACCTGCTGCTGGGTGAAATCGCGGATGCCGCCGGCAAGAACGCGCAGAAGCGGCGCCGCGTCCTGTGCGAGCGCGTCTTCGCGGCCTGCACCGACCCGCTTGAAGCGACCTACGTCATCAAGATCATGACCGGCGAGCTGCGCATCGGCCTGCGCGAAGGGTTGGTCGTCGACGCGGTCGCGGCGGCGTTCGCGCGCGACCCGCGCGCGGTGCGGCGCGCGGCCAGCGCGGCGGGCGATCTGGGCGCGGTGGCGCTGGCGGCCAAGCACGACGCGCTCGACCAAGTCACCATCGCCTACCACGCGCCGCTCGCGTTCATGCTCGCCAGCCCGATCGCGTACGGCAGCGAGTACAAGGACCTCGCCGCGGCGAGCTGGCTGGTCGAGGACAAGTACGACGGCATCCGCGCGCAGGCGCACGTCACGCCGGGGCGCGTATCGCTCTTCTCCCGCACGCTCAACGACGTCGCCGCGTCGTATCCCGAAGTGGTCGCGGCGCTGCGCGCGCTGCCCGGCTCGTGCGCGCTCGACGGCGAGCTCGTCGCCGTGCGCGACGGCCGCGTGCTGCCGTTTCGCTACCTGCAAGCGCGCCTGCAGCGCAAAGACGTCTCCGACGATTTGCTGCGCGAGGTGCCGGTGCGCTACGTCGCCTTCGACGCGCTGGCCCGCGACGAGACTTTCTTTCTCGACCACCCGCTGGCCGACCGGCGCGCCGCGCTAGCCGAATTGCTCGCCGGAATGTCCATCGCAGCCGGCGCCTCTGAGGCGCCTGGCGCAATCGAACTGGCGCCGTGGACGGCGCTAGAAGCGGGCGCCGCGCCGGAGGCGGTGCACGAGCGCTTCGAGGACTCGCGCGTTCGCGGTCACGAGGGCTTGGTGTTCAAGCGCACCGACTCGCCGTACGCGCCGGGCCGGCGCGGCAAGGCCTGGCTCAAGCTCAAGCGCGAACTCGCGACCCTGGACTGCGTCGTCGTCGCGGTCGAACGAGGCCACGGCCGGCGGGTGAACGTGCTCTCCGACTACACCTTCGCGGTGCGCGACGGCGGCGAGCTCGCGGTCCTCGGCAAAGCCTACAGCGGCTTGACCGACGTCGAGATCGCCGAGATGACCGAGTGGTTCGAAGCGCACCGCCTTCCGCCCGGCGAAGCGCGCACCGTCTACGAGCAGCTCGACCTCAAGCGGCGCGAGACCGTGGTCGAGCCGCAGATCGTGGTGGAGATCGCGTTCGACATCATCCAGAAGAGCGATCTGCATGCGGGCGGCTTCGCGCTGCGCTTTCCGCGCATCGTCCGCCTGCGGCCCGACAAGCTGCCCGAAGACGCCGACACGCTCGAACGAGTGGCCGAGATCTATGACGAGATGCTCGCGCGCGAAGGGATTGCAGGACACGACCCGCCGTGACGCTTACGTTACGATCCAAAGTACGCAGCCCGTGCCGAAACGCCCTGACTACGCCGCGAGCACGGCAGCAGTCCGGCAACACACCATGACCAGTTGGAGATCGCGATGGCCGAAGTCGTCCTGTTCCATCACTCCTTGGGCCTCACGCCGGGCGTGATTGCCTTCGCCGACGAGCTGCGCCGGGCCGGGCACACCGTGCACGCACCCGACCTCTACGAGGGCCGCACGTTCGATACCCTGGACGACGGGATGCGGCACGTCGAGCAGATCGGCTTCGGCGAAGTGCTCGAGCGCGGCCTCCGGGCAGTCGAAGGGCTGCCCGCCGAGCTCGTTTACGCCGGCTTCTCGCTGGGCGTGCTTCCGGCGCAGAAACTGGCCCAGACCCGGCCTGGCGCGCGGGGCGCGCTATTATTCTATTCCTGCGTTCCGGCCGCAGAGTTCGGCTCGGCCTGGCCGGACGGCGTGCCGGTCCAGGTGCACGGCATGGACGCCGACCCGATTTTCGCGGGTGAGGGCGACATCGACGCGGCCCGGGCACTCGTTGCGTCGACCGATCGGGCCGAGCTCTTCCTCTATCCCGGCAACCAGCACTATTTCGCCGACAGCTCGCTGCCGTCGTACGACCCGGATGCGGCCGCGCTATTGCTGCACCGCACGCTGACGTTTCTCCGGTCCGTGTAGCTAGCGCCGCCAAATGTGACTGCCACGCCAGCGGGGTGCCCTCGGTCTCAATCGGGGTAGTGTAAGGCTCCGTCTCGATCGGCCGCGATGAACAACTCGATCGGATCTCGAATGGGCTCGTCGGGCGGTAGATTTTGCACGATCTCGATCGCACATAGCAGACCATCGTCATTGACCGAGATTGCCGATCCAACATTGACTGCGTCCGGGTCGGTAAAGTCGCCGCGACGCACCGTCGGCCCATCGACGCGATATCGGATAGGTGAGCGAGGGCCGTCCGATGTGCGAACATCCAGCCACCCTAAGCGATCATAATCGGCGACCTTGCAGAACTGCAATTGTTCCTGTAACTCTACGTGACCTCGAACGACGATCTCAAGAAACAATCGCGCTTGCGAGTCAGGCGTGTGGAAGGCCTTGGCCGATGCACTCATTTCAACAGTCCGGCTTGCCTACGATGAACGCTGTGTTGTTGTCGTAGCGGTCGAGCGGCGGACCGGGTGATACATGGAATATCCGATAGTGTACCGGCCAATTGGTGCCATTGTCGTTGTAATTGAAGGTATACTCTCTATCAAAGCCTACCGGTGGATCACTATTGAATAAGTATACCGCCGAGTAGAAATTTAGCGATAGAGCGCTTGCAAACTGCTCTTTCGTTGAATGTACGAGATAGCATGCCAAGTGGCGATCCCAATAATGCCATACTTTGACGTTCAAGACGTAGCTGGGCTCGAAAAAGCGGATTGGGTTCGGGAATCCCGCGAGCTGATCGATGTCGGGGCCTTCATCCTCACAGCCGCTCGAGAATGCGATGAACCCGTTCGGGCACGAGCCCTGGGTTCCATACTTCGGGGATGGTTGGGGACGGACTCCGCCACCGCCTCCGCCACCGGTGCCAACGCAGATCAAGTCGCCTGGTACACACGGATAATCTGATCCTCCGTCTCCGCCACCACCGTCGCCGGAGCATGAGCCGCTGACAACCGTCCCGTCCCCGGTAACGTAGACGGGACAGGAATAACTCTTCGTCGCGCGTGATGCAACGCTAGGGTCGGCATGCTGACGCGTGAGCGGCAGTGTATTGCTGCCTCCGGAGCACGCCGACGCAGTCAAAGCGCACAGCGACAATAACAGAGCTCCAAGCTTCGACCGCCGGATGTCCATCCCATACCTATCTACAGTATTAAAGAGCCTGTCGAGGAAAGCACGAACATCATATCTGACGGCGATACGGTTGTCTAGCTGCTGGGCAGCAACTTTTTCGTGATCACGATTGGCAAGATTATCAAACTGTCGCTGCTTAGTCATCCGCTGTATTGGGCGACGCATTCAGAATATTGCTCGCCAGGCGAAGATCGCCGCGTCGTCGCGATGCGCGGCACTGCACGGCGTGGATTCGTCGGGCATTTTCCCCAGCGGGTTCTTCGTTTTCCCAGCGGCGGCTGCTGCCGTCCGGCTGACGCTAACGCCGCTTGATGCGGGTATTGCGCTCGGCGCGCATGCGTTCGATCCGGGTGTAGACGTCGGCCACCCGGGCGCTGTCGCGCCGGACACGGTGAGATCGCATGCGAATCACCAACAGCCCGACGATCGTCGCGATCGCCAGACCGCCGCAAACCAGGCGATATTGCGGGGCGAGCGGCAGCAGCGCGCCCGCGGCGAACACTGTCGCCAGCAGCGCGACCGCGTTCTGCCAGGGGCGCATGGGCGGCGGCGCGGTCACCGCGCCGGGCCGCTAATCGTCGCCCTCGTGCAGGTGCAGGTGACAGCCGTCCTCGGCGTCGTCGAGTACCTCGCGGGCCTCGGTCAGCACGCTCGACGGGAGCGTTCCGCCGGACTCGACCGAGCCTTCCTCGGCCAGGAACTCCAGCTCGTCCCAGTCTTCCCAGGTCTCGAGCGGTTCGCCGTCGACCTCGGCCGGAAAGCGCACGCAGTAGCCCTGTTCGATGTGGAGACCGGTCACGAGCACCCGCGTGCCACGCGGATAGTAGGTCCCGTCTTTCCAGAGGGTACCGTACGTCGTGTCGTAGTGCCGGCCGATCTGCAATCTGTCGATCGTTCCGCTCCCCAGGTTTCGCGCGGTCCCGAAGCCAATTCAGCACGTCCGCGTGGTATACCCGTCACGATGAGCGAGCACCGACTCCGCCCGTGGCGCGTCCTGTCGTCCGACTACCGGATCGAGACGCCGTACCTTCGCTTGCGGGCGGACCGGGTTGAATTGCCCAGCGGCCACATCGTGGACGACTATTTCGTGCGCGAGTCGCGCGGGTTCTGCGTGGTGTTTGCGCTGACTGCCGACGAGCGGGTCGTACTGGTGCGCCAGTACAAGCACGGCATCGGCCAAATCGTGGTCGAGTTACCGGCCGGTGCGATCGACCCGGGCGAGCTGCCGCTCGTCTGCGCCCAGCGCGAGCTGGCCGAGGAGACGGGCTACGCCGTCGGAGCGCTCGAGCACGTGCGCACCTTCATCACCGACCCGACCAACTCGAACTCGTACTTCCACCTGTTCTTGGGGCGCGGCGCGGTGCAGACCGGCTCGCAGGACCTCGACCTCACCGAAGAGATCGACGTACTGCTCGCCCCGCTCGCGGAGGTGCGGGCGATGGCGCTCGACGGCCGCATCGCGGCGGGCTCGCAGGTCGCCGCGGTGCTGGTCGCGCTGGCCGCGCTGGACGGATCAGTCCGCCCGCAGGCGGCGCCGGAAGCGTGACGTCCGGGTGAGGCCTTGCGCGGCGCCGTGCAGCGCGCCGCGCAAGGCGGAAAGGGTTCCAAATGGGAAAACGCGCTCCGCGGTCGCCGCGACGACGTGCAGGTCGCGGCGCTCGACGTTCCAGGCCCGCAGCGCACCGATGCAGGCCTCGCTCAGCACGTTGAGTCCCGGCGAGTACGGCGTCAGCGCCGGCAGGACGACCAGCGCCGGGCCGGCGAGAAAGGCCGGTGCGCTGCGGTCGCCGCCGAGGTGCAGCGAGGGGTGCAGGTGGCCGATCATCGTGCGCGCCGCGCCCGGTTCGGGCCGGTCGCCGTGGACCAGCGTCCAGCCGGCGCGGGCGCAGGTCTCGACCGTCGGGCCCAGGATCGCGACCCCGCGCGAGCGGCCTTCGTGGTTGCCGGCGACCACCGTCACCGCCGCTTGCGCGCGCAGCGCGTCGAGGGCGCCGCGCACCGCGCGCGCGGCGCCCTCGCTCAAACCCGCGCCGTGGATCGCGTCGCCCAGGAACACGATCTCGCGCGCCTCGTGGCGCCGCGCCGCCAGCGCGATCGAGGCGACGATCTCGGTCGTCGACCACAGCGGCAGCGCCGCCCCGCCGCCCATCACGTCCTCGTAGCCCAAGTGCGCGTCGGTGCAGACCAGCGCCCGCGCCTGGGTCAGCAGCGCGAACCCGCCCGGCAGCGCGAGCACGCCGTCCGCGAGCGGAAAGCTATCGGCGGCCGGCGCGGGCTTCATCACAGCAGCCGCAACTGTCCGCGCGCGTCGGCGGCGGGTTCGCGGCCAATGCCGACCGGGGCGATGGCGTTGCGCCAGGCGTCGATCTTACCGAGCCGTGCGTCGGTGCCGTCGTCAGCGAAAGCCCCGTCGCCCGAATCGGTGTTCGCCGCTTGCGCGAGCACTTCGATCTCTTCTTCCGGCGTTTCGCCGAGCACCGCGAGAACGCGCTCGTGGAGCGCTTCGATCATGCTCGTGCGGTCGTCCATCACGACCGAGTCGTTGAACGACGAGGTGACGATGCCGAAGGTGAACGGGGTCGCCGCGGCCGGGTGCAGCACGCGCGGCTCGCCTTCGAGCTCCGCCAGGTAGCGCAGTGCGCCCGGAGCGTCGAGCAGCTCGCGCGTCACGACCCGGATCGTCTCGCGAATCAGCGGGAAGCCGGGCTCGGCTTCCCACAGGCGGTCGAAGATCTTCTGCGCGTTCCAGCGCAGCGCGCCGCCCCGGATCGAGCGCCCGCCGGCGCGCCGCAGCACGAGCAGCCCGGTGTTGGCGACGTAGCGGAACTGCTGGCGCAGCATGTAGCCCGCGCGCAGCGCGCCGAGCAGGTCGTCGTCGAAGTTCTCGACGCCCAGCAGCGCGGCCCAGGCCGCGTCGGGCACCGTCTTGCGCGCCGGCAATCCAACCAGGAAGCCGCCGTCGTCGCTGGTGAGCGTGCTCGACACGCGGTGGCGCGCGTGCAGGCGCGCGCCGACGACGCGCGCCAGCGTCTCATTGACGCGCCGCCCCGCCATGGTGTGGAAGACCGCGGTCTGGCGCTTGTCCATGCGGTAGATCTCGATCACCGGCCGGCCCGGCGCGGGCAGCTCCGAGAGCGCGAGCTGCTGCGCGACGTAGCGCACGACGTGGGCGGCCTCCACGCCGCCGAGCCCGTAACGCGACTTCAGGTACGCCAGCGCCGTGCGCGTACCGCCGCGCAGCGTCTCCGCGACGCCGTTGCGCAAGATGTCGATCTCGCGCGCCAGCTCGCGCGGCACGCCCTTCATGTGCGAGCTCCAGGTCGGCACCGTCGGCCGCCCGGCGTGCGGCTCGACCCGCAGACCGCGCGGGCCGACCTCTTTCACGCGCAGGGTGCGGCCTTCGAGCAGGATCACGTCCCCTTCGCGCAAGCTCGCGGCGAAGCTCTCGTCGAGCCGGCCGATGCCGTGCCCGCCCGCGCCGGCGACCGCGACCGTCTGCTCGTCCGGGATCGTGCCGACGTTCTCGAAGTACGCGCTGGACGGCTCGCGGCCCAGGCCGTACGCCGCTTCGGCGTCCAGGCCGATGCGCCGCACGTGCGCTTCGTCCGGCCCCGCGCCGCCGCCGCTCAGGTACGCCGCGCAGGCGCGCAGATCGCTTTCCTCCAGGTCGCGGAACGGATAGGCGCGGCGCGCCAGCGCGAGCGCGTCGGCGAGCGGAACGCGGTTGTCGGGCGCGCACAGCCCGACCAGCCACTGCGCCAGCACGTCGAGCGGCGCGTCCGGGACGACGACCTCTTCCAAGATGCCGGCGCGGATGCAGCGCCGGGTCGCGGCCGCTTCGACGATGTCGTCGCGGTCCTGCGCGATCACCACGCCGGTCGCGACCGCGCCGGGGCGGTGGCCGGCCCGGCCGACGCGCTGCAGCGTGGGCGTCATGCCGCGCGCGCCGCCCAGCACCAGCACCCGGTCGACGTAACCGATGTCGACCCCCAGCTCGAGTGACGTCGAGCAGACCACGGTCCGCAGCTTGCCGCTGCGCAGCTCGGCCTCGGTGCGGTGGCGCACGTTGCGCTCGAGCGCGCTGTGGTGCACCCCGATCCGCCGGTCGCGCTTCTCGGTCGAGGGCTGCGGGGTGCCGTCGGCGACCGCGATCTCGCCGGCCGGCTCGCCCGCCGCCTCCATCTCGTGGGCGACCCGCTCGGCATGGCTGCGCACGTTGCAGAACACCAGCGTCGAGCGGACGTCCTTGGTCAGCCCGTAGGCGGTGCGCGCACACTGCGCCAGCGGCGCCATCGCGCCGGCGAACGGCGCCACCACGTCCAGGCGCAGCTCGCGCAGGCCGCGGCAGTCGACCACCTCGCAGGCGCGCTCGGTGCCGGCCAGGTACGCCGCGACGCGCTCCAGCGGCGCGACCGTCGCCGACAGCCCGACCCGGCGCAGCGGCACGCGGGTCAGCTCGGCCAGCGACTCCAGCAGCAGCGCGAGCTGCGCGCCGCGCTTGGTGCCGGCCAGGGCGTGGACCTCGTCGACGATCACCGTCTCGACGTGCGTGAGACCCTTGCGGTAGGAATCCATCGCGACCATCAGTGCCAGCGACTCGGGCGTGGTCAGCAGCACGTGGGGCGGGCGGCGCATCATCAGCCGCCGCTCCTCGACCGGGGTGTCGCCGGTGCGCACGCCCGTCCGGACGTGCGTCTCGCGCACCTTGCCGCGGCGGACTCGGGCCCGCTCGGTGTTGGGGCGCTCCAGCAGGCCCATCTCGCGCAGCGGCCGGCGCAGGTTGTGCTCGACATCGTAGCCCAGGGCCCGCAGCGGCGAGACGTAGACGCAGTACGTGCGGGCCAGCAGCTCGTCGGCGTCGCGCAGTTCGGCCAGGCGCGACATCACCGGCAGGAAGGCCGCCAGGGTCTTGCCGGTGCCGGTCGGCGAGCAGATCAGGGCGTGCGCGCCCCCGGCGGCAAGCGGGAGGGCCTGCGCCTGCGGCGGGGTCGCGGTCTGCAGGTGCTCGTCGCACCACGCTCCGACGGCGGGGTGCAACGTGGAAAAGGCGCCATCCACGGAATGGCGCTAGTTGGTCGAACGCGCGTTCGCTTCCCGCCGAGGCGGGCGAGCGCTCAGGCCGAGGCGTTCACGTTGGAGCCGACCCCGAGCGAGGACAAGAGCCTCGTCATCTCGTCGGCCACCAGGCTCTCCGTGCCCTTGAGCACGCTCAGCGCGATTGCAGAAGTTCCGTTCGCCGCGATGTCCATCGTCCCGGCGGAGACGCCACTCACATCCATGTTGCGACCAGAGTACCCCTTGCCGGCTCGGAATGCAAGCGTCCCCCCGCCGCCGGCCCGGCACCGTCACAGCCCGAACGGGCCTGAAACACGCCGGTCGGCCGGCCGGTATCTGCGGGCGGAGGATTCGATGGCACTGTTCATTCGGCTCACGGCCCTGGTCGCGGCCGGCATCGTCGCCCTGTTCATCCTGGCGTTCGTGCTCAAGATCGTGATCTTCGCGGCGATCGTCGCGGCGCTCGTGATCGCCGCGCTCGGCGTCTGGAAGCTGTTCCAGCGCCGCCGCGGCGGCGTCGTGATGGTTCGCCAGCGACGCTACCCTAGCTAGGAAGAGTAATCTACGGCCTCCCGCCGAAGCGTGGTCGTCTCACCGTTCGGGGAGCGACCACGATGGCTGCGACCAGCTTGCAGATCCGCGTCGCGATGGAGCTCGCGGCGATCGCCTATACCGACCCGACGAACCCGCCCCAGCAGAAGGCCGACATGGCCAGCGCGCTCGCGGCGCTCTACCCGCAGATCGGCGGCCCTTGGCGGCTCGTCTGGGGCCCGGCCAACAACCAAGGCGTGCTCGCCTACGTTGCGCTGGCAGCGGACAAGAAGACGTACGCGCTGGCGTTCCGCGGCAGCCTCTCCGACGTCGACGCGAGCGGCTTCTTCAAGAACTGGATCTGCGACTTGGACACCTTCCAGCAAGTGCCGTGGGTGTATCCGAGCGGCGGCGAGGTGCAGATCTCGGCCGGGATGCACACGGCGCTCGGGCTCGCGGTCGGGCTGACCGATCCGGTCACGCACGCCAACCTGCAGCAGTTCCTCGCCGGCGTCGCTGCGGCGAACGGATCGCTGGAGCTGCTGATCTGCGGGCACAGCTTGGGCGGCGCGCTGGCGCAGCTCGCCGCGCCGTGGCTGAGCTACGAGCTCGTCACGCTCGGCCACGAGCGCGGCGCATCGATCGTGCCGCTCACGTTCGCCGCGCCGACCACCGCCAACCGCCAGTTCGCCGACCTCTATGGCGGGTTGTTCGCGAACGCGTACGCGTGCGTCAACACGCTCGACGTCGTGCCGATGGCGTGGCAAAATCTCGACGGCATCCAGCGCATGTACCCCAAGCCCGGCCAGACGCTGACCGAGTGGGGCGTGCTGTACGACTTGATCATCACGAAGTACAAAGACGATCTCGGGGTCGCGTACCGGCCCGTGGGCGGCACCGTCGACACGTTCGCCGGCTGGATGCCGCAGCATCCCGCCGGCTTCGGTCAGATTGCGGCGGTCAACCACAGCCACGACACGTACCTCGACCACGTGCGCGTGAAGACGTATCCGGAACTGCATGCCTGACGCCGGCCTCGGGCGCGGCGCTACTTCGCGGCGGCGAACGTATCGGCGGCCAGGGTCAGCGAGACCGTCAGCTCGGTCGTGACGAACGTGCCGATCTGCTGGCGGTGCTCGATGTCCTTGTAGCTGGCGCTGCGCGGCACCGCGAACTTGGCGTCGTAGACCAGCGAGCCGGTCCGGGTCATGTCGCCTCCGCCCAGCCCGCCGTTCTTCGCCTCGGCCTTGTAGTCGAGGTTGAGGACCGTCCCGTCGACCGCGACGACCCGGTAGTGCTCGGCCCCGCGGTGCCCGTTGGCGGTCGTGTCGACGCTCCAGGCCGCGCCCGCGCTGCGGTCGTCGGCGGTGACGAACCCGCGCGCGAGCCAGCGCAGCAGCGTGTCCTCCTCGTCGGTGATGTTGCGGCTCTGCTGGGGATCGTAGCTGAGCGCGCCGGCGGCGGTGATCGCGACCCGGACCTTGGGATGGGTGCGGTTGGTGGCGGTCTCGCTCACGTCGGCGACCAGGCCGCTGTCCTGGGTCGCGGCGATGATGTCGACCGTGATGGTGCCCTTGCTCTCCCCGCCCCCGGTGAAGTCCTCGTGGGTCGAGCCGGCGGTACCGATCGCGCTGCGCTCGACGATCCCGTTCGTCGCGGCCGAGAGCCGCATGTCGTAGGTCAGCGAGCGCAGGGGCTTTGGCGCATCCGCCGCCGAGGCCGCCGGCGGCATGGCCGCCGCAGCGCAAAACACGACCAGAGCCAGAGCGCGGTTCGTCATGACGGGCGCTTCGGCGCCGGGAGGAGGGGGCTCCCGCCGGGGGCCGTTACTTCTTGGCGAAGCTGTCGGTGACCAGCCGGAGCTGGACTGCCATCTCGGTCGTGTCGTACGTTCCGAGCTGCTGCTGGTGGATGATGTCCTTGTAGTGGGCGCTGGTCGGGACGGACATCCGCGCGTCGTACACGATGGTGCCGGTGCGGGTCATGTCGCCGCTGCCGATGCCCGAGCTCTTGGACTCGGCCTTGTAGTCCAGCTGCAGCACCGAACCGTCGGCCGACAGCACGCGGTAGTGCTCGGCCCCGCGCGCGCGGCCCGAGCTCGTGTCGATATTCCAGACGGCGCCCGGGGCGCGGACTTCCTGGCTGACGAAATCGCGCGCCAGCCAGCGCAGCAGCGCGTCCTCCTCGTTGGTGACGTTGTGGCTCTGCTGGGGATCGTAGGTCAGCCCGCCGTCCCCGGTGATCGCCACCCGCACCGGCGGGCGCGAGCGGCCCTCGGCGTTCTCGCGCACGTCGGCCACGATCCCGTGGTCGTCGGTCGCGGCGAGCACGTCGACGGTGATCGTGCCCCGGCTGCCGCTCCCGCCGGCGAAGTCGCCGTGGGTCGAGCCGGCCGTGCCGATCGCGTCGCGCTCGACACTGCGCACCATCCCGACCGTCATCTGGAGGTCGTAGGTCAGCGAGCGCAGCGGTTTGGCCGCCTTGGCCGTCTCGGCGGAGCCGGCGAGCGGAGCGGCCCCGCAGAGCAGCGCGAGGACGAGAACCAAGCCACGGTTCGTCATGGCGGACGCTTCGGCGCGAGGCACTCGCGACCTCGGGGCGGTACGTTCTCCTGACGCCAGGCTGGAGGAACCATGCAGATCGAGCGCTACCGCGACCGCTTCCGGGACGTCATCGGGCTGGTCGTCACCCCGATGGACCGGGCCTACGCCGTCGACGAGGGCGCGCTGCGCGCCCAGGTCGACTGGTGCTTCGCGCAGGGCGCGACCGGGGTGGTCGCGACCGGCTCGATCGGCGAGTTCCTCCACCTCGAGGACGACGAGCGGCGGCGGGTGCTCGAGGTGACCCTCGACCAGGCCCGCAAGCACTCCGGCGCGAGCGCCTTCGCGATGACCTCCGGCGCGACGACCTTGCAAGCGCTGCGCTGGACGAAAGAGGCCGCGGAGCTGGGCTACGACTGCGCGGTCGTGATCGCGCCGTACTACTGGAAGGTCGGCGAGCGCGAGGCGTTCGAGCACTTCCGCCAGGTCGCGCAAGCGGCGGCGATCCCGCTGTGCGTGTACCACAACCCGGCGCTCTCGAAGTTCCACATGACGCCGAAGTTCTTTCGCGCGGTGGCGGAGCTCGACAACGTCGCCTGCGTCAAAGAGGTCGAGACCGAGCTGCAGCACCTCGAAGCGGTCGCCGACGCGCTCGAGAACCGGGCGCTCTACCTGCAGACGTTCCGGGCGTACCTGACCGGCCGGCTCCTGGGCTCCAACGGCGGGCAGATCAACGTCTTCGCGATCCCGGCCTGCGTCGCGATCGACGCGGCCTGGAAGCGCGGCGACGTCGCGCTGGCGCAAGAGATCCAGCGCCGGCTCAACCGCGTCTTCCCGCGCGGCGGCGAGGCGGCGCTGGGCGCGCTCGGCATGACGAAGGTCACGGCCTCGGTCGTGACCGGGATCGAGATGGGTCCCGCCCGGCCGCCGTATCTCGCCCCCGACGACGCCGAGGAGCGCATCGCCAAGCGGCTTCCCGAGCTGTACGACCTCGTTCCCGCGATGCGCCCCGAGAAGCGCACCGCGCTGCACGCGCTGTCGTGATCGCGCCCGGCCTGCTGCGCACGCGGCTGTGGATCGACGGCGCGTACGCCGACGCCGCCGACGGCGCGACCTACGACGACCGCGACCCGGCCTCGGGCGAGGTGTTCGCGCAGGTCGCCGCGGGCGGCGC
>CAXTNU010000049.1:0-16796 GCA_964245595.1 uncultured bacterium | reverse complement strand
GCACTCGCCACCGGTGCGGCATCGAACGCGAGCCGGGCCGCAGGCGGCGGGGCCGTCCCGCCGGCTTGCTGTGCGGCGTTCGGGCCGCCGGCTTGCTTCGCGGCCTTGGGGCCGAGCGAGCCGCGCAGCCACCAGCCGAGCAGCACCAGCGAGCCATAGCAGACGACACGGTACGCCAGGCCGTCATTCTCTTTCATCGCTACACCGCGGCCGAGCGGCCGCACCAGAACCGACGTGCACTCATGATCCCTCGTCCGCCATCCGCGGAGGAACGAATGCTAACATTGCCTACCAGCTAAATCAAGCATTTAGAGCCATATAGGCCGACGTCCCGCGCAGGACCTTCGTCTGCGTTCTCCAAGCAAACCGAGCGAGCTTGATCGCCTCGCTTCGCCCCGTTCGCTGAAGCCGTGAATCGAGGGTCCTGGGACCGCGGGCTCGCGGAATCCGCCCTCCTCGTGGCGTAACGAATGACGGTGACGGCGGGGACGCTCCCGCGTTGCGGAAGGATGGCATGCAGATCGGAATCCTGGGCTCCGGGAACATCGGAGGAAACGCCGCGCGGCTCTTCGCCCGGGCGGGTCATCACGTGCGGATCGCCAACTCGCGCGGTCCCGAGTCGCTGCAGGCCCTGGTCGCCGAGATCGGTTCCAACGCGCAGGCCGGCACGCCCCAGGACGCGGTCGACGCGAGCGACATCGTGCTGATCGCCGTCCGCTGGACCAAGCGCGAGGAGGCGCTCGGCGAGATCGAGGGCTGGGACGGCAAGATCGTCATCGACGCGATGAACCCCTACACCGAGGACTTCGAGATCGAGGATCTCGGCAACAAGACCTCGAGCGAGTTCACCCGCGCGCTCGTCCCTGGCGCCCGCGTGGTCAAAGCCTTCAACACCGTCTTCTACAAGCGGCTGGCGAGCGAGGGCAAGCCCAAGGGCGCCAAGGAGCGTCTCGCGATGCCCGTCGCGTCCGACGACGAGAGCGCCAAGCGCGTCGTCATGGAACTCATCGACGAGGTCGGCTTCGACCCGGTCGACAACGGCGGGCTGGTCGCGGGCGGCGGCAAGCAGCAGCCCGGCTCCGCGATCTACAACCAGCCTCTCGGCGCGGCCGAAGTGAAAGAGCTGCTCGGGCGGAGCTGACCGCCCGCTACTCGACCAGGCGGTGCTCCGCGGCACCGTTGCTGGGCGGCCGCTCGAACTCGTCCGTATCCGAGGTGATGACCGGTCGCGCGGACACCGCCGGTGACCCCGCGGACGTGGCCGCTGCCGTCGCGGGCGCGGGAGCCGATGTCGCAGGCGCGGCCATGGGAGCCGGCGCCGCTGCCGCGTGCGGCACGCCCAGGGGCACGCGGTCGATCAGCGACAGGTGCGACATCAGCAGCGAGCGCAGCTCGCTCTTCGCCTGCTCGGCGGTGTCTTGCGCGCGCTGCGCCTCGCGCCGCGCGTCCTCGATGCGGTCGCCCAGCGCGGCGATCTCGCGCTCGGCCGCCAGGCGTGCTTCCTGTTTGATCAGGTCGGCCTCTTTGTGGGCCGAGGCCTTCACCTCGTCGGCCGTGCGCTGGGCGAGCAGCAGGGTCGAGTGGAGCGACTCCTCCATCGCCTTGAAGTGCGAGATCCGCTCCTTGAGATCGGCCACCTCGCCGGCCAGCGCGGCGCGATCGTGCGCCTCGTCCTCGAGCGTCTCGATGATCTCGTCGAGATACTGGTTGACGTCGGCCGGATCGAAGCCCTGGAGCTTCTTCTTGAACGCCTTGTGCTGGATGTCGACGGGGGTGATCTTCGCCACTAGGAGCCCTCCGGGCGACGACGGGCGGCTCGGCCGAAGGCCGAACGCGACGGATTCGATCTAATCGAATCCACTAGCGAAAGTCCTTGATCCCCAGCAGGCCGTCGTTGTCGAGCTGTTCCTTCACGCCGGCGGAGTTGACGCTCACGCCCGACGGCACGATCAGGTAGATCGCCTCGGCGAGCTTCTGGATCCGGCCGTCGATCGTGTAGGCCACGCCCGAGGTGAAGTCGACCACGCGCTGGAGCAGGTTGCGGTCCGCCCCCTGCACGTTGACGATCACCACCTGGCGCGAGCGCAGCGCGTCGGCGATCTCGGTGACGTCGGCGAACGAGCGCGGCGCGAACACCGCGACCGAACCGCCCATGTTGTTGCGGCGCGAGGCGTCGCTCAGCGGGACGACGTTGCGCTTCGCGCCGACCTCGTCGGCGGCGTAGAACTCTTCCTCGCCCTCGTCCTGGATCGAAAACCAGTCCTTGACCTTCGCGAACATGCTCATCGTACGTGCTCCTCCCTCGGCGCGCGAGGGCCGAAGATCGCCGTGCCGGCCCGGATCATGGTCGATCCGTGCCGCACCGCAGTTTCCCAATCACCCGACATACCCAACGACAGCGTCGCCCCGCCGACGCGTTCGAACGTCTCGCGCGCGAGCGCGAACGCGCCGCCGACGTCACCGCCGACCGGCCCGATCGCCATCACGCCGTCCACGAACAGTCCCTCGGCGCGCAGGCGTTCCGCCAGCGCCGGCGCCTCCGCCGGCGGCGCGCCGAAGCGCTCGGCCGGCGAGATGTTGATCTGCACCAGGACGCGCAAATCCCGCCCCAGCGACCGCGCCGCCTTGGCCAGCGCCAGCCCGGCCTCGAGCCGGTCGACGCTCTGGACCACGTCGAACAGCGCCGCGATCGCCTTGGCCTTGTTCGTCTGCACGTGGCCGATGAAGTGGCGCGTGCACGGCGGCAAGCCGTCGTACTTGGCGCGCGCTTCCTGCAGGTAGTTCTCGCCGACGTCGGCCAAGCCGGCCGCGAGGGCGGCGAGCACCGCCTCGCGCGGCTGCATCTTGGTGACGGCGAGGATCGCGATGGCGCTCGCGGGCTCACGCCCCGCGGCGAGCGCGACGGTGTCGACGCGCTCTCGGAGCATCGCCACGCGTTCCGCGATCGTTTCGGTGTTCGGTGCGCCGCACCGGACTGCGGACATGGAAGGAGTCCTTCACCGTGCGTCGGTGCGGGTCCCGCGTCGCACGCTGTAAACGAGCATCACGATTCCGATCAGAATCTGCGGCAGCGCGACGAGCTGGCCGCCCGAGAGGCCGGCGACCGTGAAGCCCGGCTCGCGCCAGATCTCGGCGATCGAGCGGGTGATGCCGTAGAGCGTGAACCAGGTCCAGGCCACCACGCCGTCGGGCGGGCGGCGGCGGTACACCAGCAGCACGATCGGCAGCACCACGATGTCGAGGATGGCTTCGAAGATCTGCGAGGGGTAGCGGTAGCCGTCGGGATACTTCGGAAACAGGATGCAGTACGGGTGGTCGGGCAGGCAGAGCTTGCCCGGCAGCTCGTCGTTGATGAAGTTGACGAGGCGCGTCGCGAAGATGCCCAGCGGCAGCAGCACCACCACCTCGTCGCCCAGGATGCCGAAGGTCAGGCCCGGGTGCTTGCGCAGAAACAGGGCGAGCGCGACGATGACGCCGACCAGCGCGCCGTGGAAGGCCATCCCGCCCTGCCAGATCGCGATGAAGTTCAGCGGGTGCGCCAGGTAGTCGGCCAGGTTGTGGTTGGTGATGATGTCGGCGACGACGAACAAGGCCCGGCCGCCGATCAGCACCCCGATCAGAGCGTAGACCAGGAAGTCCTGGATCTGGTCGGTCGTCAGGCCGAGGCGGCGCCGCCCGGCCGGCCGGTTCATCCACGCAAAGACGCAGATGAACCCGAAGAGGTAGGACAGCCCGTACCAGTGCACGGCGATCGGGCCGAGCCGGAACGCGATGGGGTCCAAGTTCGGATAGGCGAACCAGTGGGTCACCCGGCGGGGTTACGGCATGCGGGCGCAGCCTCCCGCGCCGTCCAACTGAGGTAGCCGTGACCGCGAACGTCAACATCCTGACCGCCTTCCTGGCGGGACTCGTCTCCTTCGTCTCCCCGTGCGTCCTGCCGCTGATCCCGGCCTATCTCTCCTTCATCACGGGATCGAGCCTGGAGGAGCTCCAGGAGCAGACCGGGGCCGACCGGGCCCGGGTGATGTTCCACGCCCTGGCCTTCATCGCGGGCTTCACGGTGGTGTTCATGTCGCTCGGCTTCACGGCCAGCGCCATCGGGACGGCCCTGGTCGACTACCGCGACTGGATCGCCAAGATCGGCGGGCTCATCGTGGTGGTCCTGGGCCTGAACATGATCGGGGTCTTCAAGATCCCGTTCCTGATGATGGACAAGCGCCCGCAGTGGCGCAGCGCCAACCGTTCGTACTGGGCCTCGTTCGTGGTCGGGCTGGCCTTCGCGGCCGGCTGGTCGCCCTGCGTCGGCCCGATCCTGGCCGGCATCCTGGCCCTGGCCACTCAGGAGCGCTACGGCCCGGCGACCTTCCTCCTGTTCGTCTACTCGATGGGCCTGGCGCTGCCGTTCTTCATCACCGCGGCGGGCATCTCGCGCGCGCTGGGCACCCTCAACCGGATCAAGCGCTACCTGGGCGCGATCGAGATCGGCGCCGGCGTCTTCCTGGTCGCGACGGGGATCGTCCTGATCACCGGCACCTTCGGCCGCGTCGCCGGCTGGTTCTACCAGTACGTCCAGCCGCCCAGCTTGTAGCGTAGTCCCCTTGCCGTTCCCTCGATCCCGCGTGATCGAGGGCCGTGGGAACAGTAAGACGGAACGGCATCATCTTTCAAATCTATCCGAAGGACCACTTCCCGATCCACGCGCACGTGTCACTCGACAGAGGGGAATTGGTCATCGCGTTCGAGCAGCGCGACGTACGGGTCGTCAAACGCTCGGGCAACGTGCGTCAAGCCGACGAGAGCAAGGTCCTCGCCGTCGCTCGCGAAGTGTACGACGCGGTTGTGGGCGAGTGGCGGAGGGTGCAGGGATGAAGAAACGGCAAGGGCGGCGCCGCTACTTGGATACGGTCGATCCGCACCAGCGAGGGCGGAACGACAAGGCCCAAGCGACCGGGATTCGCTACGATCGCGCGGCGGATGCGTACGAGCTGCAACTTCGCGCCGGAACGCGCTTGACCGTGCCGCGAAGGCTGCTCGGATACCTGCCCGCCGATGCGACGACGGAAGCGCTTTCGGACGTGCAAGTCCAGCCCATGGGTGACTCCGTCTGGTGGGACACCCTCGATACGGGCTATCACCTCACACGCTGATCGAAGCCGCGATGGGCGATGCCTACCGCTTGGTCGGCTCTCGGCACGAGTAAGCCTCCGAGGCCAGGCGGGCTCTCGGCACCCGTGTCGAACCCGGCTCCCTCGTGCCCATCCTTTGGATCGTCGCGATCGTCGTATTCGTGCTGGACCGCTGGTCCAAGACCGTCGTGCTGTCGCACTTCGCGCCCGGTGAGAGCCGGCTGGTCGTCCCCCGCCTGCTGTGGTTCACCTTCGTGCAGAACACGCACGGCGCGTTCGGGCTGTTCGGCAACTCGCCGCTCCTGCTGATCGGCTTGGCCGTGCTCGTCCTGGCGCTGTTCGCTTGGGCCTTCCGCGACGCGGTGCAGCGCTCGAACCTGGTGCGAATCGCCTTCGGGATGATCGCAGGCGGCGCGGTCGGCAACGTGATCGACCGGCTGCAGCACCACTGGGTGGTCGACTTCATCGATTTCAAGACGATCTGGCCCAACGTGTTCAACGTCGCCGACGCCTGCATCACGGTCGGGGTCGGGCTGCTCATCATCGCGTCGATCGCGCGCAGCGACCGCGGCGAGGCCAAAGCCTGACACACCTCGTCGACGAGGCCGACGGCGACACCCGGCTCGACGTGCTGCTCGCGCGCTTGACCGGCTACTCGCGCTCGCACGTCGCCGCCGCCCTGCGGGCCGGCGCGGCGCGCGTCAACGACGCCCCCGGCAAGCCCAGCACGCTGCTCGAGCCGGGCGACCGGGTCGAGTACGCGCTCGAGCCGCCGCGCGAGCTCGACGCGCAGCCCGAGCAGATCGCGCTTGAGATCGCTTACGAGGACGACGACCTGCTGGTGGTCGACAAGCCGGCCGGGATGGTGACCCACCCCGCCCACGGCGCGCTCGACGGCACGCTGGTCAACGCGCTGCTCGCGCATGTCGCGACGCTGCCGGGCGAGCGCGTCCGGGCCGGCTTGATCCACCGCCTCGACCGCGACACCTCGGGCCTGCTGCTCGTCGCCAAGACCGAAGAGGCGCTGGGCACGCTGGGGCGGGCGATGCAGCAGCGCTACATCGAGCGTGCGTACCGCGGCATCGTGGTCGGGTATCCTGACGACGACGAGGGCACGATCCGCGGCGCGCTCGGGCGCGACCCGCGCAACCGGATGAAGTACGCCGTTCGCGCCGACGGCAAACCGTCGGTGACGCACTACGCGCTGCGCCAGAAGCTGGCCGGCCACAGCGAGCTGACGTTCACGCTCGAGACCGGCCGCACGCACCAAATCCGGGTTCACATGGCGGCGCTCGGGCACGCGGTCCTCAACGACCCGATCTACGGCCGCAGCGACGCCCGCCTGCCGCTCCCGGGCCAAGCCCTGCACGCCTGGAAGCTCCGCTTCAAGCATCCCCGCACGCAGCAGATGATGGACTTCGAAAGCGAGCCCCCGCGCGAGTACCTCGCCACGCTGGCCATGCTCCAGCCCCAGCCGTGAGCGGTGCGTTCGTCGTACGGGCGACGGCGGGGGCGGCGCGGCGGGGGACGCTGACGACCGCGCACGGGACGGTCGAGACGCCGTGCTTCATGCCGGTCGGGACGCTGGCGGACGTCAAGCTGCTCGAGCCGCAAGACCTGCGCGAAGTCGGGGCGCGGATCGTGCTGGCCAACACGTACCACTTGTGGCTGCGGCCGGGGGGCGAGACGCTGGCCGCGGCGGGCGGCATTCACCGCTTCATGGCTTGGGACGGGCCGATCCTGACCGACTCGGGCGGCTACCAGGTGTTCAGCCTGGAGTCGCGGCGCGCGATCGACGACGACGGGGTGACGTTCCGCTCGCACCTCGACGGCAGCGCGCACCGTTTCACGCCCGAGAACGTGGTCGCGTTCCAGGAAGAGCTCGGGGTCGACGTCGCGATGGCGTTCGACCAGTGCGTCAAGCTGCCGTCGGAACGAGCCGAGATCGAGCGCGCGGTCGAGCGCACCACCCGCTGGGCCGAGCGCTGCGCCGCCGCGCGCCGGCACGCCGACCGGACGATGCTGTTCGGCATCGTGCAGGGCGGGCTGGAGGATGATCTGCGCGCGCGCAGCGCGGCCGAGCTGGTCGCGCTCGATCTTCCCGGCTATGCCATCGGCGGGCTGTCGGTGGGCGAGTCGCGCGAGGAGATGGACCGGGTGGCGCGCTTCACGGCCGCGCTGCTGCCGGCCGGCAAGCCGCGTTACTTGATGGGGGTCGGAACCGTGCGCGATCTGCTGGCGGGGATCGACCGCGGCATCGACCTGTTCGACTGCGTCTACCCGACGCGCAGCGGCCGGCACGGGCGCGTGCTGACCCGCGCCGGGACCGAGTACAACGTGCGCCGCGCGGTCCACGTGCGCGACTTCACGCCGCTCGATCCCGACTGCGACTGCCGCGTCTGCGCGACCTATACCAGAGCCTACCTGTGCCATCTGTTCCGCGCGGGCGAGACGCTGGGTCAGCGGCTGCTCTCGTACCACAACGTGGCGGCCCTGACCGGCCTCCTGCGGGAAGCGCGCACGGCGATCGAAAACGGGGGCTGGGAGGCGTTCCGCGACGCCGTTCTGGTGAAGGAGCAGATATGACCCGAGGGTGCCGGCACGTCGCCGCCATGGCGGCGGCGCTCTTCGCATGCGCTACGACCGCCGCATCGGCGGAATCGGTCGAGACGACGTTCGCCGCGACGGTCAACGCGATCAGCGGCGACCACGAGATCAGCGGTGGCGAAAAAGCTCGCACGTCGTTCGCACCGCTGCCGCTCGGCGAGCTGACCTTCCGCCACGGCCTCGACAGCTTGCGCATCGAAGCGCTGCCGGCGGTGACGCTGCCGGTGTTCCAAGGCTCGCGCGCCGGCTTGCCGGACGGCAGCTTGCAGAGCGTGAAGCTGGCGATCGTGAACGCGACCTATCGCCGGGCGTTCGCCGGCGGCTGGTTCGTCGGGGCGGGGGAAACGGTCTACAACCAGGCCTCGGACTTCGGCGAGGTACGCTTCTTCGAGTACCTCTCGCCCGGGCAGTTCATCTCGGCCGACGACGCCTCGCTCGAGCAGCGCTCGCGCGTCGTCGGCGCGCGCTTCGAAGCCGGCCGCAGCATGGACGTCGGGCGCGACCGGTTCGAAGCCTGGGTGGCGGCGAACCCGTCGATGCACGGGCTGCAGTACACCCGCGTGAACGGCTATGCCGGCGCGTTCACCTGCTTCCGCAACGGCTGCACCACCGGCGCGGTCTCGGTCACTGCCGCCGACGGCGAGACCGCGGCTCAAGTGGACGCCAGCGCCCGGTTCGCGCACCGCGTCGGCAAGCACGGCGAGCTGCTGTACGGCGTGCGCTACATCAACTACACCGCGCGCTACGGCAACTCGGGCGAGCTCGCGGACCGCAACGTCGGCATCGCGCCGGTCCTCGGGTACCGCGTTCGGCTCTGAAGCTTCAGCCCTCTTGCGCGGACCGCGGCTTGGTGGCGGCCGGCGCGGGCTCCGCGCCGTTGAAGCCGTAGGCAGCCAGCGCCCGGCGCAGGACGGCCTCGATCCGCCGCGTGTCGAGGCCGTTCTTGCGCGCCAGCGTATCGACCGAGTCGCCGACGAGGAAGTCGAGCAGCACGTAGAGCGGGTCCGGCTCCCGCCCGGGAAAGTCGATCAAATGCAGACCGGCGGAACGGCGGTGGCTGCGATGAGCGCGCCGGGGACGAGGAGTGCGAGCATGGGGTGCCTTTCGCAAGCTGGGGCGTCGAGCACATCCTAGCACGGTCTGGCGAACCGTCGTACCGCGCAATGTGAGTAGGCCGGCCCCGAGAGCTTATATGGCAGCATGAAAGCAAACTATCCTTGCTCAAAGGGGCCATGGACGAGGGGCTTCAGACAAAACGAGGGGTTCAAGCGTTTGCCTGAACCCCTCGTTTCAGTTCACGAAAGCCGAAAGCGGATCAGCCGCAGATGGGCGGCACGACCGCAACGACGACCAGAGCAAGAAGAGCGAGCAAGGTCAGATACAGATCGGCGGGACGATTGCAACGGCAGCGGCGGCGAGAGCTAAGAGTGCGAGCACGATGGTACCTCCTGGAAGCGGCAGTAACGACCGCTGCACCGTACAGTCACCGGCTCGTACAACGTGAGCTACGAAGTGAGTAGGCGCGATGTCGAGACGCGCCTACTAGGTAATTTAGCCTTGTAACAACCCAAGGCCCCGAGCCCTGCTCAGCGCGTCGGAGCGCCCGTGGGCGCCCAGTTTGGCGTGAGCATTGCGCAAGTGCGTCCGCACCGTATGTGGGCTGCGATCCAACATCACCGCGATCTGAGGTGCGTTCCGGCCCGCATCGACGAGCCGCAGGATCGCGATTTCGGTCGCCGTCAGCGGTCCCGACGTGGGACGAAGCGCATATCGGTCGCGGACGACGCACACTAGCCGAGCATACCCTCGTACGCTCGTCGGGGCATCCGCCCAGCGTGCGCTACCCCGCAAGCCGGCGAGCGATGCGACGTCCGGGTCGCCGCGTAGGAAGCGTGCTTGCGCAGCTCGCCGGCCGCGCACGACATCGCCGACGAGCTCGCTCGCGACGGCGGCGAGCGCGCGCGCCAACCTGCGATATCGCAATTCGTGCCCGATAAGACGCTTCTCCGGTCGAGCCGAATCCGACACGGCCTGGCGGGCAAACCTGCGTGCGGAATCACAATCGCCCAGCGCTGCGGACACGAGCGCTAGGATGGCGCGGCAGAGAGCACGCTCGCCCTCACTTCGCCTCTGCATGTCCTTGAGCACGAAGAGCATGTTGCGGCAGGTAGGAAATTGTTCGGACCAGGCTAAGCGCAGTGCATCGGCGATGCCTGCGGCAAAGCGCTCGCGATATTGCTCCGGTAGCGGCTTCGCGTCGATCGCCGAGCGGACCGAGGCCATGGTCTGCTCGTCCCCACGCTCTGCGGCAAGCTCGTACAGCGCGACGTTCCCCAGTGCTTGGCACGACGCGTCACCGCCGCACTCGGCCTCGGCTGCGAGCAGCATGGCATGCCGCCATGCTGCCTCCGCATCCCCGGTGTAGGTGTAGTGCGTAGCATAAGCGACGGACTGCATGCCTGCCGCCGCACGGTGCGCGTCGAGGAGTTTCGCCAGCCGCATGCCCTCGGCCACGTCCTCGAGCGCCGACCCGGCGTCGCCGCGGTAGTATGCTGCGAGGGCGAGTCGCTGGTGGACCCGCAGCCGGATCACGTCGTCGTCGCTCTCGTCGAGCAGCTCGCGAACCTGACGGACGCGGGCGGCGGGGGCCACTCCGCGCTCGCGGTGCGCGTCGAGGACGACCCGAAGCGCCAGCATGGGGAGGTCGTTGCACGCGGGAGCCGTGCCGAGCGCGGTCAGGGCGGCATCGAACAGTTCGCGCGAGATCAGCAGTGGGACGAGGAAGTCGAGGACGAGGGCGAGATCCCGGCCGCCGGCACGCTGAGCCGCCCGCTCAAGAGCGGCCTCGGCTCGGGGAATGTCCCCTTCGCACTGACGAACCGTCGCCGCCAGGAGCAGCCCGGCGATGCTGGTGGGATCGACCTGGGCGGCGGCCTGGCGGACCATGTCGTACGGTGCGAGCGCGCAGAGCCGGAACGCATCTTCGACGGAGAATGCTTCGGCGGACGTCCTACTCAAATCGGACGAAGCCGGGGCCGCGCCTTTCGCGGCAGAATCGGTAAGGTGAGGCGGCGCCGACTCGACGGCGCCACCTTCAGCGCTTGTTCGTAGCATACTGTGCAGTATACAGCAATACCATGGTACGGGCGAGCGTTCGTATACTGCGTCCGTGGCAGGAACCTTCGGCGAGCGGCTCCGCGCACTCAGGACGCAGCGGGCTATGACGCTCAGCGAGCTGGCGCGGCGCGTCGAGGTGACCGAGGGCGCGATCCGCCAGATGGAAAGCGGGCAGACCAAGAACGCCAGCCTGGTGGTCGGCCTGCGGCTGGCGCGCCTGTTCGAGGTCAGTCCCTGGTATCTCGCCACCGGGCGCGACGCCCCTGTGGAAAGCGGATCACGTTCGGAGGCAGATCTTCTGGCGGCGCTGGAGCGTCTTTCACTGCGAATAAGCGCTCTAGATCAGCGCGTGAGTAGCTTGGAAGGCCGAGCCGGCGGCGGGCCGCGGCGCAAAGCTCCAAAATCTTGAGGTAAGGCTCGTCGTCGGGATGCACCACACCGGCAGTGTATGCGGGCAGGGTGACAACGGGGTGTCACCGTAGGGAGCGCCACTGGCTCATGCCCACAAAGCGAGGGGGGTGTTCGTGATGAACCGATGGACCGGCTGCGGGCGGTCGCTGCGAGCGTCATCCTCTTTTTGGCGGGTTGTTCGCCGACCCACACACAGAGCTTCCTCCGGGCCCCTGGCGTTTCCACCTGGGTTTCGCCTCGTGACAACTGGTCGTCAAACCCTCAAGCCGTCCGTAAGCAGGCCTCGGTATGCTTTACGGTACCCACCGCCGCCGCCAACCGGCCCAACGACCGGGGAGCAGGCGCCCGGGTCGAGCTGTTGCTCCGATTCCTATGAGATCGGTACCAATGATTGGCCGGGTATCGGAACCGGGGCAGCGCATCCGGACGGCGGAGGTTACGGAGAGGGTGAATCGTACGCGCGAGAGACTTACACTGATGACGAGCAGTCGGGATGGCAAACCGCCGGCATCACGTTGGTCGGTGACCCAACCAGCGCGCTAGCTGCCCAAGTGAAGATCGGTCTGCAGAAGGACGCGGCCCGGATCGCCGCGGCAAACGGGTCATATGGGGCCACGTTCGGTAAAAGGCTCGCAAGGCATGCCCGGGATCATGCCGCAGATTTCGGTATAGCAGCGACCGATTCGGCCGCCTATGCGCGCGGCGCATACCTTTTCTTCAAGTTCGCAGCTCTAAGCTCATCACTGTACCAATTCAAATGGGATTTGAGCGATGGCGCTCTGCGTATCTATGATCCGATCAATAATATCTTCGAGTCGGTCGATACGGTAACCGGGAAAGAAGGGTTGGTTCGACTTACTTCAAGCCGCAAAACGGCGCGGCATACTGGCAGGGCCAAAATGGAATCATCATAGCGCTTCCCTCAGTGAAGCCGTAGCACATGCTCTTCCCATGCCCGGTCTGTGGTTTTTGCGGGCTCGAATCTCCGGCACGGACGAGTACCGGGGGAGCTTCGGACCAGATCTGTGAGTCGTGCGGTTTTCAATTCGGTTATACGGATGATGCCTTGCACATCGGCTATGCGGAATGGCGTGCGCGATGGACTGAAAGAGGAATGCCCTGGGATGCGGCGGGCGAGGTTCCTCAGCCGGATGACTTCGACCCCGCCACGCAGTTGAGACGCCTACAAGACCCGGGCTTCGACCCATGGCTACCGTGTGAAGGGAACATCAGCACCACGTGATGCGCCACGCGTCATAGCATACACGGGCCGAACGGCAACGGGTGTCACGGTGAATCAGGTGAGGTCGGCGCAGACGGCTCCAGGCCTTCGAGGTAGCGGACGAAGGGGCGGTCGTCGAGCCTCGATCAGGAATCGGCTGCTTGGCCATATCTCATTGACATATCTTGACAAGCCCGCATCGGACGTGGTACACCCCTTTGCACCCATGTTTGCCCGGCTCGTCCTTCTTAGCGTCAGCATCATTCTCGAGGTTCTTCCGGACCGGCGAGACGCTTTCGTTTAGACCGACACACGAGTCGACCTTACGAAAAGCCCTCGCCGATTGATCGGCGGGGGCTTTTTTCCATCTCCGGAGGATTCGATGCAAGCCTATTACGACCGCGACGTGGAACGCGGCGAGCTCGACGGGAAAACGATCGCCGTCATCGGCTACGGCAGCCAAGGGCGCGCGCACGCGCTCAACCTGCACGACGACCGCCGCAACGTGATCGTCGGGCTGCGGCCCAGCTCGGCCTCGCGCGACGCGGCGCGGCGGGACCACCTGCCGGTGTCCTCGATTCCCGAGGCGGTCGCGGTGGCGGACGTCGTGATGCTGCTCGTCCCCGACGAGGAGCAGCCCGTGCTCTACCTGCGCGAGGTCGTCGAGCACCTCGAGCCCGGCACGGCGCTGGCGTTCGCGCACGGGTTCGGGATCCACTTCGGCACCATCGTGCCGCCCAGCGACGTCGACGTGATCATGATCGCGCCCAAGGGCCCGGGGCATTTGGTGCGCAGCGAGTACGAGGCCGGGCGCGGCGTGCCGTGCCTGGTGGCGGTCCATCAGGACGCGACCGGCCGGGCGCGCAAGACGGCGTTCGCGTACGCGGCGGCGATCGGCGGCGGGCGCGCGGGCATCCTCGAGACCAACTTTCGCGAGGAGACCGAGACCGATCTGTTCGGCGAGCAGGCCGTGCTCTGCGGCGGCATGACGGCGCTCGTCACGGCCGGGTTCGAGACCCTCGTCGAAGCCGGCTACGCACCCGAGATGGCGTACTTCGAGTGCGTGCACGAGGTCAAGCTGATCGTCGACCTGATGTACGAGCGCGGCATCGAGGGCATGCGCGATGCGATCAGCAACACCGCGAAATTCGGCGACTACACCCGCGGGCCGCGCATCGTGACCGACGAGACGCGGGCCGCGATGCGCACGATCCTCGCGCAGATCCGCAGCGGCGCGTTCGCGCAGGAGTGGGTCGCCGAGCACGCCGCCGGCAAGCCGTCGTTCAGGCGCTTCCGCGAGCGCGCGGCGTCGCACCCGATCGAGCAGGTCGGGAGCGAGCTGCGCGCGCTCGTGCCCTGGATGCAAGCCGGGTCGGCCGAACCGGCCGACGACGTGCTGCGCTTCCGAATGCTCTGAGAGCAGTGTCCCGCTCCCCTTGCGTCTTCGGCTGTAATGGCTTATGCTCATTACGCCACTTCGTGAGGGAGTCGACTTTGGCCCGGTTCGATCTGCCGCTGCGCGACCGCAGCCACCGCTGGAAAGTGCTCGGGGTCGGGGTTGCCGCGAACGCCTGCGTGTCCGCCGCGTTCCAGGGAATCCCGACCACCGCCGTGTTCATGCGCTCGGACTACCACCTGGGGCTGGCGCAGCTCGGGTTCATCCTGGGCCTGCTGGGCCTGGGGCTGGCGCTGAGCGACCTGCCGTGGGGCCTGCTGACGGACCGCTGGGGCGACCGCAAGGTGCTGCTCACCGGCCTGATCACGACCGCCGTCGCGCTCGCGCTGATGGCGCTCCTGCTCGCCCCCACGCCGCTGCGCACGCCGAGCATCGGACAGCTCGCGATCGGCCTGCTGGCCGTCGGCGTGCTCGCCGGGAGCGTCAACGGCTCGAGCGGGCGCGCCGTGATGACCTGGTTCAGCGCCGGCGAGCGCGGCTTGGCGATGAGCATCCGCCAGACCGCGGTGCCGCTGGGCGGCGGCTTGGGCGCGCTGGTCCTGCCTTCGCTCGCCGCGCGCTTCGGCTTCGTGGCGGTGTACGGGGTCCTGGCCGCGCTCTGCACGGTGACCGCATACTTCACCTGGCGCTGGCTGCACGAGCCGCTCGCCGAAGCCGCGCCGGCCATGGCGCCGCCGAGCGCGCAAGCCAAACCGAGCGCGCGCGCCGGCCACGGGCCGCTGCGCGACGCGCAGGTCTGGAAGATCGTGTTCGCGATCGCGATCCTGTGCGTGCCGCAGTTCGCGGTGCTGACCTTCGCGACGGTGTTCCTGCACGACGCGCGCCACCTCGGCGTGGCGGGCATCACCGCGACCCTGTTCACGGTGCAGATCGGCGCGATGGCGGCGCGCGTGTGGAGCGGCCGCTGGACCGACCGCAAGGGCAACCGGCGCGAGTACCTGCAGACCTGCTGCATGCTCAGCGTCGCCGCGTTCGCCGCGCTGGCGCTGCTGGTCGCGTTCGCACCGCAGGGCGGAGCCGAGGTGACGGCTGCGATCGTCGCGCTGCTGATCGTAGCCGGGGTGTTCGTGTCGGCCTGGCACGGGGTGGCCTTCGCCGAGCTCGCCACGCTGGCCGGCGCGGCGCGGGTCGGGACCGCGTTCGGGATGGCGAACTCGACCACGTTCCTGTCGCTGTTCCTGACCCCGCTGACGATCCCGGCGATCCTGCTGCTCGGCTCGTGGCCGGCGGTGTGGATGGTCGCGAGCGCCGCCGCCTTGATCGCGCTGCCGCTCTTCCCGCGCCCGGTCCGGCTCGCGGCCGCCGCGACTTCGCAAGCATAGCGATGGGGAGCACCGATTTCCGGTTCAACCTGGGCCGGCTGAGCCTCAACTTCGTCGGCACGGTGGGCGTGCGCAACAGCGAGCAGCCGGTGGAGCGCTGGCCGACGGCCGCGCGCCTGGCGGAATGGCTGGCGCAGAGCGGCATCGTGCGCCCTGGTGACGCGCCGCCGCCGCTCGGCGCGGCCGATTTGAACCGTTTCATCGCGCTGCGCGAAGCGCTGCACCGGCTCGTGCACGACGTCGTCCACCACCGCAAACCGTCGCCCGGCGATCTCGCGCTCGTAAACGTGACCGCGCGGGAAGCGCACCCGCCGGTGCTCCAGCTCGCCGGCGTGCGGCGCGGCACGAACTGGGAAGTCGGCACAGCCGAACCCCTGACGGTGCCCCAGGTTCTGGCGATCGTCGCGCGCGACGCGATCGACCTGATCGGCGGCCCCGACCGCGCGCTGCTGCGCGAGTGCGCCGGCAGAACCTGCGACGGCATCTACGTCGACCGCTCGCGCGGCTTCAGCCGGGTGTGGTGCGCCAGCACGGCCTGCGGCAACGACGTGCGCGTCAAACGCTTTCGGCTCAAAGCCGCCACCTCGCACTGACCTCATCACCACTCACCACGGAGCAGCAATGAGCACCACGATCGACGTCCCGGGTGTCGCCGACAACCGCCCGCCCCGCACCGTCCAGCTCGACACGCTGGCCAACGACCTCGACCGCTACGAATGGGTCGGGCACGACAGCCATGGCCGCAAGGGCGCGAAGACGACCGTGCTGTTCGACGATCCGGCCAGCGGCCAGCGCGTCGCGCTCGTCCGCTGCGAGCCCGGCGCGTTCTCCGCACCGCACCGTCACCAAGGCCACGAGTCGTTCCTGGTCCTCGAGGGCACGTTCCACGACGACAGCGGCGTCTACGGCAAGGGCGAGCTGCTGGTCTACCAGCCCGGCAGCTACCACGGCTGGACCTGTCCCGACGGCGGCCTGTTCTACGTCGTGTGGGGCGGCCCGGTGACGTCGCTCGCGCTCAGCGCCGGCTAACTCGGCTCGGCGCGCACGAGCACGGCCGCCAGGTCGCGCGCGTGCTCGCGGATCTCGCGCACCGCAGTCGTCTCGAAGCGCACCCCGCGCATCGGCCAGCCGATGGTCCACAGGTCGGCCTGCGGCCGGCCGTGCGCGTCGATCAGGCGCGCGTCCGCGTCGGCGCGCAGGCCGAAGCTGTCCGGGTCGTAGCACAGCTCGCCACGCCGCACCAGCACGTCGACCAGCGGCTGGTCGTGCGGTGCGTAGCGCGCGCCGGGGCCGGTGCAGTTGACGACGCGGGCGACGCGCAGCGTGCGCCGGCCGCCGTTCGCGGCGACGACCGCTTCGAGCGCGTCGCCGGCGTCGCGCAGCTCGACGAGGCGGCCGGTGACGAGCTCGACCTGGCAGCGGCGCTTCAAGGAGGCGAGCCCTTCGATGGCGCCGGTGAGTTCCATCCGGTTGTTGGTGGTGGCGGGCACGGCCCCGGAGGCGTCGACGACCCGTCCGCTGGCGGGGTGCTGGAG